>NZ_JBWGIG010000012.1:98744-183608 GCF_056312595.1 Pseudomonas sp. GYB4201 | reverse complement strand
CCGCGAGGGTGCGGTGGCCCTTTCCCTCACTGGAAATCTTCAGGGTTCACACCGGCCAGCGCAGCCTGGCGGCAGCGGCTACAGGATTGCGGTGAGGCTTGGAGGTGCATGCCTTGGAGGCTGTGGCGGCCTTGAGATCGCGCGCCGCCCGCGCGGCGCATCGCGACCAAGGTCGGCGCGACCCCGGCGGCTCCTACATTTGTTGCACCGCACCATGGCCTGATAAAGCAGCGTTGGCAGCCTTGTTGGCCCGACGATGGATCTTTACACCCACCCCACGTTTGACTCCCACCCCCCACCTGTCCCAAGCTGACCACCCTGCAAAAGCCCGCTGCGCTACGGACTGCTCAATGCCCAAGCTTTTCCGCAACCTGTCCCTGCTGTTCACCCTGTTCATCGTGCTGGGCGCTGCCTGGTACCTGACCCGGCCGGCGCCTGCGCCCAGCGAGCCGGAGCTGCGGCACAGTTATTCCAGGGCGCTGGAACAGGCGCACAACGGCCAGCCGGGGGCGGCGCGGGTGTTGTACCAGCAGCTGGCCCGCAAGGACCTGTCGCCCATCCGCCGTATCAGCCTGCTGGCCGAGCTGCCCAACTACCCCAGCCCCCAGGCGCTGAAGCTGGTCAAGGCCGACCTTGCCGACGGCCAGAACCTGCTGGTGCGCCATGGCGCCATCGACGCGGTGACGCGCCTGGTGCCCGACGCCCAACGCAGCCTGCTGCTGGGGCCGCTGCTGGATGACGATGACCAGGAGATTCGCTTCCACGCCGCCCGCGCGTTGCTTGGCCTGTCCCCCGACGACCTGGGCCTGTACTTCGCGCGGCTGGACGCGGTGCTGGACGAATACGTGCAAGCCCTGCTCAGCACCCCGGACGACGCCGACGGGCAGCTGCAACTGGCGCGCATCTACCTGTACAACGACGACTACACCCAGGCCCTGGCTACCCTCAAGCACGCCCATGAACTGGCCCCCGGCGACCTGGAAACCGTGGCAGTGCAGGTACGTGTGCTGGAAAAACAGGGCCAGAACGACGACTCGCGCCAGCTGCTGGCCGAGCAGCTGATTGCCCATCCCGACTCGGCGCTGCTGCAGCACGAACTGGGGCAATGGCTGATTCGCCACGGCCAGGGCGAATACGCGCTGCTGGCCCTGGCCCGCGCCTCCGAGCTGGAACCCGACAACAGCGACTACCGCTACAGCCTGGCCGTGACCCTGCACCAGATGGACCAGGTGGAAGCCGCCCAGCGCCAGCTGGACGAGATCCTGCGCAGGCAGCCGGCCAACCGCAAGGCGCGGGTGCTGTTGATCGAGTACTGGAAGCAGACCGGCCAGCTGCAGAACGTGCAGGTGCTGCTGGCGGAACTGGAGCAGCAGAACCCTGACGACCCGGCCCTGCAGCAAGGCCTGTAGCCCCCTGAATAATCGGAACTTGCCGTTGCCCGCCGCTGTCCAGTGTAGGTGCAGCGGCCCTTTGCAAGGCCTCTGTGCGCCCTGATCGCCACATGAGGACTGAGCATTGATGACGTCGAAAGCTGCCACCGGCATTGCCGGTCTCGATGACATTCTGTGCGGCGGCTTGAGCCGCGGCCATATATTTCTGCTCGAAGGCCAACCTGGCGCGGGCAAGACCACCGTTGCCCTGCAATTCCTGCTCGACGGCGCCGCCGCCGGCGAGCGTTGCCTGTACATCACCCTGTCGGAGACCGAGCGCGAGCTGCGCGAAGGCGCCCGCTCCCACGGTTGGGAGCTGGACGAGCAGATCAAGGTGTTCGAACTGACCCCACCGGAGATGCTCCTCGACGCCCAGCAGCAACAGAGCCTGCTGTACTCAAGCGACCTGGAACTGGGCGAGGCCACCCGGCAGATCTTCGCCATCGTCGAACAGCACCAACCCGACCGCGTGGTGCTCGACAGCCTCTCCGAGGTGCGCCTGCTGGCCCAGAGTTCCCTGCGCTACCGCCGGCAGATCCTCGCCATCAAGCACCACTTCGCGCGCTACAACGCCACCGTGCTGCTGCTCGACGACATGACCAGCGAGCCGCTGGACAAGACCCTGCACAGCATCGCCCACGGCGTCATTCGCCTGGAAGAAAAGGCCCCCGACTACGGCGCCGAGCGCCGCCGCCTGCGCATCGTCAAATACCGCGGGCAAAAGTACCGCGGCGGCTACCACGACTTCACCATCCACCAGGACGGCGTGCAGGTGTTCCCGCGCCTGGTGGCCGCCGAGCACCGCGCCCGCTACGAGCGCAGCCAGTTGAGCAGCGGCATCGCCGGCCTCGACGCGCTGCTGGGTGGCGGCATCGAGAACGGCTCCAGCACCCTCATCCTGGGCCCGGCCGGCACCGGCAAGTCGCTGATCGCCATGGTCTTTGCCGCGGCGGCAGTGGCCCGTGGCGAGAAGGTCGCGCTGTTCATTTTCGACGAAGAGCTGGGGCTGCTGTTCGAGCGCATGCGCTGCCTGGGCATCGACCTTGAGGGCATGCAGGCCAGCGGCGCCATGATCGTCGAACAGGTGGACGCGGCCGAGTTGTCGCCGGGCGAATTCGCCCACCGGGTGCGCAGCAAGGTCGACGAGCACCAGATCAAGACCGTGGTCATCGACAGCATCAACGGCTACCAGGCGGCGATGATCGACGAGGGCTCGCCGGTGATGCACATCCACGAGCTGCTGCTGTTCCTCAACCGCCGCGGCGCCGCCACCTTCATGACCGTGGCCCAGCAGGGCCTGGTGGGCGACATGAAGGCGCCGGTGGACCTGACCTACCTGGCCGACACGGTGATCCTGCTGCGCTACTTCGAGGCCGTGGGCCAGGTGCGCCGGGCCATGTCGGTGATCAAGAAACGCTACGGCGGCCACGAGGCGACCATTCGCGAATACAAGATCGGCAGCCAGGGCATGACCATCGGCGAGCCCTTGCATGACTTCCAGGGCGTGCTGCGCGGCGTGCCCACCTACGTCGGCGCCAGCAACCCACTGCTGCAGGACCAACCGCGATGAGCCCACAGGCCCCGGCCCCCGAGCGCGCCATCGTGCTCGCCCCCCTGGGGCGCGACAGCCAGGTGGCGCTGACCATCCTGCAGGAGGCGGGCTTCAGCGGCTCGCCGGCCAGCGACCTGGGCGACCTGTGCAGCCAGTTGCACCAAGGCGCCGGCATGGCGCTGATCGCCGAGGAAGCCCTCAATGGCCTGAACCTGGCACCGCTGCTGGACTTCCTGAAGCAACAGCCGGCGTGGTCGGACCTGCCCATCGTGCTGATGACCTACCACGGTGGCCCCGACCACCCGCCGTCCATGCGCCTGGGCGCGCAGCTGGGCAACGTCAGCTTCCTGGAGCGGCCGTTCCACCCGGTGGCGCTGGTCAGCCTGATCAACACCGCCATCCGTGGCCGGCGCCGCCAGTACGAGGCGCGCGACCGCCTCAACGACCTCAGCGACAGCCAGCAGCGCCTGCAAAGCGCGCTCACCGCCGGCCGCCTGGGCGAGGAACGCCTGCGCCAGCTCAACGAAACCCTGGAACAGCAGGTTGAGGAGCGCACCGCGCAGATCAACCAGAACGAGGAAGCCCTGCGCCAGGCGCAGAAAATGGAAGCCGTGGGCCAGTTGACCGGCGGCATCGCCCACGACTTCAACAACATGCTCACTGGCATCATCGGCAGCCTGGAGCTGATGCGCCGGCGCATCGCCCGTGGCCGCACCGAGGACCTCGACAACCTTATCGACCTGGGCGTGACCTCGGCCAACCGCGCCGCCGGCCTTACTCACCGGCTGCTGGCGTTCTCGCGCCGGCAGTCACTGGACAGCCAGCCGGTGCAGATGAACCGCCTGGTGGTGGCCATGGACGAGCTGCTGCAACGCAGCCTGGATGAAAGCATTCGCCTGCACATGAACCTGGGCGAAGAACTGTGGGTGGCCGAGGCCGACCCGCACCAGCTGGAAAGCGCCCTGCTCAACCTGGTGATCAACGCCCGCGACGCCATGCCCAACGGCGGCGAGCTGGTGGTGCAGACCCGCAACTGCCACCTGGATGCTGCTTTTACCCGTGGCCAGAGCAACCTGGCCGTGGGCGATTACGTGTGCCTGAGCGTGCGCGACAACGGCTGCGGCATGCCCCAGAGCGTGATCAACCGCGCCTTCGACCCCTTCTTCACCACCAAGCCCATTGGCCAGGGGACCGGCCTGGGCCTGTCGATGATCTATGGTTTCAGCAAACAGTCCCAGGGCCATGTGGCCATCGACAGCGAAATCGGCAAGGGCACCACGGTAAGCCTGTACCTGCCGCGCTTCCGCGGTGAGCTACCCGACCAGGCCGACGCCCCCGTGGCCCGCGCACGGCGGGCGCGCAGTGGCGAGACGGTGCTGATCGTCGAGGACGACAGCGCCGTGCGGGTACTGGTGGGTGAGGTGCTGCGCGAGCTGGGCTACACCTGGATCGAAGCCGCCGACTCGGCCGGCGCCCTGCCCATCCTCAACTCGCCCCGGCGCATCGACCTGCTGATCAGCGACGTGGGGCTGCCCGGCGGCATGAACGGCCGGCAACTGGCCGAAATCGGCCGGCACCTGCGGCCGGGGCTCAAGGTGCTGTTCATCACCGGCTACGCCGAACACGCGGCGGTGCGCGGCGGCTTCCTGGACCCGGGCATGCAGATGATCACCAAGCCGTTTGCGTTTGATTTGCTGACGGCGAAGGTGCGGGAGATGATCGAGGTGTGACGCGGCCTGCGCACACAACCCGTAGCCGCTGCCGCCTGGCTGCGCTGGCCCTGTGCCTCGCTGAAGATCTTCAGGGTTCACAATGGCCAGCGCAGCCTGGCGGCAGCGGCTACGCAATTGACGCTCTATTGCGTCGTTACACCAGCAACTGCTGGATCTTTTCACCCAGGGTATCGAGGTCGAACGGCTTGGCCAGAATCGGTGCGTTGCGGGTGATGAGGCTGCCGGACTCGATGATTTCCTGCGGGTAGCCGCTGATGAAAATCACCTTCAACTCCGGGCGCAGCTTCAGCGCCGGTTCGGCGATCTGCACGCCCGAAATGCCACCCGGCAAACGATAATCGGTGACCATCAGGTCCAGGTGCGGCTTGCGCGCCAGGATCTCGAACGCCTGGGCGCCGTTCTCGGCCTCCAGCACGTGGTACCCCTCGCCTTTCAGGTAGTCGGACAACACCATCAGAATCGAGGGTTCATCCTCGACAATGAGGACAACGTCTTGTGCATCTTCACTCATGGTAACGCCTATGTACTTTTAGGTTGGCTGCCTATGTGACCGTGGCCGCCCGTAGAGGTTGCGTGCCGCCTGGCGCTTGTTACAACGGCAGGCTGACGATGAACGTCGAGCCCTCGCCCAGGGCGCTCTGCACCGTGATCGAGCCGCCATGGGCGACCACGATCTGCTCGGAAATGAACAACCCCAGGCCCAGCCCCGCCACCACATGGGTGGCCGACACGCGCTCGAATTGCTGGAAGATGCGCGCCTGGTTTTCCTTGCTGATGCCGATGCCGTGGTCGCGCACTTCCACCAGCGCCGCGCCCTTGTGCGCGTACACGCTGACCTCGATGGGGCCGCGGCCGCCGTAGCGCAGGGCGTTGGACACCAGGTTGGAGATCACCTGTTCCACGCGGAACTCGTCCCAGGTGCCCACCACCGGTTCGCTGGCGTGCAGGCTGATGCTGCACTCGGCGGCAGCGACCTGCGGGGCGAAGTTGTCCAGCAGGTTGGCCACCAGTTGGGTCAGGTCGAACTCGCTGGGGCGGATGGACAGTTTGCCGGTGCGGATGCGCGACACGTCGAGCATGTCCTCGATCAGGCGGATCAGGCTCTGGATCTGGCGCTCGTCGCGCTCGACCATGCCGCGCATTTTCTCCAGGGTGAAGGCATCGGCGTTGTCCCGGGCCAGGTGCAGCTTGCGCAACTGGGTTTCCAGGATCAGGCCGTTGAGCGGCGTGCGCACCTCGTGGCTGACGATGGACATGAAGTCGTCGCGCATGCGCACCGCGTGCTGCAGTTCGTTCTGGGTGGCCTGCAGCTTCTTCAGCAGCACCTCCTGTTCCTGGCGGCTGCGCTCCAGGGCGTCGAGCTGCTCCTTGAGGATCTTGCGCTGGCAGTACAGGTCGACGAACACGCTGACCTTGCTCTTCACCGCATGGATCTCCAGCGGCTTGTGCAGGAAGTCCACCGCGCCGCTCTCGTAGCCCTTGAAGGCGTAGTTGAGCTCGCGCCCGGCGGCGCTGACGAAGACGATGGGAATGCTCTTGGTTTTCTCGGTGCCGCGCATCAGCTCGGCCAGTTCGAAACCGTTCATGCCCGGCATCTGCACATCGAGGATGGCCAGGGCGAATTCGTGTTGCAGCAACAGCGACAAGGCTTCGTCGGCCGACAGCGCCTTGTGTACCTCGCGGTCATCGGCCTTGATCAGCGCTTCCAGGGCCAGCAGGTTCTCCGGCAGGTCGTCGACGATCAGCAGTTTTGCTTTTATTGGGCTTGGCATGCGCTTTGTTCCAGCTCGGCGAGCAATAAGCCTATGCCGTTCAATGGGAGTATATGGTCGGGCCGGCGCAGCTTCAGCGCAGCTTCGGGCATGATTGCCACGCGCGCCTCGGCCGGGTCCTGGACAATGGTCAGACCGCCGCGCTCGCCAATGGTTGCCAGGCCGCGCGCACCGTCTTCATTGGCGCCGGTGAGTAGCACCCCGATCAGTTGCGGGCCGTAGGCATCGGCGGCCGATTCGAACAACAGGTCGATGGCCGGGCGCGAATAGTGCACCCGGTCTTCCTGGCTCAACGACAGGCTGCGGTCCTGCTCCACCGACAGGTGGTAGCCGGGGCCGGCGAAATAGAACATCCCTGGTTGTATGTCTTCCTTGTCCACTGCCTCCTTGGCAGCGCGTTGCATGCGCCGGGCGAACACTTCGGCCAGCTGGCTGTGGCGGTCATCGGGCAGGTGCAGCACGGTCAGCACCGGCAGCGCGAACGTTGGCGGCAGCATGCCGTACACGCGCAGCAGCGCCTCCACGCCGCCGGCCGAGGCGCCTACCACCACCGCTGCGTACCCGGCGCCTGCTTTCATGTCTTGCGGTAGATCCGTTCGGGTTTGGCCAGGGCTTCGAACTGGTGGCTGTAGGCAGAGAAGTCGAGGGTCTCCTTGCTGCCCAGCACCAGGAAGCCGCGGTGGCACAAGGACTCGTGGAACAGCCCGAAGGCGCGGTCCTGGAGCTTCTTGTTGAAGTAGATCAGCACGTTGCGGCACGACACCAGCTGGGTTTCGGAGAACACGCTGTCGGTGGCCAGGCTGTGGTCGGCGAAGGTCACGTTCTCGCGCAGGCTGCCGTCGAAGATGGCGTTGCCGTAGGCCGCGGTGTAGTAGTTGGAAAACGCCTGCTGGCCGCCCGCGCGCTGATAGTTCTCGGTGTAGGTGCGCACGTTTTCCATGGAGTAGATGCCTTGCTTGGCCTTGTCCAGGGACTGCGGGTTGATGTCGGTGGCGTAGATGATGGTGCGTTCCAGCAGGCCTTCCTCGCGCAGCAGGATGGCCATGGAGTACACCTCCTCGCCCGTGCTGCAGCCGGCGATCCAGATCTTGATCGAGGGGTAGGTGCGCAGCAGCGGCACCACTTCGCGGCGGATGGCCAGGAAGTGCTCGGGGTCGCGAAACATCTCGCTCACCGGGATGGTCAGGTACTGCAGCAGCTGCATGAACGCGGTGGGGTCGTGCAGCACCCGCTCCTGCAGCGCCGAGATGGTGTTGCACTCCAGCTGGCGCAGGGCGTGGTGGATCCGGCGCTTGATGGAAGCGCCGGAGTAGTCGCGGAAATCATAGCTGTACTTGAGGTAGATAGCCTCGATCAGCAAGCGGATCTCGATATCGGTATTGCGCTCCACCGTCATCAACGGCGGCCTCGCAGGTTAACGGTTCGTGGCACTAAATGCGCTCCAGCTGTGGCAACCACACGCGTATCAGGGAAAACAGCCGGTCCAGGTCGATGGGCTTGGCCAGGTAGTCGTTGGCGCCCGCCTGCAGGCAGCGCTCCTGGTCGTCCTTCATGGCCTTGGCGGTCACGGCGATGATCGGCAGCTTGCGCCAGCGCGTGTCCTTGCGGATCTCGCGGGTGGCCTCGTAGCCGTCCATCTCCGGCATCATCACGTCCATCAGCACCAGGTCGATGTCTTCCACGTCATTGAGTTTGTCGATGGCCTCGCGGCCGTTGCGACCGATTTCGACGATCGCACCCTTGTGCTCCAGGGCGCTGGTGAGGGCGAAAATGTTGCGTACGTCGTCGTCCACCACCAGGATCTTGCGGCCCTCGAAGACCTTGTCGCGGCTGCGCGCGGTCTTGAGCATCTTCTGTCTTTCCTGGGACAGCTGGGATTCGACTTTGTGCAGAAATAATGTCACTTCGTCCAGCAACCGCTCTGGCGAGCGCGCGCCCTTGATGATGATGGAGCGCGAGTACTTGAGCAGCTCGGCCTCTTCGTCGCGGGTCATGTTGCGGCCGGTGTAGACGATCACCGGCGGGAAGGCGCAGATTTCCTCGGTGGACATGCGCTTGAGCAGGTCGTTGCCGAGCATGTCCGGCAGCTTGAGGTCGATGATCATGCAGTCGTAGACGTTGTCGCGCAGCAGGTCCAGGGCCTCCTGGGCAAAGCCCACGGCGGTAATCTCGATGTCCTCATCGCCGATCAGGCGGGCGATGCTCTCACGCTGGAGGTCATCGTCTTCCACCAGCAGGATGCGCTTGAGCTTCTGGGTGAGCTTGGCTTCCAGGCGGGCGAACACGTCCTTGAGTTCGTCGCGGGTGGTGGGTTTCACCGCGTAGCCCACGGCGCCCATGTGCATGGCCGCCTCCACGCGGTCTTCCACGGAGATCACGTGCACCGGGATGTGGCGGGTGGCCGGCAGTTCCTTGAGGCGCTGCAGCACGGTCAGGCCGGAATGGTCGGGCAGGCGCATGTCCAGCAGGATGGCGTCGGGCACGAACTGCGCGGCCAGGTTGAAGCCTTCGTCGGCGCCATGGGCCACCAGGCAGTGGTAGTTCAGTTCATGGGCCAGGTCGAAGAGGATGCGCGCAAAGTTCGGCTCGTCCTCGATCACCAGGATACAGCGGCGCTCGAACGGGCCTTTCTCGCGGTCGTCGGGGAAGCGCGCGATCACTACTTCCGGCACCAGCACCGGTGCAGGCTCGGTGGCAGCGCCCTGGGGCGCAGGAATGACGGTAGGCGCGGGGTGCACCTCGTCGCGCTCCATTTCCTCGTAGCGTTGCGGCAGCACCAGGGTGAACTCGCTGCCCTTGCCCAGGGTGCTGCTGACGCTGATGTAGCCGCCCAGCAGGTTGGCCAGGTCGCGGGAAATCGACAAGCCCAGGCCGGTGCCGCCGTAGCGGCGGTTGGTGGTGCCGTCGGCCTGGCGGAAGGCCTCGAAAATCGCCTGTTGCTGGTCGGTGGCCACGCCAATGCCGGTGTCGCGCACGTGGAAGGCAATGCCGTTGTCCGGCTGCGGCGCCACGGTGAGGGTCACCTGGCCCTGCTCGGTGAATTTCAGGGCGTTGGACAGCAGGTTCTTGAGAATCTGCTCCACCCGCTGGCGGTCGGTGAACAGCATGGGCGGCGCGCCGTCCAGCAGCTCCACCGAGAAGTCCAGGCGCTTGTCGGCGGCCAGCGGTTCGAACATCGTGCGCAGGCCGTCCACCAGGCGCGCGGTGCTGGTGTTCTCCGGGCGCACGTCGAGCTTGCCGGCTTCCACCTTGGAAATGTCGAGAATGTCGTTGATCAGGTTCAGCAGGTCGTTGCCGGCGGAATAGATCGACTCGGCGAACTTGACCTGCTCGCCGGTGAGGTTTTCCTCGGCGTTCTCCGACAGCAGCTTGGCCAGGATCAGCGAGCTGTTGAGCGGGGTGCGCAGCTCGTGGGACATGTTGGCGAGGAATTCGGACTTGTACTTGCTGGAGCGCTGCAGCTCCTCGGCGCGCTCTTCCAGCTCCACCTGGGCGCGGTTGAGCTCCAGGTTCTTGGCGTCCAGGGCGTCGCGCTGCTCGGCCAGGGCGTCGGTGCGCTCGGCCAACTGCTCGTTGGTCTGCTCCAGTTCCGCCTGCTGGGTCTCCAGGTGCGCCTGGGACTCCTTGAGCACCCGCGACTGCTCTTCCAGCTCTTCGTTGGCGGTCTTCAGCTCTTCCTGCTGCACCTGCAGCTCTTCGTTGAGCTGCTGGGTCTCGGCCAGCACTTCCTGCAGGCGCTGGCGGTAGCGCGCGGCCTCGATGGAGGTGCCCATATTGCTGGCCAGCAGTTCCAGCAGTTCCACGTCGCGGTCGCTCAGCGGGCGCAGAAAGCCCAGTTCCACCACGCCGTTGATACCGTCGTCATTGTGGGTGGGCACGATCAGCACGCTGTGCGGCAGGCCCTCGCCCAGGCCGGAGGTGAACTTGAAGTAGTCCTGGGGCACCTCGTCCAGGCGCATCAGGCGCCCGGTCTGGGCCACCTGGCCGATCACGCCCTCGCCGTTGATGATGACCTGGTCGCGGTTCTCCTGCTCACGGGAGAAGCCGTAACTGGCCACGCGGCGCAGGCTGCCGTGCTCTTCGCGCACGTACACCGCGGCCACCACGCTGCCCAGGTAGTTGGCGAAGAACTGCAGCACGTTGCGCCCCAGCATCTGCAGGGTCAGTTGCCCCAGCACCTGCTCGGCCAGCTGAGTCTGCCCGGTGCGCAGCCAGGCCTGGCCTTCCAGGCGTTCGGCGCTGCGGCGCTGGGCGTCGAGGTTTTCCCCGTAGGTGGTGGACAGGGTGAGCATGTCGCGGCGGCCGAAATAGGCCAGCACGGCGCTGATCAGCACCAGGAACACGATGTAGAGGGTGATCGACATTGTGATGGTGTGCGACACGTCTTCGCTGCGCTGCTGGCGCAGGTTGTGCTCCATGGCCAGGAAGTCGTCGAACTCACCGCGCACCGCATCGGTCAGGCGCTTGCCGCGGCCGGTCTGCACCACCGAGGAGTAGTCGCCGGTGCTGCGCTTCATGTCGATCATGGACTGGGAGTAGGTCATCCACTCCTTCTGCAGCGCCGCGATGCGGGTCAGGCGGTCGACCTGGGCGGAGTTGTCGGCCACCAGTTCCTTGAGCGCAGGCACTTCGGCGGCGAGCCGCGGCTTGGCCAGCTCGAAGGGGTCAAGGTAGTCTTCCTTGCCGGTCAACAGGTAGCCGCGCATGCCGGTTTCCATGTCGATGGACAGCTTGGCGACTTCGTTGGCGTTGTTGATGACCCGGTCGGTGTGTTCCACCCAATCGATGGTGTTCATCAGGTAGCCGATGATGCTGACGAAGACTACGCCGCTCAGCAGGCCCACGCCCAGGGGCAGGCTGACGTTGCGGGTCAGCAGCTTGCGAAAGCTCTGCTCATCGATGCTGGAGGGTTTGCTCATGTCCCTTGCGTCCCTGGTGAGGTGGTAAAACAGCAGAGTTTGCCGGAATTCCACGTAGAAGATCCAAATATTCCCGCATCAACATGAGAAATTTCGCACGGAACTTTCCATGTTCTCTTACGCTTTCTAGAAGGCGACAACGGTTTTGGCCAGCAAATGCGGGATTATTTTGCATATGAGTGGCACGCCGGTATCCTTGTGCCACTGTTTTTGCGTTTTGGTAACCGTTGCACGGAACTTGCCGGCGCCCCTGCTTACTCATTAAAGACTGGCGGCGCCTGCCGCGCCCTGCCTTTTCCGTCACCGCCCAGGACTGCTCCAATGTCAAACGCCGCCGCCCCAACCATTCTTGTCGTCGAGGACGACGACATCGTGCGCATGCTGATCGTCGATGTGCTGGAGGAGCTGGAGTATCAGGTGCTCGAGGCCGCCGATGCCGAGGCGGCGCTGAAGATTCTGCGCCAGGACAACGTCATTCACCTGATGATGACCGACCAGGGCCTGCCGGACATGGAAGGCACGGCGCTGGCCAAACAAGCCCGCGAGCTGCGCACCGCCCTGCCCGTGCTGTTCGCCAGCGGCTACGCCGAAAACATCGAACTGCCCGCTGGCATGCACATGATCGGCAAGCCCTTCTCCATCGACCAGCTGCGCGACAAGGTCAAGGCCGTACTCGCCCAGCCCTGAGCCAGTCTGCCAGCAGCGTCTCTCTAAAAGGGTAATCGGCACGCAAACGATTTTCTTGAAAGTTGGATCCGAGTTTTCAAAACCCGCCTACACTTTCGGAATAATCCAAAACGCCTGTCGCTCTTCCTACCCCCAGGGACGCTGCCACCATGACGGACATCAACCCACCCGACCTGTCGCACAAGGTCTACAACACCCCTTTCATGCAACAGGTTATCCAGGTGGCGGAGCAGTTGCGACATCGCGGTGGCGCCAGCGAGGAAAAACAGACCGCGTTGTTCAAGGTTGCGTATTTCATTTTGCAGAACCCCTGGCTGTCGCCGACCCTGAACATCGAGCGCATGGCCGAAGGCGCCCATACCTCCACCGCCGCGGTCAACCGCCTGGCCAACCACATGGGCTACAACGGCTTTACCGGCCTGCGCGAGGCCCTGGTGCGGCATTTGCTGGAACTGGTGTCGCCGGCCGACCTGGTGCAGCACGAGGTGGCGCACCACCCCGAGCGCGGCTTTGACCTGAGCCAGCAGGTGCGCCTGAGCAACGGCAACCTGGAGGCCGTGCTCAATGCCAATGACGACGCGCAGTTCGAGGCGCTGGTGACGGCCATCAGCCAGGCCACCAACCTCTATATCCTGGGCTTCGGCAACAGCCACTACCTGGCCGGGCTGGCCGCCAGTTGCCTGATTCCCCATTGCGCCCACGTGATCACCCTGAACATGGAAGGCGGCAGCGAAAACGCCACCTACCGCCTGGCGACCATCAGCGAAGGTGACGTGCTGCTGACCCTGGCCTTGCCGCCCTATACCCGCGACACGCTGCGCATGGCCCAATACGCCGTGGGCCGCGGCGCCACGGTGCTGGCCATTACCGACTCGCCCGCCTCGCCCCTGGTGGACATCGCCGACCACTGCCTGTACGCCTCGCCCCAGCACCCGGTGCTGCGCAACTCCAAGGTGGCCCTGGTGGCGGTCATCGAGGCGCTGGCCACCGCCGTGCGCCTGCGCAACCACGAGCCGGTGAACGAATCCATTCGCCTGGCCGAGGACGCCCTGGCCTATATCCAGCGCACCGGCAGCGACCCGGCCGGCTGACCGGCCATTGCGCCGCCCGCCGCGGTTTGATTACTCTGGCAGCCCCTGGCAAACAACAATAAGCGGCCAAGGCATGACCCGACCCAGCAGAATCACCGATCCGTCCTACGAGCTGATGGACGATCACGAAGGCCTGTCGATCATCTACCGCCAGCACGGCTTCCCCTGCCCGCTGGTGCGCTGGCATTTCCACAAGGAATACGAGCTGCACCTGATCGTCGCCAGCGCCGGCAAGGTGTTCATCGGCGACTACATCGGCAATTTCACCGCCAATAGCCTGTTTCTCACCGGCCCCAACCTGCCCCACAACTGGATCAGCCAGGTGGAGCCCGACCAGGTGGTGGAAAAGCGCGACATGCTGGTGAACTTCACCGACGAGCTGTTCGACAGTGCCCTGCCGGTGTTCAGCGAGCTGAAAACCCTGGGCCCGCTGCTGGAGCGCGCCCGCCATGGCATCGAATTCCGCTGCCCGCACACCCTGGCCCAGGCCACCGAACTGATGCAGCGCATCGCCGACAGCCGCGGCGTGAGCCGCCTGGGGCACTTCCTGATCCTGATGGAGCTGCTGGCCGCCTGCGAGGACTACCAACTGCTGTCGGACGGCAACTCGCCGCAACTGGCCGACGAACACAGCATCGACCGCACCAACCGCGCGGTGGACTATATCTTCAGCCACTACGGCCGCGAGCTGCCGCTGGAGGAAGTGGCGCAGTACCTGGGCATGAAGCCCACGTATTTTTCCCGGGTGTTCAAGCAGGCCACCGGGCGCTGCTTCGTGGAATTCGTCAACCGCCTGCGCATCAGCAAGTCCTGCGAACTGCTGGCCGATGGCGACAAGCCGGTGACCGACGTGTGTTTCGAGTCGGGCTTCAACAACATCTCCAACTTCAACCGCCGCTTCCAGCAGCTCAAGGGCATGACCCCCAGCCATTACCGGCGCCTGGCGGTGCAGCGCCTGACCGAGCAGAACCTGGGGGCTTGAGAGCGTGTTGGTTTCGATGGGCATGCCTTCGGTTTTTTCGCGCTCATGAAATCGAGCGCCGCGCGGGCGGCGCATCGCGACCAAGGTCGGCTCCTACCGTCTGTTTCGGGCCAATCACGCCAGGACCATTGCCTTGTCCGCCCTGGTTGTTCACTGCCGATTTGTGGTGCCACCAACAAGGTGGTCGCGGCGATCCCACAGACAAAACTGGCCCAAAACAGACGTAGGAGCCGACCTTGGTCGCGATGCGCCGCGCGGGCGGCGCTCGATCTCAAGAACCCAACAAACCTTGCGCCAAGTGCAAAATAGTACAGACGCCACTGCCTCCAAGGATTTGTAACCAACCCATTTTGGGTCTGTAATCAATCCCAGCTGCTTCCCACGCTTCAGGAAGACACAACAACAATAACCAGGCTTCGTGCCCACCGGGCACCGAAGAGGAGTGTGTAATGTCGACGCCCAGAATCCTGCTTGCCCGCGCCAGCCTCGCCGCCCTGCTGGGGCTCTGCGTCACGGCCCACGCCGACCAGACGCTGACCATCGCCACCGTCAACAACAGCGACATGATCCGCATGCAGCGGCTGTCGAAAACCTTCGAGGAACAGCACCCCGACATCAAGCTCAAATGGGTGGTGCTGGAAGAAAACGTGCTGCGTCAACGCCTGACCACTGACATCGCCACCCAGGGTGGCCAGTTCGACGTGCTGACCATTGGCATGTACGAAGCGGCACTGTGGGGCGCCAAGGGCTGGCTGGAACCGATGAAGGACCTGCCCGCCGACTACAACCTGGACGACGTGTTCCCCTCGGTGCGCGACGGCCTCTCGGTGAAGGGCACGCTGTACGCCCTGCCCTTCTACGCCGAAAGCTCGATGACCTACTACCGCACCGACCTGTTCAAGGCCGCCGGGCTGACCATGCCCGAGCACCCCACCTGGACGCAGATGGGCGAGTTCGCCGCCAAGCTCAACAAGCCCGACCAGGGCCAGTACGGCATCTGCCTGCGCGGCAAGGCCGGCTGGGGCGAGAACATGGCGCTGATCACCACCCTGGCCAACAGTTGGGGCGGGCGCTGGTTCGACGAGAAATGGCAGCCTGAATTCACCGGCCCGGAATGGACCGGCGCGCTGACCTTCTACGTCGACACCATGAAGAAATACGGGCCGCCCGGCGCCTCCAGCAACGGCTTCAACGAGAACCTGGCGCTGTTCAACAGCGGCAAGTGCGCCATGTGGGTCGACGCCACCGTGGCCGGCTCGTTCGTCACCGACAAGAGCCAGAGCAAGGTCGCCGACAACGTCGGCTTCACCTACGCACCGCACGAGAAAACCGACAAGGGCTCGGCCTGGCTGTATTCCTGGGCGCTGGCCATTCCCACCAGCTCCAAGGCCAAGGACGCCGCCAGCACCTTCACCCAGTGGGCCACCTCCCAGGCCTACGCCAAGCTTGTGGCCGACAAGGACGGCATCAGCAACGTGCCGCCAGGCACCCGCGCCTCCACCTACAGCGATGCCTACATGAAGGCTGCGCCGTTCGCGAAGATCACCCTGGAATCGCTGAAGACCGTGGACCCGAAAAGCCCGTCGGCCAAGCCCGTGCCCTACGTGGGCATCCAGCTGGTGACCATCCCTGAATTCCAGGGCATCGGCACTCAGGTGGGCAAGCTGTTCGCCGGCGCACTGGTGGGCACCAGCACGGTGGAGAAAGCCCTGGCCGACGCACAGTCGACCACCGAGCGTGAAATGAAGCGCGCGGGCTATCCCAAGTAGCGCCCCCAGCCACCGGCCTGCGATGGCCAGCCCTGCCCCGGGGCTGGCCAGCCTTTCAAGGTACCTATCATGAGCACGTCCACTGCCAAGGCGCCGTCCCAGGCCCATCAAGACCTGGGCAAGCGCCGCCTGAACAACCCCGGCTGGTTCCTGGTCACCCCTTCGGTAGCGCTGCTGCTGTTGTGGATGATCGTGCCGCTGGCCATGACCGTCTACTTCTCGCTGATGCGCTACAACCTGCTGGACGGCGGCGACAAGACCTTCACCGGCCTGGGCAACTTCCAGTTCTTCTTCACCGACGAGGGCTTTATCCCCGGCATGACCAACACCCTGTTGCTGGTGGGCAGCGTGCTGCTGATCAGCGTGGTGCTGGGCGTGCTGATTGCCGCGCTGCTGGAGGCCAGCGAGTTTTTCGGCCGCGGCATCGTGCGCGTGCTGCTGATCTCGCCGTTTTTCATCATGCCCACGGTGGGCGCGCTGGTGTTCAAGAACCTGATCTTCCACCCGGTGTCGGGCATCCTCGCCGACCTGTGGCGGTACTTCGGCGCGCAGCCAATCGACTGGCTGGCCAATTACCCGCTGCTGTCGATCATCATCATTGTCAGCTGGCAGTGGCTGCCGTTCGCCATCCTGCTGCTGATGACTGCCATGCAGTCCCTGGACCAGGAGCAGAAAGAGGCCGCGCGCCTGGACGGTGCCGGGCCGGTGGCGATCTTCTGGCACCTGACCCTGCCGCACCTGGCCCGGCCGATTGCGGTGGTGGTGATGATCGAGACCATCTTCCTGCTGTCGGTGTTCGCCGAGATCTTCACCACCACCAACGGCGGGCCGGGCTTTGCCTCCACCAACCTGGCCTACCTGATCTACAACCAGGCCCTGGTGCAGTTCGACGTGGGCATGGCTTCGGCCGGTGGCCTGATCGCCGTGGTGATCGCCAACATCGCCGCCATCATCCTGGTGCGGATGATCGGCAAAAACCTCACCGACCAGCCTTGAGGCCCGCGCCATGACCCTCACACTCAAGCAACACCGGCGCCTGCAAAGCGTGCTGCTGGGCCTGCTGGCCTGGGCCATCGCCCTGCTGCTGTTCTTCCCCATCTTCTGGATGGTGCTGACCAGCTTCAAGACCGAGATCGACGCCTTTGCCACGCCGCCGCAGTTCATCTTCACGCCGACGCTGGAGAACTACATTCACATCCAGGAGCGCAGCGACTACTTCCACTTCGCCGGGAACTCGGTGCTGATTTCCTTCAGCGCCACCCTGTTGTGCATGCTGATCGCGGTGCCGGCGGCCTACTCCATGGCCTTCTACGAGACCAAGCGCACCAAGCAGACGCTGCTGTGGATGCTGTCCACCAAGATGCTGCCGCCGGTGGGCGTGCTGATGCCCATCTACCTGCTGGCCAAGGGTTTCGGCCTGCTGGACAGCAAGCTGGTGCTGATCGTGATCTACACCCTGATCAACCTGCCGATCGTGGTGTGGATGGTGTACACCTACTTCAAGGATATTCCCCGCGACATCCTCGAAGCGGCCCGGCTGGATGGCGCCACGCTGCTGCAGGAAATGGTGCGGGTGCTGCTGCCCATCAGCAAGGGCGGCCTGGCCTCGACGCTGCTGCTGTCGTTGATTTTGTGCTGGAACGAGGCGTTCTGGTCGTTGAACCTCACCAGTTCCAATGCGGCGCCCCTGACTGCGCTGATTGCCTCGTACTCCAGCCCCGAGGGGTTGTTCTGGGCCAAGTTGTCGGCGGTGTCGACGCTTGCGTGTGCGCCGATCCTGATTTTTGGCTGGATCAGCCAGAAGCAGCTGGTGCGCGGCCTTTCCTTCGGTGCCGTCAAATGACCCGTAGCCGCTGCCGCCAGGCTGCGCTGGCCCTCAAATACACCCTCAAATCCCCATGTGTCTGCAAGGGCCAGCGCAGCCTGCGGCAGCGGCTACACCTTATGTTCGGAGTAATGTCATGGCCACATTGAAAATAAAAAACCTGCAAAAGGGCTTCGAGGGCCTGTCCATCATCAAGGGCATCGACCTGCAGGTGAACGACAAGGAATTCGTGGTGTTCGTCGGCCCCTCGGGCTGCGGCAAGTCCACGCTGCTGCGCCTGATTGCCGGCCTTGAAGAGGTCACCAGCGGCACCATCGAGCTGGACGGCCGCGACATCACCCAGGTCAGCCCGGCCAAGCGCGACCTGGCCATGGTGTTCCAGACCTACGCCCTGTACCCGCACATGAGCGTACGCAAGAACATGTCGTTCGCCCTGGACCTGGCCGGCGCCGACAAGGCCGAGGTGCAGCGCAAGGTCGACGAGGCTGCGCGCATCCTCGAACTGGCGCCGCTGCTGGAGCGCAAGCCCAAGCAGCTGTCGGGCGGCCAGCGCCAGCGCGTGGCCATCGGCCGGGCCATCGTGCGCAACCCGCGGATCTTCCTGTTCGACGAACCGCTGTCCAACCTCGACGCCGCCCTACGGGTGCAGATGCGCCTGGAACTGGCGCGGCTGCACAAGGAGCTGCAGGCCACCATGATCTACGTCACCCACGACCAGGTGGAGGCCATGACCCTGGCCGACAAGGTGGTGGTGCTCAGCGCCGGGCGCATCGAGCAGGTGGGCTCGCCGCTGGAGCTGTACCACCACCCGGCCAACCTGTTCGTGGCTGGCTTCCTCGGCACGCCGAAAATGGGCTTCCTCAAGGGCCGCGTCAGCCGGGTCGACAGCCAGGGCTGCGAAGTGGAGCTGGCCGCCGGGACGCGTATCAGCCTGCCACGCAGCAGCGCCAGCCTCAGCGTCGGCAGCGAGGTGACCCTGGGCATCCGCCCTGAACACCTGGAACTGGCGCAGCCCGGCCAGCCCGGCCTGGCGGTGACGGCCGACGTCGGCGAGCGGCTGGGCAGCGACACCTTCTGCCACGTGGTCACCGACTCCGGCGAGCCACTGACCCTGCGCATTCGCGGCGACCTGGCCAGCCAGTACGGCGAGCGCCTGAACCTGTACCTCAACCCCACCCATTGCCACCTGTTCGATGCCCAGGGCATCGCCGTGGCCAAGCCGCTGCTGGCCGCGGCCTGACGAGGACCCGTACCGATGAAACTGACCCGCGACAACCTCGACAAACTGGCCGCGCACATCCAGCGCCCCGCCTACGCCCAGGCCGACACCCGCCAGGGCATCGTCCACATCGGCGTAGGCGGTTTCCACCGCGCCCACCAGGCGTTCTACACCGACGCCCTGATGAACACCGGCGAAGGCCTGGACTGGGCCATCTGCGGCGCCGGGCTGCGCAGCGACGACCGCGCCATGCACGACGCGCTCAAGGCCCAGGACTCGCTCTACACCCTGGTGGAACTGGGCGACGGCACTGGCCACGAAGTGCGGGTGATCGCCGCCATCAGCGGCATGCTGCTGGGCGAAGACAGCCCCCAGGCGCTGATCGACAAGCTGGCCGACCCGGCCATTCGCATCGTCTCGCTGACCATCACCGAAGGCGGCTACTGCATCGACGACAGCACCGGCGAGTTCATGGCCCACCTGCCGGCCATACAGCACGACCTGGCCCACCCCGACGCGCCCCGTACGGTGTTCGGTTTCCTCTGCGCGGCCCTGGCCCGGCGCCGCGACACCGGCACCCCGGCCTTCACGGTAATGTCCTGCGATAACCTGCCGCACAACGGCGCCGTGGCGCGCAAGACCCTGCTGGCCTTCGCCGACCTGCGCGAGCCGGCCCTGCGTGACTGGATCGACCGCCACGTGAGTTTCCCCAACGCCATGGTCGACCGCATCACGCCCATGACCAGCGCCGCCCACAAGCGCCAGCTGCTGGAGCAGCACGGTGTCGACGACGCCTGGCCGGTGGTGTGCGAGCCCTTCGTGCAGTGGGTGCTGGAAGACAAGTTCGGCAACGGCCGGCCAGCCTGGGAAAAGGTCGGCGTGCAGTTCACCGACGACGTCACCCCCTACGAGGAAATGAAGATCAAGCTGCTCAACGGCAGCCACCTGGCGCTGACCTACCTGGGCTTCCTGAAAGGTTACCGCTTCGTCCACGAGACCATGAACGACCCGCTGTTCGTACGCTACATCCGCGCCTACATGGACCGCGACGTGACCCCGCAACTGGCCTCGGTGCCCGGCATCGACCTGGAGGGCTACAAGGACACGCTGATCGAGCGTTTCAGCAACCAGGCCATCGCCGACCAGCTGGAGCGGGTGTGCTCGGACGGCTCGTCGAAGTTCCCCAAGTTCACCGTGCCCACGATTAACAAGCTCATCGAGGCCGGCGCCGGGCTGGACCGCGCCGCCCTGGTGGTAGCCGCCTGGGCCCTGTACCTCAAGGGCGTGGATGAAAACGGCACGCACTTCAAGATTCCCGACCCGCGCGCCGAGTTCTGCCAGGCGCTGGTGGCCGACGACGTAATGCTGACCCAGCGCCTGCTGGGCGTGGAGGAGATTTTCGGCAAGGCCATCCCGCAGTCCGCGGCCTTCGTCGCGGCCTTCGAAAACCAGCTCAAGCACCTGCGCCAACTGGGGGTCGACAAGACCCTGGAACGCCTGCTCAGCTACGAGGAGTAAGCCTATGTACCTGGGCATCGACTGCGGCACCCAAGGCACCAAGGCGCTGTTGCTGGACCCGGCCAGCGGCCAGGTGCTGGGCCAGGGCAGCGCGCACCACGACATGATCAGTGGCGCCAACGGCCGCCGCGAGCAGGACCCGGCTCAATGGGTGGACGCCCTGTGCACGGCGGTGGCCCAGGCCCTGGCCGAGGCCGGCGTCGACGGCCAGCAGGTGCGCGGCCTGGGCGTGTCCGGGCAACAGCATGGCCTGGTGCTGCTGGACGCCAGCGGCCAGGTACTGCGCCCGGCCAAGCTGTGGTGCGACACCGAATCCACCGTGCAGAACCAGCGCCTGCTCGACCACCTGGGCGGCCCCCAGGGCTCGCTCGACCGCCTGGGCGTGGCCATCGCCCCCGGCTACACCGTGTCCAAGCTGCTGTGGACCCGTGAGGAACACCCCGAGGTGTTCCGCCGCATCGCGCGCATCCTGCTGCCCCATGACTATTTGAACTTCTGGCTCACCGGCCGCGCCTGCGCCGAATACGGCGACGCCTCCGGCACCGGCTATTTCGACGTGCGCAACCGCCAGTGGGACCTGCAACTGCTGCGCGACATCGACCCCGACGGCCGCCTGCAGCAGGCGCTGCCAGAACTGATCGGCCCGCGCGACAGCGTCGGCACGCTGCTGCCCGAGGTGGCGCGGCGCCTGGGCCTGAGCCCCCAGGTGCGGGTGGCCAGTGGCGGCGGCGACAACATGATGGGCGCCCTGGGCACCGGCAACATCCAGCCGGGTGTGGTGACCATGAGCCTGGGTTCGTCGGGCACGGTCTACGCCTACAGCGCCGAGCCCACGGTGAGCCCTGAGCCCGAGGTGGCGACCTTCTGCTCCTCAAGCGGTGGCTGGCTGCCGCTGATCTGCACCATGAACCTGACCAACGTCACCAGCGCCGTGCGCGAGCTGTTCGCCCTGAGCATCGAGGCGTTCAACCGCCAGGTCGAGATGGCCCCCATCGGCGCCGACGGCGTGCTGATGCTGCCCTTCCTCAACGGCGAGCGCGTGCCCGCCCTGCCCCTGGCCACCGGCAGCCTGCAGGGCCTGACCGCGGCCAACCTGAACGCCGCCAACCTGTGCCGCGCGGCGGTGGAAGGCACCACCTTCGGCCTGCGCTATGGCCTGGACCTATTGCGCGCAGGGGGTCTGGCCAGCCACAGTATCCGCCTGATCGGCGGCGGCGCGCGCAGCGCGGTGTGGCGGCAGATGGTGGCCGACATCATGAACACCGAGGTCACCTGCCCCCGGCACACCGAGGCCGCCGCCCTGGGTGCAGCCATCCAGGCCGCCTGGTGCAACGGCGCTGGCGAGCTGGCCGGCCTGTGCCAGCGCTGCGTGCAACTGGACCCTGCCCAGGGCGCGCAGCCCATTGCCGCCAACGTGCAGGCCTACGAGCAGGTGTACCGGCACTATCGTCAGCGCCTCGAAGCGCTGTGAATTCATAGGGAGGCATCATGTATCTGGTATGTGGCGAAGCGCTGTTCGATTTCTTCTGCGAGCCGGACCGTTTCGGCCAGGCCGCGCGCCTGGGCTACGAGGCGGTGGCCGGTGGCTCGCCGTTCAACGTGGCGGTGGGCCTGGCACGCCTGGGCGTGCCAGCGGCGCTGCTGGCGGGGGTATCCCAGGACTTCCTGGGGCAACGACTGCGCACGGTGCTGGCCGGCGAAGGCGTGGCCGACGGCTACCTGCACGACTTTGACGCGCCCACCACCCTGGCCATGGTCGCCGTGGGCAGTGACGGCACGCCGCAGTACAGCTTCCGCGGCCAGGGCTGCGCCGACCGGCTGCTGACCCTGGCGCACCTGCCCGCCCTGGATGACAGCGTGCATGGCCTGCACTTCGGCTCGTTCTCGCTGGTGGTGGAGCCGGTGGGCAGCACCCTGCTGGCCCTGGCCCGGCGCGAGCACGACCAGCGCCTGATCAGCCTGGACCCCAACGTGCGCCTCAACCCGGCACCCGACATCGGCCTGTGGCGGCGACGTATCGGCGAATTTGCCAGCCTGGCGCACCTGATCAAGGTCAGCGCCGAGGACCTGGCGCTGCTGTATCCGGACCAGGCACCCGACGAGATTGCCGCCCAATGGCTCAACGAACGCTGCCAACTGGTGTTCGTCACTCGCGGCGCCGACGGCGCCAGCCTCTACAGCCGCCAGCACGGCGAATTGAGCGTGCCAGCGCAAAACGTGGCCATGGCTGACACGGTGGGCGCCGGCGACACCTTCCAGGCGGCCCTGCTGGCCTGGCTGGCCGAACACCAGCTGGACTCGCCCCAGGGCCTTGCCCAACTCAGCCGCGAACAATTACACGCCATCCTGCAGTTCGCCACCCAGGCTGCGGCGCTGACCTGCGCCAAGGTTGGGCCAGACTTGCCCTATCGCCGCCAGCTGCCCTGACCTGCCCACGCCCCGGGGGCTCTCGTCCCCCGGGCAACCCCCGTATTCAAAGGGCTTTGCCCGCCCGACTGTTACAAACTTGTACTTATTGATTAACACCTTCTTGCGAACTTTCCGAAGACCTTAGGAAAGTTCTTACAAAGTTATCGGAAACTTCAAAACTTGACATCCTACATTTGCACCGAAATGAACCCTGCGCGCTCTTCCGCACCTCACTAAAACAAATCGCTATTCGCACAAAACATTGAACCAGGCCATTTACAGCGGCACTGCCTGCCACTATTCTCTGTTTCCGCAGAGCCAGCGACTTATCAATTTCCTGATAGTGCAAGTTAACCCCCCGGGCAGCGTGGCAACGCCAGTGGCGCCCGAGTGGTTCAAATAGATGATTGGAGAATAAAAAAGTGTCCAGACTCGCCGAGTTCCGCGCCGCCGAAAGAGCCCTTCAGGCCCAGCTAGCCCAGCTGGAAACCCTGAAGAACGATGCAGGCCTGAAAAAGGAGATTGAATTCGAGCACAAGTTGCAGGAGTTGATGCTCGAGTACGGCAAGGGGCTGCGTGACGTCATCGCCATTCTCGACCCCACCCGCAACGAGCCGCGCCTGCCGTTCCAGCACGTGCGCGCCCATCGCCGGCCTCGCGCGGTCAAGGTCTACGAGAACCCTCATACCGGCGAGCTGATCGAGACCAAGGGCGGCAACCACCGTGGCCTCAAGGCCTGGAAATTGCAGTACGGGCGTGACACGGTGGAAGGCTGGCTGCGCGGCTGACGAAAGGTGAGGCGGCGCATTTTTTTTCACAGGATTTTCACAGCGGATCTTCCACGATGGAATCTGCTAATGGACTAGCGCCCCAATGCCCGCTTCGGCGGGCTTCTTATTGCCTGCGATTTGCTATTTCCCCACCTGGCATTTGGCCTGGGCGCGACAGTTGCGTATCATGGCAGGTCTTACAAGAACTCTTATCTCCCCACGGCGGCACAACCGGGTTGTGGCGTCGTTATTCATATTCCTTGTTCTGGAGTTCCCATGAGCCTGCACGACTTGAACACCTTCCCTGGCGTTACCGCCGAACCGGATGCCGCCACCCGCAACTTCGTCTTCAACCACACCATGCTGCGCGTGAAGAACATCGAGAAGTCGCTGGACTTCTACACCCGCGTGCTGGGCTTCAGCCTGGTGGAAAAGCGCGACTTCCCGGAAGCCGAATTCAGCCTGTACTTCCTGGCCCTGGTGGACAAGGCCCAGATCCCTGCCGACGACGCCCAGCGCCACACCTGGATGAAGTCGATGCCTGGCATCCTGGAACTGACCCACAACCACGGCACCGAAAACGACGCCGACTTCGCCTACCACAACGGCAACACCGACCCACGTGGGTTTGGTCACATCTGCGTGTCGGTGCCTGACATTCAGGCGGCCTGCGAGCGCTTTGAAGCGCTGGGCGTGGACTTCCAGAAGCGCCTGACCGATGGGCGCATGAAGAACATCGCGTTCATCAAGGACCCCGATGCATACTGGGTCGAGATCATCCAGCCGAACTTCTAAGCCCTGCCAAGCGCGGCGCAGGCGCGTTTGATCTGCGTTTGATCTGCTTGTGATCTTGATCTTGATCTTGATCTGGCTTTTGATCTTGATTGTATGCCCCGTAAAGCGCCAGGGCCGACTGGAGGCGTCGCTCAACGGGCTGCCCGAAGGGCCGAGGCCGCAGGCCGAAGAGACGGTAACCCGCAGGCTTCTATAGCGGGTGCCGTCTGCCCGTTGAGCGGCGCCGGAAGGAGGGGACCCGTAGCGCAGCGGAGGGCCCAAGCAGGGGCAAGCGTTTTTTGCTTACTTTTTTTGGCGTTTGAAAAAAAGTGAGTCGCCGTAAGGGCGAAACGGTCGGTGGTCGCGCCACGAAAATGGATATGTTCGAAACCCTCAAAAGCGGGATCCACATATCGTGAACACATCCATTACCAAGGGTGATGCAGTATCACCTTTCCGGCCTTACGCCGGGTCACTTTTTGACAAACGCCTCAAAAAGTAACCAAAAAAGGCTTGCCCCTGCTTGGTCCCTACGCTTCGCTGCGGGTCCCCTCCCTCCGGCGTCGCCCAAGCGGCCGACGGCCCGGAATAGAAGCGCCTCCGGTTCCGTCTTCCCCGGCTACGCCGTGGACCGCTCGGCCAACGCCTCCAGTCGGCCCTGGCGCTTTACGGGGCACACAATCAAGATCAAAGGCCTCACGGGATCAAGATCAAACGCAGTTCGCGGCGTTTTCGAGTTCTGCGGGGATTAAAAAGCCCGCAGACCTTACGGCCAGCGGGCTTTTTTTTCGGCCAGAAAAATCAGGCCGGCGCAGAAGTCCGAATCAGGTGATCAAACGCCGCCAACGACGCCTTGGCCCCCTCACCCAACGCAATCACGATCTGCTTGAACGGCACGGTAGTCACGTCCCCCGCCGCAAAGATACCCGGCAGGTCAGTCTCCCCACGCGCATCCACCATGATCTCACCACGCGGCGACAGCTCGATGGTGCCCTTGAGCCAATCGGTGTTGGGCAACAGGCCGATCTGCACGAAGATACCTTCCAGCTCCACGGTGTGGGTCTCGCTGGTCTGGCGATCCTTGTAGCGCAGGCCATTGACCTTCTGGCCATCGCCGGTCACTTCGCTGGTCAAGGCGCTGGTGATCACGGTGACGTTAGGCAGGCTGTGCAGCTTGCGTTGCAGCACGGCGTCGGCGCGCAGCTGGCCGTCGTACTCCAGCAGGGTCACGTGGGCAACGATGCCCGCCAGGTCGATGGCCGCCTCAACTCCGGAGTTGCCGCCACCGATCACCGCCACGCGCTTGCCCTTGAACAGCGGACCGTCGCAGTGTGGGCAGTAGGCCACGCCGCGGTTGCGGTACTCTTGCTCGCCGGGCACGTTCATTTCGCGCCAGCGCGCGCCGGTGGCCAGGATCACGGTCTTGGCCTTGAGGCTCGCGCCGCTGGCGAAGCGCACTTCATGCAGTTGGCCGTCCTTGCCCGGAATCAGCGCTTCGGCGCGTTGCAGGTTCATGATGTCCACGTCGTATTCCTTGACGTGCTCTTCCAGGGCCACGGCCAGTTTCGGGCCTTCGGTGTGCTGCACCGAGATGAAGTTCTCGATGGCCATGGTGTCCAGCACCTGGCCGCCAAAGCGCTCGGCAGCGACGCCAGTGCGGATGCCCTTGCGCGCGGCGTAGATGGCCGCTGCGGAACCGGCCGGGCCACCGCCCACGACCAGCACGTCGAAGGCGTCCTTGGCGTTGAGCTTCTCGGCCGCCTTGTCGCCGGCGCTGGTGTCGATCTTGGCGAGGATTTCTTCCAGGCCCATGCGGCCCTGGCCGAACACTTCGCCGTTGAGGTACAGGCTGGGCACCGCCATCACCTGGCGGGCATCGACTTCGGCCTGGAACAGCGCGCCGTCGATGGCCACGTGGCGCACGTTGGGGTTGAGCACGGCCATCAGGTTCAGGGCCTGGACCACGTCCGGGCAGTTCTGGCACGACAGCGAGAAGTAGGTTTCAAAGTTGAATTCACCCTTGAGCCCGGCGATCTGTTCGATCACATCGGCGCTCGCTTTCGAAGGGTGGCCGCCCACTTGCAGCAGGGCCAGCACCAACGAGGTGAATTCGTGACCCATGGGGATACCAGCGAAACGCAGGCTGATATCCGCGCCAGGGCGGTTGATCGAGAACGACGGCTTGCGCGCATCGTTGCCGTTGTCCAGCAGCGTGATCTTGTCCGACAGGGCCTGGATGTCACGCAGCAGGTTGAGCAATTCCTGGGATTTCGCGCCGTCATCAAGGGACGCGACGATCTCGATCGGTTGGGTGACCCGTTCCAGGTACGACTTCAACTGGGCTTTAAGATTGGCGTCCAACATGCGGGCGATTCCTTTTCAATACGGTATAAAAAACAACGCCCGGGCGAATTCGCCCGGGCGCTTTCAGGGCGATGATGGTGTTACGCGATGACGCCACTCATCATCGTCATGAGGTCTTAGATCTTGCCGACCAGGTCCAGCGATGGAGCCAGGGTGGCTTCGCCTTCTTTCCACTTGGCTGGGCAGACTTCGCCTGGGTGGGCAGCGACGTACTGGGCAGCCTTGACCTTGCGCAGCAGCTCGGAAGCGTCACGGCCAACGCCGCCGTCGTTCAGCTCGACGATCTTGATCTGGCCTTCTGGGTTGATCACGAAGGTGCCACGGTCAGCGATACCGGCTTCTTCGATCAGCACGTCGAAGTTGCGCGAGATGACGTGGGTCGGGTCGCCGATCAGTGGGTACTGGATCTTGGCGATGGTTTCCGAGGTGTCGTGCCAGGCTTTGTGGGTGAAGTGGGTGTCGGTCGACACGCCGTAGATCTCGACGCCCAGGTCTTTGAATTGAGCGTAGTTGTCAGCCAGGTCGCCCAGTTCGGTTGGGCAGACGAAGGTGAAGTCGGCTGGGTAGAAGAACACGACAGACCATTTGCCTTTCAGATCGGCTTCGGTGACTTCTACGAACTTGCCGCCGTGGTAAGCCTGGGCTTTGAAAGGTTTGACTTGGCTGTTGATGATCGGCATCAGTAAATCTCCATGGGTTGTCGAAAGGGGTGAAAACTTTGTAGGGCTCATCCTAGCCAAGTGAGCGCTGGAGCGCTCATTGGCAAAGCTGATGTGCGTGATTGGTTTTACCTATCAGCGCGCCTAATATATAGAAGAATTGCATGAAGATCAGTCGTAGGCGAAGGTGAATGTCGCCAACGCCCCTGCACTGCCGGCAGTGATGGTGTTTTCGGTCTGCAGGTAGCGCGCCTGCAGCGGTACATCGAACGTCACCTGGCCGTTTATCACGCTGCCCGCAGGCCAGCGGGCAGGATCGCCATCGGCGGCGGATTCGGGGCCCAGCTGGACCGGGTTGCCCTGGAACTGAATCTCCACGCCCACGCCTTGCGCACGAGCATCCTGGCGCAAGCCAAGGACCTTGCTGCGGTTGGAAGGATCGGTGGCGTCGGTCAGAACCACCGACACGTACAACCTGTCCCCGCCCCCTCCGCCATGGCAGGCCAGGCGCAGGTTGAAGGGCACCAGCCCCGAGCCGCTGCCCGGTCCGTTGAAGTCACGCACCAGCGGGGCGCCCAGGTCCACCATGATGTACTGGCTGCCTGGGGCCACGCTGCAGGTGGGCTGGCGCAGCACGATGTCAACGTCGCGATCGAACTGCAGACGGATCGCCTCCAACGCGCCATAGCGCCGGGAAGCGCCAGCGCTGGACAGACGCAAGCGATCCTCATGAATATCACCGGTCTTGACCAATGTGATGAAATAGGCAGGCGTTGCATTGAAACTGCCCGCGCCGATGGCGCTGCGCAGACGCGGCCAATGCAGCGGCTGCCCTGAGCTTTCCTCCTCGATACGCATGCCCACGCCCGCCACATTGGTCGGGTAGACCCCAGGGCCCTGCTGTGGCCCAGGGTCGGCAAGCAAGCCATTGTCCAGCTCATCTGGCTGGGTGCACTCGACCCTCGCCGAATTACCCTTGGCGGTGCCTTGCCAGAGGATGTCGCCCACGGCCGCCATCGACGAGACGATCACTTGAGCGCCAAGGTCCGCCGACACCATCCGGTGCCCGCTGTCCGGGGAAAACGCACAGGCGCCATGGGCGGCGCTGCCTGCAGCCAGCAGGCAGGCCAAAGCCATCGCGTGTAGTGCCTTCATGGTGTCTTCCCCTGTTCAGGCACGCAGGTCGCCTTCATCACCTGAAGCGCCTTGCCAGCCGTCTCCATTTCGTAGTCGGCGACGCAGCGCTGCGCCTGCTGGCCACCCCATTGCACCTGCAACTGCCCCTTGCCTTGCAGCCCCCTGGCCAACACCCGGCTGCCCTGCCCTACCACGCCCAATGCCGCGCCACTGTCGTCGCTGACCTGGGCGCCGAAGGGCAAAGGACCGCCAGCCGCAAGGCGCAGATCGATCAATGCCGTGCGCCCCGTGCGGGTCGGGTAGCGCAACAAGGGCACCGCCCCGGCACGCGGC
Source organism: Pseudomonas sp. GYB4201 (assembly GCF_056312595.1). Taxonomy (NCBI): domain Bacteria; kingdom Pseudomonadati; phylum Pseudomonadota; class Gammaproteobacteria; order Pseudomonadales; family Pseudomonadaceae; genus Pseudomonas; species Pseudomonas sp. GYB4201. The sequence continues at coordinate 154,665 of NZ_JBWGIG010000012.1, read as the reverse complement.
GCCACCTGCTGGCTGTTGGTGGCCAGTTCCACGTCCAGCGGCAAGCCCGTGGGGTCCACCTCGACCCGGTTCAGCTGGTAAGGCACCAGTTGCGGGACAATGGCGTGGCCACGACCATCGACGCGTACCTGACTGCCGTTGACCACCCGGGCGCCCTTGGCCTCGGGCACCTCGACGATGGCGAAGGTTTCGGCCAGCGGTTGCGCAAAGGTCACGCCGCCGGGGTGGGCAACCACCGCGCCACGGGCCCCCGCCGACACCTGGCGGCTGCGGTCCCCCTGCCCCAGCGAGGCGCTGAGTTCACCATAGGGTGCCCGCCAGCCGCCGAAGCCATTGAACTGCGCCGTGCCCCGGCCTTCGCTGACGCTGACGCCGTAGTTGTAGCGGTCGGTGCCATTGCGGTACCCGGCCTGCGCCTGGTGGCCCTGGCTACCCTGGTTGAGGCCCGCAGTCAGGTTGCCGCGGCCGCCCCCCAGGGGCAGGCTCAGGTTCAGCTGCCACACCGTTTCATCGCGGCCATGCAGGTCCCGCTCGCGGCTGGCGGTCAGCACATACCCCAGGTCGGCAAAGCGGTTGGCGTAGCCCAGCGAATAGCCCAGGCGATCGCCGCCGCCCTCCCAGCTGCTGGAATGCCAGGCGCTGCCATTGAGCTGCCCCCAGGCGCTGCCCAGCGGCTGATTGATGCTGGCGGTGGTGCGCGCGCGCTCACGCAAGCTCAATGCACGGTGGTCGTACGCCTGGGCCAGGGTGCGGTAACCGGGCCCGGTGGCCTGCTGGTAACTCAGGCCCAGGCGGGTGTCGCTGGCCATCAACAAGGTGCCGTAGGACAGGCGAAGTCGCCCACCCTGCTCGCCATCGGCCTGGGCGCGCGCCAGGTCGAGGCCGACCGCGCCAACCGGCGTGTTCAGCGCCGAGCCCAGCAGCCATTGTTGATAATCGGCGGCCAGGGTGGTGCCCATGTAGCCAGTAAAGCTATCGCTCAGGCCCTGCTGCCAGGTGCCTTGGGCGAACCACGGCGCCTGTGCATGCACCTGCTCCTGCAATTGCCCCACGCTGAGGCCGAAACGCGACCGGCCTTCGCGCAACGCCAGCGGGGCGGCGGCGTTGGTCACGGTAAAGCGCTGCTCGCTGCCGTCGGCTTCGCTGACCGTGACCTGCAGGTCGCCGCCCACGCTGGCCGCGTAGAGGTCGTCGATCACGAAGGCGCCCGGGGGGACCACCACTTCACGCAGCAGCCGTTCGCCCTGGCGGATGGCCACCCGTGCGTTGCCCCGTGCCACGCCGCGCACCACCGGCGCGTAGCCGCGCTGGGAGGCCGGCAGCATGCGGTCATCACTGAACAGGTGGATGCCACGCAGCTGCTGGGCATCGAGCAGATCGCCCTGGGTGGTGACCTGACCCAGGCGCAGTTGCGCGCCCCATGGCGCAACCTCCCGTTGCAGGTAGTGGCTCAGGGTCTGGTAGCCACCGTCGCTTGAGAGGCTGCCTTGGTGCCGCCAATGCCAGCTGCCCAGGTTCAGGCCGCTGGACAGGCCAGCATAGGTTTGCGTATGGGCGTTTCCCTGGCCGCTGTCGACGTCGAACACCGACAGGTCGTAGCTGCTGAAGGCACTGGTCACCCCCCAGTCCCATGACTCGGCATCCACAAAGCCGTCGGGCTCGCGCGCCTGCCAGGCCTGGGGGATGTCCAGCGCGAGGCGCTGTTGGGGGAAATCCAGGTGTTCGGCCGCCCCGGGCAGCCATTCCCCAAGACGACGACAGGCGTCGCCGCCCTTGGGCAATGCGTCCACGGCCACCCCCAGCTGCCGCAGCAGCGGCCGGTCGAAACAGCCATGGGCGCCCGCTTCACCCACACCCTGGCGATAAGGGATCAACAGGCGCCCCAAGGGCCGCTGGTTGACCTGCACCTGCAGCCAATAGTCGCCTGGCAACACCCGCGCCGGTTGCGAGAACACGCTCAAGTCCACGTTGCCGGCAGCACCAGGCCGCAGGAAACGCTGCTCGAATTCGATCGGCTCGGGCACCTGCGCCGCCACGGCCAGCTGCAGCCCGCCACCGGCCAGCAGCCCGGAGAACCGCAGGCGCTTCATGGCAACGCTACCTGGGCTTCGCCTGGGCGCCCGGCCCCGTAGTCATCCAGGGCAATGTAGTTAACCTGCGCGGTCGCGCCTGGCGCTGCCGTCCCTTGCAGGGGAAAACGCGCGCTGCCGAACGGTGGGATGTGCCCCGCCCCCGCCTCCAGGACCTGGCCGGCGACGCGCAGTTCGACCGCGCCGAGGTTGACCACGAACGGCCTTGGGTTGTGACCTTCGACCACCCACTGTTGCTGCTCACGGCGCACGCTCCAGCGCACAGCCGCAGGCGCATCGGCCGCACGGCCTTGCAGGCCCTGGGGCCGAAACATCAGTTTGATTCGCGTGCGAATCGCCATCTGCAATTGGTTGTTGCCCGCCTCGCCCCGAGGCGGGATTTGCAATACGTTGAGCCAGAACAGGCTCTCGCGGTCGGCCGCCAGGGGCTCGCCGGTATGCATCACCCGTAGCGCCTGGCCTTGGCTGGCCTCGATGCGCACCATCGCCGGGCTGACGATAAAGGGGACGGCCAGGGTCTGCGGGCTGGCCCCCGCGTCGCCGTCGTCCAGCCACGCCTGCACAAGCGCTGGCGCGGCGTCGGGGTTGAGCAGTTGCACGGTGACTTCGGGCGCGCCGGCCGGGTAGATGACCCGGGTAGCGCCAATGATCACGCTGGCATGGGCAGGCGCTGCCAGCAGCAACGCCGCCAGCACGGCAAAAACAGGCTTGAACATGGAGGGAATCCCTTCGCTACAACAACGACGCATGGCCTGCCGGCAGGCAGGCCATGCGCGGCACCATCACGGATAGACGAGGGAGTACATCACCCGTGTGTTCACCTCACCCGCCGTCACCACGCCGGTGGCAACGTATTCGGCGTAGTACTCGAGGTTGGCGTTGCCTGCCACGATGTCCACGGCCTGGGACTTCTGGCCCGGGAAGGCCTGGTTCAGTTCCATCTGCTGGAAGCCGTCGTTGAGCAGTGCCACTTCGACGAAGTCGGCCTGGCCGGCGCCGGTGTCGGTGACCAGCCGGCCACTGGTGGGGCTAATGGTGGGACCGGCCTCGAAATAGGTGGCGACCTTGCCGGTATCAGGCATGCATTCGGTGAGCTGCAAGTCAAAACGCGTGCGGCCTGCGCTTTGCCCGACCGTGGCCAGTGCGGTGCGCGACACCGGTGGCAGGTCGACCTGGAAGTTCGGTTGCCCGCCGTTGATCTTGCAGGTGTTGCCCTTGATTTCGCCGACGAAATCAATCTGGCCGTCCGCGGCAAACGCCGCCGGCAGCGACAGCGCGGCACATAAGGCGGTTACCGCCGTGGCTAATTTCATTTTCATGGAAGCGTTCCTTATCCCTACCTAGTGAACGACAGCGCTCATCGCTGCCGCAGCGCTCGATTGCGCCGGCCCAGTATGTAATTGGCTCACTCAAAAAGAACGTCGGAAGGATTTGCCGAACGTGTAGGACCTAGGCGCCAGAGCTATAGGACACTCGTAGAAGCCACGCACAGAAAGGCTTTAGGACGGGGTTTTTGGAGATGTAACAAGGAGAGTAATGGGCTAAAAAAGGTTACGGTGGATACCACAAAATGGATCCACCGTAACCTGTTGAAAACAACAGCTAGTACATTTTGATACGTACTTAACGCACCGATGACCGCATGGTCACAAATTCTTCGGCCGCCGTCGGATGGACCCCGATGGTTTCATCGAATACCTGCTTGGTCGCGCCGGCCTTCAACGCCACCGCCAACCCCTGAATGATTTCCCCAGCCTCCGGGCCGACCATGTGCACGCCCAGGACGCGATCGGTGCTGGCATCCACCACCAATTTCATCAAGGTACGCTCCTGGCACTCGGTGAGGGTCAGCTTCATGGGCCGGAAGCGGCTTTCGAAGATTTTCACCTCATGGCCTTGCTCCAGCGCCTGCTCTTCGGTGAGGCCCACGGTGCCAATGTTCGGCAGGCTGAATACAGCAGTGGGAATGTAGGCATAGTCCACCGGGCGGTACTGTTCGGGCTTGAACAGGCGGCGGGCCACGGCCATGCCTTCGGCCAGGGCCACCGGCGTCAGCTGCACGCGGCCGATCACGTCGCCCAGGGCCAGGATCGACGGCTCGCTGGTCTGGAACTGCTCGTCCACGGCGATGAAGCCCTTGTCGTCGAGCTTCACCGCGACGTTTTCAAGGCCCAGGTTGTCGAGCATCGGCCGGCGGCCGGTGGCGTAGAAGATGCAATCGGCCTCCAGCACGCGGCCGTCCTTGAGGGTCGCGGCCAGGGTGCCGTCGGCCTGCTTGTCGATACGCTGGATGTCGCTGTTGAACTGCAGGTTCAGGCCGCGCTTGGTCAGCTCTTCGCTCAGGTGTTCGCGCACCGAGCGGTCGAAGCCGCGCAGGAACAGGTCCTTGCGGTACAGCAGCGTGGTGTCGGCGCCCAGGCCGTGGAAGATGCCGGCGAACTCCACGGCGATGTAGCCGCCGCCCACCACCAGCACGCGTTTGGGCAGCTGCGGCAGGAAGAACGCCTCGTTGGAGGTGATGGCGTGCTCGCGGCCCGGAATGTCCGGGATCTGCGGCCAGCCGCCGGTGGCAATCAGGATGCGTTCGGTGCTGAAGCGCTGGCCATCGACTTCCACGTGGTGGGCGTCGACGATGCGCGCATGGCCTTCGAGCAGCGTCACGCCGCTGTTGACCAGCAGGTTGCGGTAGATGCCGTTGAGGCGCTGAATCTCGCGGTTCTTGTTGCCGATCAGGGTTTGCCAGTTGAAATCGGCCTCGCCCAGGGTCCAGCCGAAGCCTTGGGCCTGCTCGAAGTCCTCGGCGAAGTGGGCGCCGTACACCAGCAGTTTCTTCGGCACGCAGCCGACGTTGACACAGGTGCCGCCCAGGTAGCGGCTTTCCGCCACGGCCACCTTGGCGCCGAAACCTGCGGCAAAGCGCGCCGCGCGGACACCGCCGGAACCGGCGCCTATTACAAACAGATCAAAATCGTGGGCCATTGCTTAAGTCTCCTTGGCAGGGAACCAATACTACCCTACCCAACCGGGCCACGCGCCCCCGTAACAGCGGCCGCCAGGCCGCGTCTTATTTTCGATGGCACCGCGGGGCATTCGGACGCAGCCTGCGGCAGCTGCTACAGGATTGCCATAAACCCGTAGCAGCGGCCGCCAGGCCGCGTCTGCCGGCGCCGCGTATTTTCGATGGCACCGCGGGGCATTCGGACGCCGCCTGCGGCAGCTGCTACGCGATTGCCATAAACGCGTAGCAGCGGCCGCCAGGCCGCGTCACGAGGCCACGGGCGCAGAAATGAAAACGCCGCGGCTTTCAAGGCCGCGGCGTCGGGTGTCGCATCAACCAGCCTGGCGTCAGAACGCCTTGCCAGTCTTGTAGAAGTTCTCGAAGCAGAAGTTGGTGGCGTCGATGTAGCCTTCGGCACCGCCGCAGTCGAAACGCTGGCCCTTGAACTTGTACGCCAGCACGCAACCGGCCTGGGCCTGTTTCATCAGGGCGTCGGTGATCTGGATCTCGCCGCCCTTGCCTGGCTCGGTCTGCTCGATCAGGTCGAAGATGTCCGGAGTCAGGATGTAACGGCCGATGATGGCCAGGTTCGACGGCGCATCTTCAGGCTTTGGCTTCTCGACCATGCTGTTGACGCGGTAGATGTCGTCGCGAATCATCTCGCCGGCGATAACGCCGTACTTGTTGGTTTCCGACGGGTCGACTTCCTGGATGGCCACGATCGAGCAACGGAACTGGTTGTACAGCTTGACCATCTGGGCCAGCACGCCGTCGCCTTCCAGGTTCACGCACAGGTCATCCGCCAGGACCACGGCGAAGGGTTCGTCGCCGATCAGCGGGCGGCCGGTGAGGATGGCATGGCCCAGGCCTTTCATTTCGGTCTGGCGGGTGTACGAGAAGGTGCACTCGTCCAGCAGGCGACGGATACCGACCAGGTATTTTTCCTTGTCGGTGCCCTTGATCTGGTTTTCCAGCTCATAGCTGATGTCGAAGTGGTCTTCCAGGGCACGCTTGCCGCGACCGGTGACGATCGAGATCTGGTTCAGGCCAGCTTCCAATGCTTCTTCGACACCGTATTGGATCAGTGGCTTGTTGACCACCGGCAGCATTTCCTTGGGCATGGCTTTGGTCGCTGGCAGGAAGCGAGTGCCGTAACCGGCTGCTGGGAACAAGCATTTCTTGATCATATGAGTCCTTACAAAGGGCTGTGCTTTACGAGTTTCGGCGCAGTCTAATCAGGCAGAGGCCACCTTACAATGCCCTGCCCCCGGCCAACCAATGGAGAAATAGAGAAAACCTGTTACAGATAGTTCCGCGCGCGACACAAATTTACGCCACCGTATTGGTTTTAGCAGCAATCGCGCCAAGGGCAAGGCAGAATTTCACCGCGGGGCTGTTCGCCGCCCGCCGCGTTGTATAGCATCAGACGTCCCCCGATGGCGCACCCCGCGCCCCGGCAGGATGGCCGCCGTTCGTGCCGCCGCCCTTCCACCCTTGCCTATGATGAAACATTCGATGAACAGATTCCTGGTACTTTTCACGGTCCTGGCCCTGGGCGGCTGCGCGTCTGCCACGCCCACGGTGCTGAAGAACGGCAAGCAGGGCGTGAGCATCGACTGCTCGGGCGCCGCGGCGTCCTGGGACGCCTGCTACCAGAAAGCCGCCGACGCCTGCAGCAACGGCCGCTATGACATCGTTGGCACCGCCGGCGCCGGCCCCAAGGACAGCGACAAGACCCTGGGCGCCGACATTGGCAACTACACCAGCCGCACCCTGACCATCATGTGCAAGTAACCACGCCGTGGCGCGGTCACTCGCCGGAGATACAGGCCGTGACCGCGCGCTGCACGTCATGGGGGCGGATCGGCACATTGGAGATGCGCTCATGCAGCTTGATGCTGCTGCCATCGTTGGAGCGCTTGTCGATGTCGATCACCGCCGCCGGGCCCGAGGACAGTTTCTGCGGCACGATCACCCGGTAGCCTTCGCGCCAGGGTTCGACGGTTGACGGCTTGCGGCTGTCGGCCAGGTGCTTGACCACGCAATCGCTGAATTCCTTGGGCGACTTGCCGGAAATCACCCCCATGGTCTCGGGGCTTTTCTCGATGTCCGAGACACTGGCGCACCCGCCCAGCAAAGCCACCACCGCCACCCACGCCCATTTCATAAACGAACTCCCTTGCAAAAGACTCTGTGACCGCCCAAGTGGCCATTTGCTCCACCTGGTCGCAAATTTTCCTGCGCTGCGCAGGAAACGCGGCGCCATGAAGCCTGCCATGGTATCGTTTTGGTTTGCCAAAAGATGCATCCCGGAGATTCACATGAAATTCGTACACCAGCGCGAGCACCTCAACGAAGATGACCTGGTGGTCATCGAGTGCTCCCAGCGCTGCAACATCCGCCTGATGAGCGACGCTAACTTCCGCAGTTTCAAGAACGGCGGGCGTCACACCTACCATGGTGGCCAGTTCGATACCTTCCCGGCCAAGATCACCGCGCCCAGCACCGGTTTCTGGAACATCACCATCGACACCACCGGCGCCAAGCTGGCCATGGGCGCACACCGCAAGGCGTTCACCCACAAGATCAAGATCGTGCGCCGTTCGGCCTCCAAGTTCAGCTGATTCCCTTTCGCAGGTAACTTTTCGTGACCAAGTACGTGATCCACTACAAAATCAACGGCGAGCGCCGCTGGGACTTCGCCCACCTGGCGACCGGCTCGCTGGAAGAAGCCAAGGCCGCCCTGGCCGCCATCCATGGCGACAGCGACGAGCCGATCACCGAGATCCGCGTCAGCAAGGCGCTGTAAGCGCCCTGCCCCGCCAGCCGTTCCATGAACCTGGACCTGGAACTGTTCGACGAGGCGGCCACCCGCCAGCCGCCCCGGGTCGAGCAGCTCGGCCCGCAGACCTTCGTGCTGCGCGCCTTCGCCCTGCCCTTCGTCGATGAGCTGCTGCCACCGTTGCGCAGCGTGCTCAAGGCCGCGCCCTTTCGGCGCATGCTCACCCCCGGCGGCCAGACCATGTCGGTGGCGCTGAGCAATTGCGGCCCCCTGGGCTGGACCACCGACGCCCAGGGCTACCGCTACACCCCGCTCGACCCGCGCACCGGCCAGCCCTGGCCTGCCCTGCCCGAGGTGTTCTGCCGCCTGGCCAGTGAAGCCGCCGCGGTGGCGGGGTTTGCCAATTTCGTGCCCGACGCCTGCCTGATCAACCGCTACGTGCCCGGCGCGCGCATGTCGCTGCACCAGGACAAGAACGAGCGCGACTACGATGCGCCCATCGTCTCCGTGTCCCTGGGCCTGCCGGCGATGTTCCAGATGGGTGGCCTGGCGCGCAGCGACCGCCCGCTGCGGGTGCCGTTGCTGCACGGCGACGTGATGGTGTGGGGCGGCGTCGACCGCCTGCGCTTCCACGGCGTGCTGCCGCTCAAGGAAGGCACGCACGCCGTGATGGGCCCCCAGCGCATCAACTTCACCCTGCGCAAGGCCGGTTGAGCGCCGGACGCGGCCATGCGGCCGCTAGCAGCAACTGTCTTGAAATGGCGTTGTCTGCATCGCGACTAAAGTCGGCTCCTACACTATTCGTGGTAGGAGCCGGCCTTGGCCGCGATGCAGGCGACGCGGTCCATGGGATATCCACATTCGCGTAGCAGCTGCCGAAGGCTGCGTCAGGACGCCCCCAGCAACTCGCTGATCCACCCCACCTGCTGGTTCACCTCAGCCAATTTCGCCGCTGGCACCGCCTGCCGCGCCCGGGCGAACTGCGCCAGGGTCTTGCGCCGCTGGCGCAGCACGTGCTGCCACTTGAGCAGGAACGCCGGGCTGCGCGCCTGCAGCTGCAACGGGCCGAAGTACAGCTCGCGGTCGCTGTAGCTCACCGGCCCGCTGCGCTCGGCGACGATGATCTCGTAGTCGAAGCGGTTCTCGCGCAGCACTTCCTCGTGAATGATGCGGTAGTGGTTGGCCATCAGCCACTGGCGCAACGGCTGCTCGCCGCCGTTGGGCTGCAGGACCAAGCGTTCCTGGCCGCTCAGGCGCGCAGCGCCAGCCAGCAGGATGTCGCGAATGGTCTCGCCGCCCATGCCGCACATCGTGATGGCGGTGATGCCATCGCCTGGCTCGATGGCCGCCAGGCCGTTGGCCAGGCGCACGGTCACCACAGCCTCCAGGCCATTGTCGCGCACCGTGCGCTCGGCGGCCTGGAACGGCGTCACCGCCACCTCGCCGGCCACCGCCGTGGCAATGGCGCCGCGGCGCAGCAGCGCCACCGGCAGGTAGGCGTGGTCGGAGCCGATATCGGCCAGGCGCGCCCCGGCCGGCACCTGCGCGGCCACGCGCGCCAGGCGCATGGACAATGTCTGTTGGTTCAACGGCAACCCCTTGTAGCCACGAGCGTCCGGCCTCGGCGGCCGGATCGGGCGGCGATTCTGTCGGGGACGCCGGTGAATTTCAACCGCTGGGCCGACGAATTTGCACCTATAGTGTCTTGTTCCCAACCCTATCGTGGAACTGCCCCATGACCTCCATCGCCATCGTTTACTTCAGCGGCTACGGCCACACCGCCAAGCAGGCCGAAGCCGTGCACGCCGGCGCCGCCGCAGCACCGGGCGCCCAGGCCACGCTGTACCGCATCGACGCCAACGGCGACCTCGGCGACGCCGACTGGGAAGCCATCAGCGCCGCCGACGCCATCATCTACGGCAGCCCCACCTACATGGGCGGGCCGGCCTGGCAGTTCAAGAAGTTCGCCGACACCTCGTCCAAGCCCTGGTTTGGCCAGGCCTGGAAAGACAAGGTAGCCGCCGGCTTCACCAACTCGGCCTCGGTGAACGGCGACAAGTTCTCCACCATCACCTACTTCTGGACCCTGTCCCAGCAGCACGGCCAGGTGTGGATCGGCACCGGCCTGATGCCCGCCAACACCAAGGCCCACGGCCCCAACGACATCAACTGGACCGCAGGCTTTGGCGGCGCGCTGGCGGTGTCGCCGTCGGACGCCTCGCCGGACGAGGCGCCACGCGGCGGCGACCTGGAGACCGCCAAGCTACTGGGCCAGCGCGTGGCCGAGTTCGCCGCGCGGCTCAAACGCTGAAGCCTGCGCATGCACAGCGCATCCTCTCGCCGTGACGGGGCGGCGCTGGATGCGCTGAATTTCTTCCTGGCCGACGTCCGCGATGGGCTGGGCCCTTACCTGGCCATCTACCTGCTGGCCGAGCACCACTGGGACGCCGCGCAGATCGGCCTGGTAATGACCTTGGCCGGCCTCGCCGCCCTGGTGGCGCAGACGCCCGCCGGGGCGCTGATCGACGGCACGCAGCGCAAGCGCGGCACGGTGATCATCGCCGCGCTACTGGTGACGGCCAACTGCCTGGCACTGCCCTGGACCGCCGCCTTTACCTGGGTAGCCATCACCCAGTCGCTCAGCGCCGTCGCCGCGTCGGTGTTTGCCCCGGCCATTGCCGCGCTGTCCCTGGGCATCGTCGGGCCACGGGCGTTCACCCGCCGCACCGGGCGCAACGAAGGTTTCAACCACGCCGGCAACGCCGTGGCGGCGCTGCTGGCCGGCACCCTGGCCCTGTGGCTGGGGCCCACGGCGGTGTTCTACCTGATGGCGTTCATGGCCTTGGCCAGCGTCGTCGCCACCTGGGCCATCGACCCGCGCACCATCGACCACCAGCAGGCCCGCGGCCTGGGCGGAGCAACACCCGCCGCGAGCGCCCCGGCCCTGGGCGTGCTGCTGGGCAACCGCCCACTGCTGACCCTGGCGCTGTGCTGCGCGCTGTTCCACCTGGCCAACGCCGCCATGCTGCCCCTGGTCAGCCAGAAGCTGGCGTTGCATGACCTGGCCCTGGCCACGCCGCTGACCTCGGCCTGCATCATCGCCGCCCAGCTGGTGATGGTGCCCATGGCCTGGCTGGTGGGTGCCCGCGCCGACCAGTGGGGGCGCAAGCCGCTGCTGCTGGCCGGTTTCCTGATTCTGCCGCTGCGCGGCGTGCTCTACACCCTATCCGATGACGCCGCCTGGCTGGTGGCCATCCAGACCCTCGACGGCATCGGCGCCGGCCTGTTCGGCGCGCTGCTGCCACTGATGGTCAAGGACCTGACCCAGGGCACCGGCCACTTCAACGTGGCCCTGGGCGCAGTGACCACCGTGTTCGGCCTGGGCGCGGCACTGAGCGCCGGGCTGGCCGGGCTGATGGTGCACTGGGGCGGCTACAGCGCCGGCTTCCTGACCCTGGCCGCAGTGGCCTGCGCGGCGTTGCTGTTGCTGTGGGTGAAAATGCCGGAGACACTGCCCGCCACAGACACCTCCCCTACCCTTGCCCGAGCCCGCTGAATGCACTTCACCCCCACGCAACTGTTGATCTGGGCCGTCGCCCTGCTGGCCACCCTGGGTATCCTGCTGCGCCCCTGGCGCTCGCCCGAATACGCCTGGGCTGCAGGCGCTGCGCTGCTGTTGACCGGCACCGGGCTGATCCCGCTGCCCAGCGCCCTGGCAGCGGTGGCCAAGGGCACCGACGTGTACCTGTTCCTGATCGGCATGATGGCGCTGGCGGAACTGGCGCGGCAAAAAGGCCTGTTCGACTGGCTGGCCATGGTCGCCGCCGGCCATGCCAAGGGCTCGGCAACCCGGCTGTTCGACCTGGTGTTTCTGGTCGGCACGCTGGTGACGGTGCTGCTGTCCAACGACGCCACCGCCGTGGTGCTGACGCCGGCAGTGTACGCCGCCGCCCGCGCGGCGCGCGCCGAGCCGCTGCCGTACCTGTTCGTGTGCGCGTTCATCGCCAACGCCGCCAGCTTCGTGCTGCCCATCTCCAACCCCGCCAACCTGGTGGTGTTCGGCAGCCACCTGCCGCCGCTGCCCACCTGGCTGGCGCACTTCGGCCTGCCGTCGCTGGCGGCCATCGTGCTGACCTATGCGGTGCTGCGCTTTAGCCAGCGCCACGCCTTGCGCGCGCCGCTGGCCACCGAGTTCACGCCCCAGCCGCTAACCACCAGCGCGCGGCTGACCGCCTGGGGCATCGGCCTGACGGCGGCGGTGCTGCTGCTGGCCTCGGCGCTGGATTGGCAACTGGGCCTGCCGACCTTCTGCGCCGGCCTGGCGACGGTGCTGGGCGTGCACCTGCTGGAGCGCGCCAGCCCATTGCCGGTGCTGCGCCATGTGGCCTGGGGGGTGTTGCCGCTGGTGGCAGGGCTGTTCGTGCTGGTGGCGGGCCTGACCCAGACCGGGCTCACCACCTGGCTGGCGCGGGAACTGGCGGCGCTGGCCACGCAGTCACCCACCCAGGCCGGTTGGCTGGGCGGCGTGGTGATTGGCGTGGCCAGCAACCTGATCAACAACCTGCCGGCGGGGCTGATCGCCGGCTCCATGAACCAGATTGCGCCGCTACCCACGGCCACCACCGCCGCGTTGCTGATTGGCGTGGACCTGGGCCCGAACCTGTCGGTGACCGGCTCGCTGGCGACCCTGTTGTGGCTGATTGCGGTGCGCCGCGAGGGCGGCCATGTCAGCGCCCTGGGCTTCCTGCGGCTGGGCGCGCTGGTCATGCCGCCGGCCTTGCTGGCGGCGTTGGCGCTGATATGACGCAATCGGCGGGTTGCGCACGCGAACGCGTATACCCCATAAATCGCGTCGCCTGCATCGCGATCAATGCCCGGCTTTCATCGCCGCCACCAACTTGTCGACGTTGTAATGGAACATCTTCGCGTAGGTGGAGGCCGGGCCGTCCGCCGGGCTCAGGGCTTCCACGTACAGCTCGCCACCCGGTTGCGCGCCGGTGGCCGCGGCAATCTGCTTGACCAGCCGCGGGTCGCCGGAGTTCTCGAAGAAGTAGGCGCTGACGTGCTCGCCCTTGATCTGCCGGATCAGCTTCGACACGTCCGCCGCCGACGCCTCGTTCTCGGTGGAGAAGCCCAGCGGCGACAAGAACGTCACGCCATAGGCGTCACCGAAGTAGCCGAAGGCATCGTGGGAGGTCAGCACCTTGCGCTGGGCCTTGGGGATGCTGGCGATCTCGCTGCGGGCGTAGCGGTCCAGGGCCTGCAGCTGGTCGATGTAGCGCTCGCCATTGGCCTGGAATTCGGCAGCGTCGGCGGGATCGGCCTGCTTCAGCGCGGCGACGATGTTACGCACATACACCACGCCATTGGCGGCGCTGTTCCAGGCGTGGGGGTCGGTGATCTGCTGGCCATCCTCCTCCATGCTGCGGGTCTTGATGCCCGTGGACAGCACCACCGGCGTGCCCTGGTAGCCCGACGCGGTGATCAGCCGGTCCATCCAGCCTTCCAGGTGCAGGCCGCTGACGAAGGTGATATCGGCGTGGCGCAGGGCCTGGGCATCGGCCGGGGTCGGCTCGTACACATGGGGGTCGCCGTTTGGGCCGATCAGCGAAGTCACGTGCACGTGCTCGCCGCCCACGGTGTGCACCATGTCGGCAATCACGGTGAACGAGGCCACCGCTTCCAGGGGCTTGGCCTGGGCCAGGGCGCTGAACGCGGACAGGGTAAGCACAGCAGCAGCCACAACGGGTGTGCGTTTCATGGTGGTCCTTCAGTTTGACAGGTGGGGTTGGGGGAAGAAGCGCCGCAGCATGCCGCTGCGGCCGAACAGCACCGACACGCCGTAGAAGGCGCTGGCGGTGAGCACGATGGCGGGGCCGGAGGCCACGCCCAGGTGATAAGAGACGATCAGTCCAATCAACCCGGACAGCGTCGCGATCAGGGTCGAGATCAGCATCAGCGCGGTCAGCGAAGTGGCCCAGAAACGCGCGGCGGTGGCCGGCAGCATCATCATGCCCACCGCCATCAGCGTGCCCAGGGCCTGGAAACCGGACACCAGGTTAAGCACCACCAGCAGCAAAAACAGCACGTGGTACAGCGAGCCGCGGCCGCCCACGGCGCGCAGGAAACCGGGGTCGAAGCACTCCAGCACCAGGGGCCGGAAGATCAGCGCCAGCAGCATCAGGGTGAACGAGGCGATGCCGGCGACCATGTAGATGGCCTGGTCGTCGATGGCCAGGATGGTGCCGAACAGCACGTGCAGCAGGTCGATGTTGGAGCCGTGCAGCGAGACAATCATCACCCCGGCCGCCAGCGAGGTCAGGTAGAAGCTGGCGAAGCTGGCGTCTTCCTTCAGCGTGGTCAGGCGGCTGACCAGCCCGGCCAACAGCGCCACGGTGAGCCCGGCGATCAGCCCACCCAGGCCCATGGCCGGCAGCGACAGGCCGGCCACCAGGAAGCCCAGCGCCGCCCCCGGCAGCACCGCGTGGCTCATGGCGTCGCCCACCAGGCTCATGCGCCGCAGCATCAGCAGCACGCCCACCGGCCCCGAGCCGATGCCCAGCGCCAGGCACGCCACCAGCGCGCGGCGCATGAAACCGAACTCCACGAACGGCTGTAGCAGGTTGCTGTAGAGCATCATGGCCGCGCTCCCGTGTCGGCCTGGCACAGCGCGGCGTCGGCGCTCCAGAACTCGGCCATGTTGCGCGCCTGGCGCAGGTTGGCGCTGCACAGCACCTCACCCGTGGCGCCCCAGCCGATGCGCTCGCGGGCCAGCAGCAGGGTCTGCGGGAAATGCTCGCGCACCTGTTCCAGGTCGTGCAGCACGGCAATCACCGTGCGGCCCTGGCCGTGCCAGGTGCGCACCAGCTGCAGCAGGTCGTGGGTGGTGCGCGCGTCGATGGCGGTAAAGGGTTCGTCCAGCACGATCAGCTGGGCGTCCTGCACCAGCAGGCGGGCGAACAGCACCCGCTGCAGTTGCCCGGAGGATAGTGAGCCGATGGCACGCGCCTCGAAACCTTCCAGCCCTACCGCCACCAGCGCCTCGCGGGCACGCCGGGCCAGGCCGCCGGTGAGCGCGCGCCAGGCGCCGATCTGGCCCCAGGCGCCCATGGCCACGGTGTCGGCAACACTGATGGGGAAGCTGCGATCGATCTCCGCCGCCTGCGGCAGGTAACCGATGGCGCGGGCGCTGAGGCCGCCCAGGCGCACCTGGCCCTGGGCCGGTTGCAGCACGCCGACGATGGCCTTGATCAGCGTCGACTTGCCGGCGCCGTTGGGGCCGACCACGGCGGTGAGGCTGCCGGCGTCGAAGCGGCCGCTGACGTGGTGCACGGCGGCGCGGCGTTCGTAGGTGACGGTCAGGTCTTCGAGGATGACGGCGGCGCTCATGGAATGGCCACCGCCCAGGCGACAGCGGCCCATAGCAGGGCCAGGGGCAGCAACGACAGCGCCAGGCGCTGGAGCGCCGAGCGGGTCAGGGTGGAAAGTGGGTGGGGGATCACGGGGGTTACTCGACAAGATTTGTTACACTATAACATTGCAATATTGAGATCTGTCCAGTGCCGTTTGATGAAATCGTGGGGGGATGGGACGCGGCCTTCGGCCGCTGCTACGGGGGCGGCGACGCCCAGGCCACGGCATCGTGGGGGTGCAGGCTTTCGCGGTGGGAGACGAACACCTGCACCTGGTCATGGTTGGCCTGTAGCGCCTGGGTCAGCTTGCGCGCGGCGTCCTCGACGTACATCAGGTGCTCGCCGTTAAGCTGCGCGAAGGCCTGCTCGTCGGCGCGCTTGACCGCGGTCTGCAGCGGCGTGCCCAAGGCGGCCTCGGCCTGGTCGATCAGCGCCATCAGGCCCAGTGTGCCGGCGTGCCCGGCAATGCTCACCTCGATACTGGCCACGCTGCGCTGGCTGTGGGGCGTGGCGGCGCTGGCGTTGGCGCGCAGCCAGGCCGCCACCTCCTGCGCGCCAAGGCCACCGCGCTGGCCGAACTGGTCGAGGAAACGTTGCTCCACCACCTGCCTGGCCAGCGCCGCCGAGCATGGGCAGGTCGACGAATACCCCACCTCGACCCGCGCCCGCAGCTGCAGCACGCCGGCGTGCCAATGGGCACGCAGGCGCACCGGGTAGCCCTTCCAGCCGCTGAGCCCGCTGCTGACCAGCGCCGGGCGCCGGCACAACAGGGTGAACGCCAGTTGCAGGCGCGCCTGGCGGGACTGGCAGTCGGCGTGGCTTTCCACCATCTGCGCCAGCACCCGGGCCAGGCTGGCCGGGGTCAGCGCCTGCCCTTCCAGCAGGTCGAGCAAGCGATACAGGCGCGACATGTGAATGCCCTTGGTGGCGGCGTCGGGCAGGTCGACCTGCACATCGGCCTGGGCTGCTACCGTGCCCAGGCAGCCTGGCTCGGCCACTTGCACGGGCAGCTCGATGTGCTGCATGCCGACCCAGTCCAGTGGGCCGTGGGCAGGCGGTAGGTCGGTAAGGGCGACGTCGGGAAGCGCAGCAACGAGGGGCATCGGCAAGTGTCCATGGCAATAATAATTGTTACGCTATAACATTGCAGACAGAGAAACCAGCGTAGCCGCTGCCGAAGGCTGCGCTGGCACTCATCCCCGCCGAAGATCTCCAGTGCACCCAGAGGCCAGCGCAGCCTGGCGGCAGCGGCTACGGCGGCCGGGCCGAGCCCGTCAGCGATCCCCCAGGACCTCCCGCGCCTTCAGGTTGGTGCGGGCGTTGGCCACCTGGTCGATGGTCACTGGCGCCGCGGCGTTGCCCCAGCTGTTGCGGATGTAGGTCAGCACCGCCGCCGTCTGCGCGTCCGACAGCTTCCAGCTGAAGTTGGGCATGGCCGCCGCCGTCGGGTTGGCCTGGGTGGCCGCGCCACGGCTGCCCAGCAACACCGTGCGGATCAGGCTGGAGGCGTCCGGCGCCTGGATGCCCGCCGCGCCCTTGAACGAGGTGACCATGCCGTCCACGCCCTGCCCGGTGGAAATATGGCAGGCCGCACAGTTCGCCGCGTAGATCTGCTTGCCCAGCACCATGGCCTGGTCATCGGCCTGCAGCGCGTCGGGGCGCTTGTGGTCCGAGCCGGGCAGACTCTTCAGGTACACGGCCATGGCCTTGAGGTCGGCGTCGTTGAAGTGCTGGGTCGAGTTGTACACCGCTTCGGCCATGGGCCCGGACGCCACGCTGTGAACGTTGCCGCCGGTCTTCAAATAGCCCACCAGCTCTTCCACCGACCACTGGCCCAAGCCCTGGTAAGGGTTGTTGGACAGCTCCGGCGCATACCAGCCCTGCAGCTGGAAGCCTTGCAGCGGCTGGCCGCTCTTGTCACCACCGATGAAGTTCTTCGGCGTGTGGCAGGCGGTGCAGTGGCCCAGGCCCTGCACCAGGTAGGCGCCGCGGTTCCACTCGGCGGACTGGCCGCTGTCGGCCACGTAGGTGTGGTTGCGGAAGAACAGCAGGTTCCAGCCCCACATCATCTGGCGGATGTCGAAGGGGAACGGCATGTGCGGTGCTGGCACCTTGTTGTTCACCGCCGGCACCGTGGCCAGGTACGCCTTGATGGCCAGCAGGTCCTGGTCGCTGACCAGCGCGTAGTCGTTGTAGGGCATGGCCGGGTACAGCGGTGCGCCGTGCCGGCCGACGCCGTCGCGCACCGCGTGCAGGTATTCCTGGTCGGTCCAGCCGCCGATGCCGGTGTCCTTGTCGGGGGTGATGTTGCTGGCGTAGACAATGCCAAAGCCGGTGTCCAGGGCCAGGCCGCCGGCGAACGGCTTGCCGCCGGGCGCGGTGTGGCAGGCCACGCAGTCGCCCTGTTGCGCCAGGTACAGGCCGCGCTTGACCGGGTCGACGCTGGTGGCCAGCGAGCCGGGCGTGGTGTCGGCCGAGCCGGTGAAGTCGGGCTCGGCCGGGTCGATGGCCCGCGGCCCGCGCAGGTTCCAGGCGACGAACGCCACCCCGGCAATGACCACCACAACCAGGCCACGCAGCAGCCACGTACGCGTGCGCACGCTCATGTTCTCACCAATGGGCCAGGGGCCTTGAGGTAATGGTCCTTGATGGCCTGCGCCGCCCACAGGGTCAGCGCGCCCACGGTGCCGGTGGGGTTGTAGCCACCGTTGTTGGCGAACGCCGAGGCGCCGACGACGAAGGTGTTGTGCACGTCCCAGCACTGCAGGTAACGGTTCAGGGCGCTGGTTTTCGGGTTGTCACCCATCACCGCGCCACCGGTGGTGTGCGACGACAGCTGGTCCATGGGCGAGAACGGCTTGGCCGTGGGCTCGGAGCGCACCACGGTCCTGGCGCCGATGGCGTGGCCGATCTCTACCGAGCGGTCAGCCATGAAATGCGCCGAGCGGCGGTCGTTCTCGTTCCAGTCGAAAGTCACCCGCAGCAGCGGCTGGCCATGGCGGTCCTTGTACAGCGGGTCCAGGTCCAGGAACACGTCGCGGTGCGGGTAGCTGTTGCCCATGCAGTACACCGAATTGGCGTTCTGGTAGCTCTGCTTGTAGGCGGCCTTCCAGCCCTTGCCCCAGCGCGGCGCGTCCGGCGGCAGGTTGCCTGCCAGGCCAATGGGCCGGCCGTTGGTGGAGTGCACCAGGGCCACGCCACCGCCGATGAAATCGTGCTGGCTGTGGTCGAAGTTGTCGCCGTTGAAATCGTCCACCGCCTGGGCCAGCGCACCGGCGCCGATGAAGGGGTTGAGGGTCTCGTTCTCGAAGAAAATGCCGGCGCCGGCGATGGTCTGGTAGGCGTAGTTGCGGCCCACCACGCCCTCGCCGGTCTGATGGTTGTAGGGCTTGCCGATTTTCGACAGCAGCATCAGCCGCACGTTGTCCATCTGGTAGGCGGCGATCACCACGATGTCGGCGCGCTGCTCGTGCTGCTGGCCGGCGCGGTCCACGTAGGTGACCCCGGTGGCGGTCTTGCCATCGGCCGCCAGGTTCACCCGCAACACCTCGCACTCGGTGATCACCGTGAAGTTCTCGCGGGCCACCACGGCCGGCAGGATGCACGCCTGGGGGCTGCTCTTGGACCAGTTGCCACAGCCGAAGAACTCGCAGTAGCCGCAGTAGGTGCACGGCGCCATGTGCACGCCCAGGGGGTTGACGTAGGCGCCGGAGGTGTTGCCGGCCGGCACCGCAAACGGGTGCAGGCCCATGGCCTCGGTGCCTTTGGTGAAGATATCGGCCAGGCGCGTGCGCGCCAGCGGCGGCAGGGGGTAGTCACGGCTGCGCGGGCCTTCGAAGACGTTGCCGCCCGGCTGCTTGACGCCGTTAATGTTGCCGGCCTTGCCGGAGGTGCCGGCCAGGCGCTCGAACTTGTCGTAGAAGGGTTCCAGGTCGGCGTAGGTCACGCCCCAGTCCTGCACCTGCAAGCCGTCGAGCAGCTTGCCCTTGCCGTAGCGCTCCACGGTCTGGCTGTAGCTCTGGAAGTCGTAGGGCAGGAAGCGCCAGGTCATGCCGTTCCAGTGGGTGCCGGCGCCGCCCACGTCCCAGCCGAACTGGTAGCAGTTCCAGTCACGCAGGGGCAGCGCCTGCTGCAGCGGCGTGTTGCGGAAGGTCAGGGTTTCCACCGCCTGGGGCTGCAGCATGCCGCGGCGGCTGGCGAAGCGCAGCTCGTCGGTGTCGATGCTGGTGGGGTACTGCGAACTGGTGTCGCGCCATGCGCCGCGTTCAATGGCCACCACGTTGAGGCCGGCCAGGGTCAGTTCGTTGGCCATCAACGAACCGGCCCAACCCAGCCCGACGATGACCACGTCGGCTTTGGGAAGAGAATTTGCCATCGGGCGATACTCCTTGCACAAAAGCAGAAGCAGAAGCAGACCAGTAGGGACAACCGGCAAGCGGCGTCAGGTGTCGCGCTGCACCATACTTACCGGAATGATGTCCAGCTTCTGGCCGCGTTGCTCGATGACGTCGCGAAAGTCGTACTGCGCGCCCGGGAAACCCACCAGCTTCCAGCCCACCATGTCCTTGTTGCCGCCGTAGATCGGGTCGGCGAAATAGCCTTCGCGCACGTTCTGCAGCACCAGGTTGAAGAAGCCGGCAACGGCGGCCGGGTTCATGCCGGGCAGCGGCAAGGTGCCGGCTTCGAGCAGGGTCAGCAAGGTGTCCTGGCGCTCGGGCGCCAGGTCGCTGAACGCCTTTTGCTCCTGGGCGTTGCAGTACTGCTCCAGCGCGGCCAGGGCGCTGCGGTAGCGCTCGGCGGGGGTCTGCTTGAACTGTGGCCCCTGCTGCGCAGTGCCTTCCAGGAACGGCCCCTCGCGGTATTGGGTGCCGGCGTTGCCGAACGGCCCGGCCAGTTGGCGGTCGATGAATTGCACGCAGCCGGCCTCGGTGGCGCCCATGCCCAGTTCATCCGCCGGGATCAGGCGGTCGGCGATGGCGCTCAGGGTCTTGGCTTCGGCGGCGGCGAGAAAGGTCAGCCCGCCCGCCTTGAACGGCTCGGGTGGCTGGGTGGACTCGGGGGCCCAGGGCGCTTCGCCACGAATGATGGCGGACTTGGCCGGGGGAAGCGTGCCAGCGGCGGCGAGCACGACGATGGACGTAAGTACCTCTCGACGTTGCATGAAGCGTTCTCCACTCAGGCTGTGCAGGCTCTTCTAGGGGCCTTTGAGTGAAGCAAATCAGGTATCCAAAGCTTGTCAAACCCGCTTGGATGAAGAATGACCACCGGGCAGGTTCAGGCGCGTTTCACCTGGGTGCCCTGCACCTCGTCACGGGCCAGGCGCAGTTCTTCGGCGTCCTGGTTGAGGCGGTGGATCACCCCCAGCAGGCGCTGGCGCAGCACCTCGTCGCCCAGCTGGTCGAGGGCGCGCATCACGTCCAGGGCCGCCGACTGGTTGTTGGCTGCCACGGCGTCCAGGGTCTTGCGCAGGTGTCTTGCAGGTCGGTTCACAGAGTCTGTCCTCGTTATGTCGGCGTGGACTGTAGGACAACAATGTTTCGGTTTGATTTCAGCCATTTACCGGGTCAAGTGATGTGTATCAAGCAAGCACGTATTTACCCCGGCAATGCGTGGCATGCGCACATTGAGTTGGTGGCGCCGGCGGCTGGCGGTTTACCGTGCTGGCAACCCGGTACCTGCGGGCCGGGCCACCCATAATGACAATACAAGGACTTTGCCCATGCCACATTTCCCGCGCCTGAGCTTCTCCCTTACCCAGGGCCTGAGCGCCCTGGCCCTGGCCTTTGGCGCCAGCCACCTGGTGTACGCCGCCGTCGCCGCGCCGGTGCCCGCGTTGTTCGGCGATGCCGCAATCAACCAGCAACTGAGCATGGAACAACGCCTGGAACGGGCCGAGGCGGTAACCGCCGTCAGCAACGTGATGGGCCGCTATTCGTTCCTGCATACCGCTGGTCGGCACACTGAATCGGAGTCGCTGTTCGCCCTCGACACCCCTGGCGTGCGGGTGGAAATGATGTGGGGCGTGTACGAAGGCGCCCACAGCATCCACCGCCTGTACAGCGGCATGCACGTGGACACCGAGGGCGTGAACCAGCGCAAGGGCCAGATGCACATCCACACCCTCAGCACCCCGGTGATCGAGGTGGCGGGCGACCTCAAGACCGCCAAGGCGGTGTGGGTGTCGCCGGGGGTGGAAACCGGCTTCTTCGGCAGCGACAAGGTCACCGCCAACTGGGGCTGGGCCAAGTACGGCGCCGACTTCATCAAGGAGAACGGCGAATGGAAGATCTGGCACCTGCACGTCTACGGCCTGTTCCTTTCGCCCTATGACAAGAGCTGGGTGCAGCAGCCCAACGACCACCAGATGCCGCCGCTGCCCGACGCCTTCAAGCCCGACCGCCCCGCCACTACCCACTGGATGTACAGCGCCGACAAGCCCACCGAACTGGTGCCCGCACCGCCTGCGCCGTACATGAGCTTCGACGACAAGACCGCCTACTAGCCACCCGCGGCCCGGCACCTGGCCGGGCCCACCGCCCTGCTCCCATCACAACAACAATTTGGAGTGTGCCCATGCCCCGCGTCCTTGCGCTCGCGGGCAGCGCCCTGCTGCTCGCCGTCCACAGCCACGCCTTCGCCGCCGACGCCGACATCCCCGCCGGCACCGTGCTGCAGAACATCAGCCTGCCGACCCAGGCCGCCACCACCCCCGGCAGCGCCGACCAGGGCTGGCTGGCCGAGCACGGTATCTTCCCCACCGCCAAGCTGCAGGAGTCGCTGTTCACCAGCCACAGCCTGGGCGTGCAGACCGGCGAGACCGAACTGATTTCATCGTACTCCCTGGGCCTGGAACTGGACCTGGGCAAGCTGCTGGATATACCCGGTGGCGCCCTGCACATCGAGACCGTGCGCAACTACGGGCGCAGCAACAACGCCGTGGGCGGCACCGTGGGCGCCTACCCGCTGGCGCAGATCCCGCAGAACGCGCCCAAGCGCGATGTGCCGGTGTTCACTTACGAACAGCGGCTGCTGGGCAACCGCCTGGACCTGGAGGTTGGCCGCAAGAACGTGGTGTGGTTCTTCATCGACGAGTTTTCGCTGTGGGAGAACTTCAGCCGCCTCACCCAGTACACCTGGCTGGTGCTGCCGCCGCCCTACGCCACCTGGAGCGCCCGCGCCAAATACCGCTTCGGCGAGCACGGCTACCTGCAGGCCGGCGCCTGGGAATACAACACCGGGCTGTGGGGCATGGACGGCTGGAACTGGCGCACCACCCAGGCCACCGGCGTCACCTCGCTGCTGACCCTGGGCTACGCCGACCGCCAGGGCGCGCTGCCGGCCCACGCCGAGCTGACCGGCTATTACCTCAACGCGCCGGAGGACGACCCCTACTACACCGTGGCCGGCACCTCGCAGGTGCTCGACAGCAGCCAGGCGGCGCAAAGCCACAAGGGTGCCAACGGCCTGATCGCCAGTGCCGGCAAGGTGGTGCAGCGCTTTGACGGCGAGCAGGCGCTGTACCTGTTCGCCAGCGCCGGGGCCAACAACTCCACCTGGATAAACAGCGGCGTCAGCGCCGATGCCTACACCGGTGCCTCCTGGCTCAACTCCTTCGGCCGCCACGACGACGTGCTGGGCGTGAAGGTGGAATACAACCGCCTCAGCGCCCGCAAGCAGAAGCTGCTGGAAGACGCCAACCTGGCCAGCGGCGGCAGCGGCTACAGCGGCGGGCGCGACAGCCAGCTCGTCGAGCTGTTCGCCCACCTCAACCTGGGCCGCTACCTCAGCATCGACCCGTATGTGGCCTACGGCTTCAACGCTAACACCGCCTTCGACCCCTACACCGCGCAAACCTCACATGACGGCTGGGTGTTCGGCACCGTGCTCACCGTCAACCTCGGTGCCCTGGCCGGGTTGCCCGCGCCGCGCATGGACTGAGCCTGGCGGCTGTGATTTCATCGGCGCACGCCTACAACAAGAGAGCCACCGATGAAGCGTCTGCACGCCCCCGTTCTACTGGCCGCCCTGCTGCCTGCACTGGCCTTGGCCGACACCCCGCCCTCGCGCCTGGAGCAGGTCCAACAGCGCGGCCAGTTGAACGTCTGCACCACCGGCGACTACAAGCCCTATACCTTCAAAAAGGCCGATGGCAGCTACGAAGGCATCGACATTACCCTGGCGCAAAACCTGGCCCAGAGCCTGGGCGCCACGGTGCAGTGGGTGCCCACCACCTGGAAAACCCTGATGCCCGATTTTCTCGCCGGCCAGTGCGACATCGCCGTGGGTGGCATCTCGGTGACCCTGGCGCGGCAGAAGCAGGCGTGGTTCAGCAGCACCCTGGACGTGGACGGCAAGGTGCCGCTGGTGCGTTGCGAAGACCAGGCCAAGTACCAGCGCATCGAGCAGATCAACCGCCCCCAGGTGCGGGTGATCGAACCGGCCGGTGGCACCAACGAAGCCTTCGTGCACGCGTTTTTGCCCAAGGCGCAGCTGAGCCTGCACGACAACGTGACGATCTTTGAAGAGTTGCGCCAGCACAAGGCCGACGTGATGATCACCGACGCCTCCGAGGCGCTGTACCACCAGAAACTGCAGCCGGGGCTGTGCGCGGTGAACCCGGCGCAGTACATGCAGTACGGTGAAAAAGCCTACCTGCTGCCCCAGGGCGACCTCACCTGGAAGCTATACGTGGACCAATGGCTGCACCTGGCCAAGGCGACGGGCACCTACCGCCAAGCCCAGGCCCAATGGCTCCCCACCCCCCCCGTAACCGCGGCGCCTGGGACGCGGCCTGCGGCCGCTGCTACGAACTAACGGGTGCGGCTGGAAAGCCGATCCCGTAGCAGCTGCCGAAGGCTGCGTCTGCGGTGTATCAGGTGGACCGCGGGGCCCCGGACGCGGCCTGCGGCCGCTGCTACGGGGTTATGCCCATACGCGCCACCACGGGGCTTTGTGCGGGCGGCTCACCGGCAGCACCTCGGGCATATCGCGCAGGCGAATCCACGGTTCATCCTGCCAATACAGCACCTTCACCTGCCCGCCGTGGGCGCACATGGCCGTCACCGCCGGCACCTCGCCAGGGCCCATGCGCCGCAGCGTCGGCACTACTTCCAGCGTCAGCCACTGGCGCAGCGCGCGGTTCTCCGGCATCTGGCTGTGCATGATCAAGGTCACCGCGCCGGTCTCGCTCACCAGCAGGTGCCGGCCCCACTCCCCGTCCAGCTGCACCCACGCCTCGCGGTGCTGGTCGGCGTCCAGGCTGCGGATGCGCCGTTCCACAAAATGCACGCCCATCAGCCGGCCCAGGTCGTGCAGGCACACCCAGGCCTGGTCCTCGATCATCAGCGCGCGCAAGGGCAGTTGGTGGCGGAAAAAGGTGGTGGCGACGAAGGTGGCCATGGCGGAAGCTCCTTGCGGGTGAAGGGCTGCCACGGTGGTTGGGGATTGGGGTGGCAGCTGCGTGCAGGTTAGCGAACCGGTGGGACGACCGGCAGACTCGAAAGTCTCCCACACGCAGCTGCCATAACACTTATCGCAGGCAAGGTTGCCTGAAACAAGCGGTATGGTGCTGCGGCGTTCCCATACAGGTCGCTAAACCTGATCTCCGAGGCTTCGGAGACGGTGCGCAGGGTAAGGGCGCACCGGGGGTGTGGCAACCTTCAAGATGTTAAGGTGTATTGCAAAGCGCCCATGAAAACCGCTGGTCACGTAAACCTCTGCGCCACCTCAGTGTGGAGTTTTAACAATTATTTCGTCCCTCAGGTAGCGCGCTTGCATATAGCCCACAAACGGACAGTATTTGCATGGCAATTTGAAATCAACCCATCGGCAAACACAAATAACGAACTTGATGCGCCGCCGCTACAACCGCCGGTTACTCCTACCCAGGCCTGCGCCGTTCCGATACCAGGAAGAGGACGTTGATAATAATGATACAACGCCCTCAAATCGTTATTATTCACAGGACTCCCCCCTTGATCAGCCATCCACGCCAGTGCACCCGGCTGATCGGAGAGGCTTGGCCGAACCAGAAACACCCAGACATTGCTCACTACAACAGAATACTGTGCACTCACACCGACCCGGTCCGTCACCGTAATCAACGTAGAACCATTTTTCATCCCTACGACTTTACCTTCGACATTGACTGTCGCTACCGACGCATTACTGCTGGCGTAGGTATACGGCGGGGTGCCATTCAGGCCCAGACGCAGCCCCCAGTTACCGATGAAATCCTCTCCGGTACGCGGCCAATTCTCTTCGGACCTGACCGCCAAGCCGTTCAATACAAGCGGGGTCGTATTCACCAGGGCCTTAACCGTGTACATCCGCTGATCAAAGGTAATCGCCTGGGATTCATCATCGATTTTGGTCAGCGACGCTTTGAAGGTAAGCGTCAGTGAGCTGCCATCCTTCAAGCGCTTGATGTCCGCGACCGAAAAATTGACAGGTAAATAACCTTGCGTTATCCACCCCTGAGTTACAATGTTTCCGCCACCATTCCATTCCCTCCTCACGAAAGGAGTTCCATCGGCATAAACACCTTCAGCCAGTAGCCAAACCTGTTGCCCTGTGGCAATCAACGGCCACAGCCCTACTTGTACAGTAGCTGCAGCAGCGGCAGATACCATGAACTCCGGCCCCATTCCGCTGTTGGCTGCCTGCTGGATAATCAACTGCGTCAACGAGTTTGCAGGTACAGGCAATACTTGCAATTCCAACACCGCCGACGGCAACGCCACCCCAGCACGCATCACCGAGTACTTCACATTCGCCCGCCGCCCCAGATACGCCGCCACCTTGACCAGCGGTACGCGGAAATTCACGAACTGATCACCCGGGCTACCCGCTACAGGCGTGAAGGCACTGTCGCCATCCCAGTCCAGCGTCACCATATCTCCGGCCTGCCGCGCGTAGGCACAATGCACGACGACTCCATCCGGCCCTACCTGCGAAGGGGGCAGCACCGTGCCATCCAGCCCGGCAATGGTGGGCGCGGCCAGCAATACCGGTAGTCCCGTCACCTTGATGGTACGGTACTGCGACCCCTGCCCTCGCACCCCGTAGGATACGTACGCCCGGCCGCCACCGATGGCCATCACGGTTGCATTGGGCACAGTGAAAGTCATGACTGCGGGTGGCTCGGCAGCCACCCGTTCGGTCTGTTCGTAAGCAATCACGTGCCCATCTTCGGTCAACCCACGCCAGGTCAGTACCACCTCATCGCCACGGACGAACGGCCCTGGGTAGGTAATGACCTGGACTGTCACATCGTTGTTTCCCAGGTCATCCAGGCGCAGTTCATCATTCAGCGCTGCCGGCACCGTCGGCGCCGGCAGCGCGTTCGGGTCCGCATGCACGAACACCGGGGTAATCACCGACCACGGCAGCCCACGATCATCCTCCGCCACATTGTTCACCTGGTCGTACACCCGGTAATAAATCGGCAAGTCGGTACCATCGCCGCCCAGTGCGATGACGGCGGCGGTGATATCGATGTCGATAGTGCCGTCCACCTCGGTCGGCTGCACGGTGCGCAGCGGCAGCGCGTGGCCGTTCCAGCGCAGGTCGATGACGTCGTAGCTGGCCATGTTTTCATAAGGCCTGACGGTCACCTTGAAACCCGCCTGGGCGTCGGCCTGGCTGACGCCATCGGCGGCGATGTGCGGCGGCAGCACCGGGGCGAAGAGGTTCTGGTGCTGGGGTTCAGGACTATGGTCTATGCCACCGGGGCGGGTCAACTTGATGCGATAGCGATGGGGCTCAGAGTCCTCCGCTCCACCCGAGACACGCACTACCCTGTAATGGATGGCCACGATCTGGTCGGTACCCGGAATGAATGCGCCGTAGGGAATCCACACATCGAGCGGTTGATCGCGCTGGATCACGGTGCCGGTAGCCACCGGGACATTGTCGAAAAACACCGTGACCTGGTCATTGACGTCCATGCTGGTGTAGGGGTTGACCACCACACGCACGCCAACGATCGAGTTCACCAAGCCCAGGCCGATCCCGTTCAGGTCGGCGCTGATGACCAGCGACCCGGGAATCAGCAGGTCGGGGAGCACGCGCGGGCTGTTGGCCGCGGGGCGTAGCAGGGTGCCGACCGAGGTAGGAATGCCCGGCACGATGGGGTGGATCAGGGGCAGGTTTTTCTGTTGCAGCAGGTTGAGGGACATGGGCTGTGGCTCCGCGATGAGTGGAGCCATGATTGGGCGCTTCCGCCGGCGAGCCCACAACTGTAAGAACTGACAGGTGCAGCTGAAAAGCCGATCCCGTAGCAGCTGCCGCAGGCTGCGTCAGCGGTGTATCAGGTGGAACGCGGGGGCCCGGACGCGGCCTGCGGCCGCTGCTACGAACTAGCGGGGGCGGCTGGAAAGCCGATCCCGTAGCAGCTGCCGAAGGCTGCGTCAGCGGTCTAACAGGTGGAACGCGGGGCTCCGGACGCGGCCTGCGGCCGCTGCTACGAACTAGCGGGGGCGGCTGGAAAGCCGATCCCGTAGCAGCTGCCGCAGGCTGCGTCAGCGGTGTAACAGGTGGAACGCGGGGCCCCGGACGCGGCCTGCGGCCGCTGCTACGAACTAACGGGTGCGGCTGGGAAACCGTTCCCGTAGCAGCTGCCGAAGGCTGCGTCAGCGTTGTATCAGGTGGAACGCGAGGCGCGCGGCCTCAATCAATCAACTCCGCATGCTGCGCCTGGCGCTGCATCGACTCCAGGTTCTTTTCGATGGTCTCGCAGATGGCGTCCATCTTGATCTGGTGCTCGCTGGGCTTGAACGGGCTTTGCAGGTCGGTGCCGATGCGCTCGATGGCCAGCAGCATGAAGCCCACCACGGTCGAGGCCAGCGGCGTGTACCACTCCAACGACTCCACCAGGCCCACCGGCACGATCAGGCAGAACACCGAGATGAATAGCCGCGGGAAGTACACGTAGGGGAACGGCAGCGGCGTGTTGCCAATGCGCTCCAGGCCGCCCTGGCTGTTGGACAGGTCCACCAGGGTCGACTCCAGCCGCGCCAGGCGGATGCTGTCCAGGCGCCCGGCCTTGTACTCGCGGGCCAGCAGGTTGGCCGAGCCGTTGAGGATGTCGTTGGCGAAGTTGTTGGAGCTGGCGCTGCGCTCGAACTCGTCGGCGCGCACGAAGGCCTTCAGCTCCGGTGGGCACTGGCTGCCCTTGAGCGCAGCGGCCAGGCTGTTGACGTAGGCCACGTGGCGGCGCAGCAGCGTGGCTTTCACCGGGTTGGCGTCGCCGTTCTCGTCGTCGATCAGGGTCAGCACCTGCCGGGCGAAGCTGCGCGAGCTGTTCACCAGCCCGCCCCACAGGGTGCGCGCCTCCCACCAGCGGTTGTAGGCGCTACTGTTGCGAAAACTGATCAGCACCACCAGCGCCGAACCCAGCAGGGTCAGGGGCATCAGCGGCAGGGTGACCTTGCTGTTGAGGTAGAGCATGAAGTCCACGGTCACCAGGATGTCCCAGATCAGCAGCCAGAACAGCGCCCAGCCCACGTAGCCCAGGGTCTTGATGATCAGGCGGTACTTCTTGATGATGGCGTCTTTCAAAAGCGTTAACCTCCCAGAGTCCACACCTTCGGACGCCCATTCCCGGCGAAGGTTCGCCGCAAGGTCCCGCCCCATGCGCATCGTCACCCCTGAACAATGGTTCGAAGTACAGCCGCTGGCCGACGGCGTGAAGCTGATTCACGAGCCGTTCATCAAGCCGTTCTACCGCTGCAACCTGTGGCACATCAGCGGCCGCGACCGTGACGTGCTGGTGGACACCGGCTCAGGGCTGGTCAGCCTGCGCCAGCAGTTGCCCTGGCTGACCGAGCGGCCGCTACTGGCGGTGGCCAGCCACAGCCACTTCGACCACATCGCCGGCCACCACGAGTTCAGCGACCGCCTGGCGCACCCGGCCGAAGCCGCTATCATGGCCGACCCGCGCAACGACCTGACCCTGGCCGACCTGTGCATCGGCGACCCAATGTTCGACGCCCACCCCGGCTGCCCGCTGTGCTACGAGGAATACCGGGTGAAGGCAGCGCCGGTCACCCGCCTGATCGACGAAGGCGACGTGCTGGACCTTGGCGACCGGGTGCTGGAAGTGCTGCACACCCCCGGCCATTCGCCGGGCGGCATCTGCCTGTGGGAAGCGGCCAGCGGCACGCTGTTCTCCGGCGACATCGTCTACGACGGCCCGCTGATCGAGGACGCCTACCACTCCAACCTCGAGCAGTACCGCGCCAGCCTCGAGCGGCTGCAAAACCTGCCGGTGCGTACCGTGCACGGCGGCCACTTCCCGAGTTTTTCCGGGGAGCGCCTGCGCAGCCTGGTTCGCGACTGGCTGGCCGCTCACCCCTGAGCGCGGGCCAGGGCCAGGTACGCCTGCACCGCACCGCTGGTTTCATCCGGGCGGCTGAGCATGCTCAGTTCGGTGTGCATGCCGGCGATGGCCAGCGGCTTGTACACCAGCTGCGCCAGGGCCACCTGCACCAGCGGTTCGGGCACCAGCGCCAGGCCCAGGCCCGCGGCGGCCAGGGCCAATACGGTGAGGCTGTTGCCGGCGCGGTGGGCCACCTTGAGGCTGCCGCCCAGGGCCTCGCGCAGGCTGGCTTCCAGACTGCGGTCGTGGGGGTCGGCGGCGTACAGAATCATCGGTTCATCGTGCAGCATCGCTGCGGTCAACAGAGGCTCGCCGGCCAACCGGTGGCTGCGCTCCATGGCCATCAGCAAGGGCCAGCGGCCTACCGCGTCCAGGCGCAGCGGCACGGCCTCGCCCACCACCTGCGCCGGGGTGTAGCCGATGTCCAGCTGGCCGGCCAGCAGCGCCTCGCCCTGGCGTGACGGCGCCACCTCTTCCACCACCAACTCGGCGTCCGGGTAGGCGGCGTGGAAGGCGCGCAGGTCGCTCATCAGCTTGCCGCTGAACACCGCGTTGCCGGCAAAGCCCACCCGCACCCGTCCGGTCTCGCCGCGTAGCGAGCGTTGCACGGTCAACCGCGCATGCTCGGCCTGCTCCAGGGTGCGCCGGGCCTGCTCGCGAAAGGCCTCGCCGGCCTCGGTCAGGCGCACCTGGCGGCTGGTGCGCACGAACAGCGGGCCGCCCAGTTCCTCCTCCAGCGCGCGAATCTGCATGCTCAGCGCCGACTGCACGATATGCACGCGCTCGGCGGCACGGCCGAAATGGCCCTCTTCCGCCACGGCGAGAAAGTACCGCAAGTGCCGCAGTTCCATGGTCGCCCTCAATCAATCATTTAAAGTGATGGATCTGTCAGATCTATCTATTTGAGGTTAACCGCAAACCGGCAGAAGCTGAAGCCCTCACCCACTGAACCGGAACACACCATGAGCCACACCCTGGAAGACCGCCAACAGATCACCGACCTGATTACCGGCTGGATGCACCGCGACCTCGGCAACTGGGACGAGTTGCGCAACCTGTTCCACCCCGACGGCACCGTCGCCGTGACCTGGTTCGAGGGCCTGGCCAGCGACTTCATCGACGGCTCCATCCGCATGGGCGCCTCGACCCTGCGCAACAAGCACTTCATCGCCACGCCCATGGTGACTTTCCACGGCGACAAGGCCATCGCCGAGACCAACTCGATGATCATCGGCGAAGACACCCGCCTGAACCTGGGCTGCAACACCCACGCACGCTTCTACGACCTGGTGGAAAAACGCGACGGCCAGTGGAAGCTGTTCAAGCGCCAGGCCGTCTATGACATGGGCTACTTCACCTTCCCCCTGGGCCCGGTCGAGATCGACAGCGCCGTGGTGGCCAAGTACCCGCGTGAATACGCCAGCCTGGCGTACCTGCTGGAGAAGGCCGGCTTCCCGTTGGGCCGGGTGTTCGCCACCCGTGGCAGTGAGTTGGAACAACAGATGCGCGAACACGCCAAGGCCTGGCTGCACGCGTAAGGCGACGGCGGGCGCAAGCCCGCCGTATCAGAAGGCCAGCTTGTAGCCGATGGACAGCAGCATGAACGCCAGGCACGGGCGCAGCACCGCATCGGGAATGCGCCCGGTGAGCTGGCTGCCCAGGTAGATGCCGGGCAGCGAGCCCATCAGCAGGAAGCCCAGCAGTTCCCAGTTCATGTTGCCCATGCTGGCGTGGCCCAGGCCCGCCACCAGGGTCAGCGGCACGGCGTGGGCAATCTCGGTGCCTACAAGGCGCCGGGTGGGCAGCAGCGGGTAAAGAATGAACAGCGCCACGGTGCCCAGGGCGCCGGCGCCGATGGAAGTCAGGGCCACCATGGTGCCCAGCACCAGGCCGGTGATCACCGTCAGCACATTCAGGCGCGTGCCGCTGAACAGCGACTTGTCACCGCCACGGCGGTGGGCGAACGCCAGCAGCTTGTGCTTGAACAGCACCGCCGCCGAGGTCAGCAGCAGCACATAGCCCAACGCCTGGGTGATCAGGCCATTGAGGGCCTTGGGGTTGGTGTCGAAGCTCTTCAGGAACCACAGCGTCAGCGCCACCGCCGGCACGCTGCCCAGGGTCAACCAGCCGGTCACGCCCCAGTCGATGTTCTTGTTCTTGCGGTGCACCAGCACGCCACCGGACTTGGTGATGGCCGCGTACAGCAGGTCAGTGCCCACGGCCGTCGCCGGGTTGATACCGAACCACAACAGGATCGGGGTCATCAGCGAACCGCCGCCGACACCGGTCATCCCTACTACAAAGCCGACGATAAGGCCTGCAACCACAAAACCGAAATTACCGACATCCATTGCTGAGCCTTAAACACGCGCAAAAACTGGCGGGCAGGATAGCCGCTTCCGTTATTAACGTTTAGATCGTTATTGACTATGGTTATAACCAAGCTGCGCGCCAAGCGCAGGCTGTCAGCGCATCGGCTCCCACGGATTGATGAGCTCGATGGGCAGATGCTGAAAATCCTTTGTGTTGCGAGTGGCCAGGGTCTGCAGCCGGACCTTGCGCTGCCCGCTTGGCAGGCCGGCAAGCCCGAAGAGCACTTCTGCCACGGTAATGGAGGTGGTGGTCAGGTCACCGGCGTCCTGGTTGTCCAGCCATTCGAGGACATTGGCAGCCGGCGCCGGCCGCATGAGCTCAGAAAGCACGTTGGTGTCGAGGACAATCACCGGAAAAGATCCTCGCCCCGAGGCGCCTCCGAGCGATCCGGCAGTTCAAGCTCGATGGCGTCCTCGGCGAAGCGCGCGTGAATGCGGCTGCCAAACCCGCTTTTCGCGGGGGGTTTCACCAGCGCGCGACGGAGAAGGACCCGAGCTTCCTCCTCCATTGAACGATTATTGTTGGCGGCTTCGATGCGCAGCAACGCCTTCAGGCTGTCTTCGATGTTTCTGATGGTAATACTGGCCATGAGCGCCTCCGTATTGCAATCAATGATCTCATTGCAGTCATAGCAGAAGTCGGTGGCAGCAAACTGTCTTGAACCAGCGTCGTCTGCATCGCGACTAAAGTCGGCTCCTACGCCGTCCGTGGTAGGAGCCGGCCTTGGCCGCGATGCAGACGGCGCGATCGACGACGGTACACGCGCCCCCCGTAGTAGCGGCCTCCAGGCCGCGTCATGGACCCTGCGGTGTGCCTGGTTCAACGCATGAAGCAGACGCAGCCTGGCGGCAGCTGCTACGGGTCAGTTGTTGCGCAGCGCCTTGTGGTTTTGCACCACTTCGTCGATGACCACGCGGAACACCCGTTGCACCACGTCGTCGCTGACGCCGTGCTGCGCCGCCAGCGCTGCGTAGCGCTGGGCCTGGCGGGCTTCGCGGGCCGGGTCCACGGCGTCGAGTTGTTGGCTGGCCTTGAGCTCGCCGACCTTTTGCGTGGCCACGAAGCGCTGGCCCAGCAGGCGGATCACCGCCTCGTCCAACGCGTCGATTTCCGCGCGAAGGGTGTTCAATTCATTGTCTTGCATGGTTCGTGTCCTGTTCAGCGGCGTCCCTGCCAAGGGTTATTTCTGCGCCTTGGGCGAGGCAAACATGTCCCAGGCCAGCGCCAGGGCGCCGGCGGTTATAGCGATGTCAGCGAGGTTGAACACGCCAGTGTGGGCGGCACCGACGTTGATAATCAGGTAATCCACCACGTGGCCGTCCCGAAACACGCGGTCGATCAGGTTGCCGGCGCCGCCCAGGGCAATGGCGTAGACGGCCAGTGCCTTGCCGGTAGCGGTGGGCCAGTGCTTCAGCGCCCAATAGCCCGCCCAACCGACCACCACGGCCACGCCGATGATGAAGATCAGCTGCTTGACCAACGGCGGCAGCGCGGCGCCGACGCTGAGGAACGCACCGGGGTTGAGGCTCAACGCCAGCGCCAGGTTGACGGGGTCGTTGCCAAACTGGAAGCTCTGGGTCTGCAAGGCTGCCAGGGCCAACAGCTTGATCAGTTGATCGGCGACGATGAACGCCACCCCGATCAGCAGCACCCACGCGCGGTTCTTCATCCTGCCTTGCATGCACCACTCCCTGTAGGAAAAGCTGCCACCCGAGCGGGCCCAGCGCGGGCGCGACGATAGCGCAGGGGCGGCGGCGCGTCCATCCTGGGGCGCCGTGGCGCAATGTCGCCATGCGAGCATCGCGCAACTAGACGACCGGTCTGTTTCATGCATAATGGCTGGCATGACATTGACCAAGAAAGCCGAAGCCACCCGCCAGCACATCCTCGACACCGGCCAGCAGCTGGTGCTGCGCAAGGGATTCGTGGGCGTCGGGTTGCTGGAAATCCTCAAGGCCTGCGGGGTACCCAAGGGCTCGTTCTATCATTACTTCCCGTCCAAGGAAGCCTTCGGTTGCGCGCTGTTGCAGCAGTACGTGGCCCAGTACGGCCAGCGCTTGAACGCACTCCTGGCGGCCGACGGCAGCAGCGGCCGCGAGCGGCTGATGCGCTACTGGCAGGCGTGGCTCGCCGAGGCCGGGGAAGACGGCTGGGCTGAAGACTGCCTGGTGGTGAAACTGGCCGCCGAGGTGGCCGACCTCTCCGAAGACATGCGCCAGGTGCTGGACGCCGGCGTCGCCGCGCTGGTAGCGCGCCTGGCTGCGCTGATTCGCGAAGGCCGCGCCGACGGTTCGCTGCCGGCCGGTGCCGAGCCCCTGGCGCTGGCCCAGGTGCTGTACCAGATGTGGCTGGGCGCCGCGCTGCTGGCCAAGCTGGGCCGCGACAAGACGCCTTTGCACCAGGCCCTGGCCGCCACCGGCGCGCTGCTGGCTTGCCACCCTACCCCTTCCCCCTCGCTGCCCATCCAACAACAAGGAGCTCCACATGCACAGTGCCCTGCACCCCACCTTTGGTGAGCCCGCCGACGTTCTCTGCCTGGGCGACAGCCCGCTGCCCGAGCCAGGCCCCGGCCAGGTCCGGATCAAGACGTTGCTGGCGCCGATCCACAACCACGACCTGTGGACCATCCGCGGCCAGTACGGCTACAAGCCGACGTTGCCGGCCATTGGCGGCAGCGAAGCGGTGGGCGTGATCGACGCCCTGGGCGCAGGCGTGGAAGGCATCACCCTGGGCCAGCGCTTCGCCGTGGCCGCCGTGCATGGCACCTGGGCCGAGTATTTCCTCGCCCCCGCCAAGCTGCTGGTACCGCTGCCACCGGCGATCGCCGACGAGGCCGCGGCGCAGCTGATCGCCATGCCCCTGAGCGCGCTGATGCTGCTGGAGTTCCTTGAAGTGCAACCGGGCGATTTCATCCTGCAGAACACCGCCAACGGCGCGGTGGGCAAGACCCTGGCGATGCTGGCTGCCGCGCGCGGCGTCAACACCATCAACCTGGTGCGCCGCGACGCCGGCGTGGCCGAGCTGACCGAACTGGGCATCGGCAACGCCGTGTCCACCGCCCAGGCCGGCTGGCAGGACAAGGTCCGCGCCATTGCCGGTGACGCGCCGATTCGTGCGGCCGTGGATTCGGTGGGCGGCAGCGCCGCCGGCGACCTGCTGGGGCTGCTGGCGGAGAACGGCCTGTTGGTGTCGTTCGGCTCCATGACCGGCGAGCCCATGCAGATCTCTTCCGGCGACCTGATCTTCAAGCAGGCCACGGTCAAGGGGTTCTGGGGCAGCACCGTGGGCGCGAAGTTGTCGGTGGACGAAAAGCGCCGGCTGATCGGCGAACTGCTGCGCCTGGCGGCCAGTGGCGAGCTGAAATTGCCGGTGGAAGCGATCTACGACCTGTCCGACGTGGCCCAGGCCGCAGCCGCCAGCCTGCAGCCCGGCCGCAAGGGCAAGATCCTGCTGCGCCCCTGATACCCCGGACTACAGGATTTCCGTAGCAGCGGCCGCAGGCCGCGTCCAAGGCGCTGCGGTCTTGCAGGAAAACCGCATCAGGGCCGGACGCGGCCTGCGGCCGCTGCTACGCCCCTTGGGCCGCGGCGCGCTTGCGCAGTACCGGTATCGACAGCGCAATCAACGACGCCAGCACGCACAACATCCCGGCCACAAAGAACGCCGGGATGTAGCTGGCCATCAAGGTGCGGGTCAGCCCTGCCCCGTACGCCGCGAACGCCGCCCCCAGCTGGTGGCCGGCAAACACCCAGCCAAAGACGATGTTGGCGCGCTCGCTGCCGAAGGTCTGCGCCACCAGCTTGACCGTGGGCGGCACCGTGGCGATCCAGTCCAGGCCATACAGCACCGCAAACAGCGACAACCCCCACACAGTGAAGTCGGTGAACGGCAGCATCATCAGCGCCACCCCGCGCAACCCGTAGTACCAGAACAGCAGCCAGCGGTTGTCGAACCGGTCCGACAGCCAGCCCGAGCCCACGGTGCCGAAGAAGTCGCAGATGCCCATCATCGCCAGGATGCCCGCCGCGCTGGTGGCCACCAGGCCGTAGTCGCCGCACAGGCTGATGAAGTGGGTCTGCACCAGGCCGTTGGTGCTGGCCCCGCAGACGAAGAAGGTCAGGAACAGCACCCAGAAGGTCCAGCTGCCGCTGACGTCGCGCAGCACGCGCCAGGGGCTGATCAGCATCGCCAGCAGGCTCGCGGCGCCGGCCGGTGCGGGCGCCACCGCACTGTCGCCATACGCCGGCAGGTTCATGTCCGCCGGGCGGTCACGCAGCAGCATCACCACCGCCACGGCCGCTATCGCCATGGCGCAGCAGATGAACGACAGCCCCACCCGCCAGCCATGATGTTCGGTGAGCGACGCCAGCAACGGCATGAACACCAACTGCCCTGTAGCAGTGCTGGCCGACAGCAGCCCCACCACCAGGCCGCGGCGCTGGCTGAACCAGCGCGTGGCCACGGTGGCGCCCAGCACCATGGCGGTGAGCCCGGTGCCCACGCCGATGACCACGCCCCACAGCAGCACCAGCTGCCAGAACTGCGTCATGAACATCGACCCCAGCAGCCCGCACAACACCACGGCCACGGCCACCAGCACCACCCGGCGCAGGCCGAAGTAGTTCATGAAGGCCGCGGCGAACGGCCCCATCAGGCCAAACAGGGCGAAGCGCACGGCCAGCGCCGAGGAGATCTGCGCGCTGCTCCAGCCGAACTCGCGCTCCAGCGGCACGATGAACACGCCCGGCGCGCCCATGGCGCCAGCCATTACCAGCATGGTCAGGAAGGTCACGGCGGCCACTACCCAGCCGTAGTGGACGTTGCGCGGCGCCAGGCGGCTGGCGACAAAGGTGGAAAGCATGGTCGTTCCTTCAGGGGCCGTGGCCGTCAATGAGTCGGTGCATACTGCATCTCGCCCTGGCCGAACGACCAGTCTTCGCGGTTGACCTCCACCAGGCTGATCCACACGTCGTCCTTGCGAATGCCGGTGCGCTCGTGGATACCGCTGGCCACCGCCTGGTAGAAGGCTTTTTTAACTTCGGTGCTGCGCCCGGTGTTCCAGGTCACCTGGATGAACACGATGCCGGGTGTGTAGCTGACGCTTAGGTAGCCTTCGGCCGGGTAAACCAGCTCGTCGCCGGCGTGGCGGCTGATGATCTGGAACTTGTCATGGGCTGGCACGTTGGCGGTGCGGGTCATGGCCTCGTAGACCACGTCGCTGATGGCCTTTACGGTGTCGGTGGAGGTGTCCTTGGCTACATCGATGCGCACGAGCGGCATGGCGGCGTTCCTTTTGTCATTGTTAAATAGATGATGAACAACCTTTATACGAACAATGTTTTACAACATGTTGCCATAACCTGCAAGCACGCTCAGCCGTCGTTCACGCACACCTGTTCATGCCACACCTTGAAGCTCGACCAGCGCGGTTGCGGCGGCCCCTGGCGCGACCAGTACAGCACCTGGCCGCGGGCATTGACGCAGAAATAGTCGCCATCGGCTTCGATGAAGGGCAGCAGGTCGCGGGGCACGCCCTGGTGCTTCCAGGCCGTGTGGGCGATATCGATCAGGTCCAGCTCAGCCGAACCCGGCAACACCACGGCAGGCTCGAAGGCGGCGTTGGCGACATCACTGCCGCCCTTGAGGAAGGCCCGGTAGGCCTCGGGGAAGTCCATGCCCAGGCGCTGTTCGGCAGCGTCTATCTCGGCATCGGTGGGAATACGGAACGGGTCGTGACGCATAGGCAAGTGTCCTCATGGCGCATGAGGACACTAAAGCACGGATCCACGCCCGTGGGAAACCGCAGCGGCTCAGGCCTCGCGGGGCTGCCCCACCGGCACCGGGGCCTTGGGCAGGCCATAGCGGTGGGTGATGATGCCGCACCACACCAGCCCGGCCAACGCCAGCACGCCGCCCACCACGCCGACGTTGGCCACGCCCATGTGGCTGCTGACCACGCTGCCCAGCAGCGCGCCGCCGCCGATGCCGACGTTGTAGATGCCCGAATGCAGGGCCATGGCCACGTCGGTGGCGTCCGGCGCCAGGGACAGCACCTTGGCCTGCAGGATCAGGCCGAAGCACATGATCGACATGCCCCACACCACGCTCATGCTGCCCAACCCGGCAGGGTGCCCGGCCAGCGGCAACAGCAGCGCCAGGCACAGGGCCAGGGCGGCGATGGCGAAGACCAGCAGGCCACGGGGGAAGCGGTTGTTGAACAGGCTGAAGACGATTGAACCAATCACCCCGGCGCCGCCGAACAGCAGCAACAGCACGGTGGTCATCTCGCCGCTCAGGTGTGCCACCAGCTGGGCGAACGGCTCGATGTAGCTGTAGGCGGTGAACTGCGCGGTCACCACCACGGCGGTCAGCAGGTACAGCGACATCAGCGCCGGGCGCTTGAAGATGATCGGCAGGCTCTGCAGCGAGCCGGAATTCTGGCTGGGCAACAAAGGCAGCGACCGCGCCAGGATCAACACGGTCACCGCCGACACGCCGGCAATGGCCATGAAGGTCATGCGCCAGCCCAGCCACTCGCCCACCACCCGGCCCAGGGGAATGCCCAGCACCATGGCCAGCGAGGTGCCGGTGGCCAATAGGCCCAGCGCCTGCACCTGCTTGCCCGCCGGCGCCACGCGCACCGCCAGGGACGCGGTGATCGACCAGAACACCGCGTGCGCCACGGCAATGCCGATGCGGCTCACCAGCAGCACTGCAAAGCTGGGCGCCAGGCCCGACAGCACGTGGCTGGCGATGAACATCGCGAACACGAACATCAGCAGCTTGCGGCGCTCGATGTTGCGCGTCAGCAGCATCATCGGCAGCGACATCAGCGACACCACCCAGGCATACACCGTCAACATCAGGCCGACCTGGGCCGTGGTCATCTGGAAACTGCCGCCGATGGCGCTCAACAGCCCCACCGGGACGAACTCCGTGGTGTTGAAGATAAAGGCGGCCAGCGCCAAGGCGATCACGCTCAGCCAGCTGCCGTTGCGGGTATCGGTGATGTTCATGGGTGCCGTCATTGCCTCCGCTGGATAAAGGCCTGCCCCCCGAAAAATCCACGCACGAACGCCCTGCCCGGGTGATGAATGCCCGGGCAGAGCGCTAGGTCAGATTCTTATGGGTATTGGGGGGTGAAGCCTGATGGGCGTGATTCTACGCTTCGGGCGGTAGGCTCACAACGGGGGGAGGCTTGATGTTGAGCGGTTGGCGACGACTGGGAGGGGGAAACCGTACAGCGCAGCACCGCCCCGCTCCTGCTCCTGCTCTTGCTCTTGCTCTTGCTCTTGCTCTTGCTCTTGCTCTTGCTCTTGCTCTTGCTCTTGCTCTTGCTCTTGCTCTTGCTCTTGCTCTTGCTTTGGCTTTGGCTTTGGCTTTGGCTTTTGATCTTGCTTTTGATCTTGGCCCCGTAAAGCGCCAGGGCCGACTGGAGGCGTCGATCAAGCGGTCCACGGCGTAGCCGGGGAAGACGGAACCGGAGGCGCTTCTATTCCGGGCCGTCGTCCGCTTGAGCGACGCCGGAGGGAGGGGACCCGTAGCGCAGCGGAGGGCCCAAGCAGGGGCGAGAATTTTTGGTTACTTTTTTTTCGACTGAAAAAAGTGACCCGGCGTAAGGCCGGAACGGTCGGTGGTCGCACCACGAAAATGGATATGTCCGAAACCCTAAAAAGCGGGATCCACATGTCGTGAACATATCCATTACCTAGGGTGATGCACAATCACCTTTCCGCCCTTACGGCGGGTCACTTTTTGACAAACGCCTCAAAAAGTAACCAAAAAACGCTTGCCCCTGCTTGGGCCCTCCGCTGCGCTACGGGTCCCCTCCTTCCGGCGCCGCTCAACGGGCAGACGGCACCCGCTATAGAAGCCTGCGGGTTACCGTCTCTTCGGCCTGCGGCCTCGGCCCTTCGGGCAGCCCGTTGATCGACGCCTCCAGTCGGCCCGGGCGCTTTACGGGGCATACAATCAAGATCAAAAGCCAGATCAAAAGCCAGATCACAAGCCAGATCACAAACCAAAGCAAAAGCGCTGCATTCCATTATCCTGAACACCCATGACGATTCCAGGCATGCAAATTTTAAAACACAGGGCGCCAAAACCGATAAAAACCCGAAAAACAAGGGCTTTCACGGCAAGAAACGAAAAATATTTTGGACGCAAATCACCGGGAAGTGTTTGACATAATAAACGGCTGTGGCAGGCTATCACTCAGGCTACCGACCGGCGTGGACATTTTGTCGCACAGCCGGCAGTGCTCGGAGCCTCAGGTAGCGCCTGTTTCATCCGCGGCGCGCCTGCACAAAAACGATAGGCCGTGCCTGTCCCAAGGTGATATATGTCCAACAGCAACATTGGCAATAACAAACAAAAATTCCGCAAACCCGTCGTCCTCATGTCCATGGGTGCCCAGGAACGCAAAGGGCACGACTACCAGGTCATGACCCACAAATACATCGTCCCCATCGTCGACCACGCCGGCTGCGTGCCCGTGCTGGTGCCCACCTGCTGCGGCACCGACGACCTGGAGCAGTACCTGGACATGGCCGACGGCGTGTACCTGACCGGCGCCGGCAGCAACATCGACCCGTCGCTGTACGGCCAGGACAACCAGACCCCCGGCAAGGCCCAGGACCGCGACCGCGACCTGTTCGACCTGCCGCTGGTGCGTGCCGCCCTGGCCCGTGGCCTGCCGATCTTCGGCATCTGCCGCGGCATGCAGGAGATCAACGTGGCGCTGGGCGGCGACATGTACCAGAAGGTCTACGCCGAGCCCGGCTTCAACGACCACCGCGAAAACAGCGAAGACCCGGTCGAGGTGCAGTACGCCCCGGCGCACAGCGTGCAAATTACCGCCAACAGCTGGCTGCACTCGCTGCTGGGCACTGACTCGATCCGCGTCAACTCGCTGCACGGCCAGGGCCTGAAAACCCTGGGCAAGGGCCTGGAAGCCATCGCCCGCGCCGAAGACGGCCTGGTGGAAGCCATTCACGGCCCGAGCCTGTCGTCGTTCCTGTTCGCAGTGCAATGGCACCCCGAGTGGCAAGCCGCGAAGAACCCCGATTCGGTGAAAATCTTCGAAGCCTTCGGCCAGGCCTGCCGCCGCCAGGTGCAGAAGAAGGCCGGCGCCTACGGCAGCGCCGCCTGATCAAGGGCAACACCACCCCGCAGGAGCCGGCCTTGGCCGCGATGCAAGCGCCGCGGCGTACCAGACGCGGCGCCATCGCGCCCAGGGCCGCTGCTGCGGGGCCTCACGCAATACCGTTTTCCTCCTCGCCCGGCCTCTGCGTCGGGCTTTTTTCATCTGCGGCGCTTTGACGCACCCCCTCCCCGCCCGGTACATTTGCCTGCATTCGCGACGTGGAGCTCGACATGCCTGGTTCAGCAAGAAACACCGCGCTACTGTGGATCGTGGCCTCGGGTTTCTTCATGCAGACCCTCGACACCACCATCGTCAACACCGCCCTGCCCTCCATGGCCAACGCCCTGGGTGAACAGCCGCTGGACATGCTGCCGGTGGTGGTGGCGTATTCGCTGACCATGGCCATGCTCACCCCCGCTTCCGGCTGGCTGGCCGACCGTTTCGGCACCCGGCGCATCTACTTCCTGGCCATCCTGCTGTTCGTCATCGGCTCGGTGCTGTGCGCCGCCTCGCAAAGCCTTCCCGAGCTGGTCACCGCCCGCGTGGTGCAAGGCATCGGCGGCTCCATGCTGCTGCCCATCGGCCGCCTGGCGGTGCTGCGCAGCGTCACCGGCGAGCAATACATCGCCGCCCTGGCCATGGTCTCGGTGGCCGGCCAGGTGGGGCCGCTGATCGGCCCGGTGCTGGGCGGCTGGATCTCCCAGAGCCTGGCCTGGAACTGGATTTTCCTGATCAACATTCCCATCGGCGTGCTGGGCATGGTGGCGGTGCGGCGCTTCCTCACCGACGACGCCCTGACCCAGCCGCCGCCCTTCGACTTCGTCGGCTGCGGCCTGCTGTCGTTATGCATGGCAGCGTTCTCGCTGGCCCTGGACGTGCCCGGCGACCGTCACCAGGGCTTGCTCAGCGCCGTGCTGTTTGGCGTCGCCCTGGCCGCGGCGCTGTGCTACATCCCCCACGCCCGCAGGCGGCAGAACCCGCTGTTCTCCCTGGCGCTGTTCGGCCAGCGCAATTTCAGCGTCGGCCTGGTCGGCAACCTGCTGTGCCGCATCGGCTCCGGCGCCGTGCCCTTCCTGCTGCCGCTGCTGATGCAACTGCAACTGGGCTATTCGCCGGTGCACTCGGGCCTGATGCTGCTGCCGGCAGCGGTGGGCGGCATTCTTTCCAAGCGCTACGTGGTGCCGCTGGTGCAGCATTTCGGCTACAACCGCTTCTTGCTGGTAAACACCGTGCTGGTGGGCGGCAGCATCGCCTCGTTCGGGCTGATCTCCCCCGGCTGGCCGCTGGCGCTGGAAATTCTGCAGATCGGCATATTCGGCGCCAGCAACTCCATGCAGTTCGCCGCCATGAACAGCGTCACCCTCAAGGGCCTGGGCGCCCGCGACGCTGGCAGCGGCAACAGCCTGTTCTCCATGGTGCAGATTTTGGCCATCGGCCTGGGGGTGATCATCGGCGGTGGCGTGGTCAACCTGCTGTCGGCCAGCGCCGGCGAGGCAGCCATGGCCTACCGCTGGGCGTTCATCGTCACCGGGCTGTTCACCCTGGCCTCCGGGCTGATTTTCCGCGCACTGGAAACCGAGCGACAGCTGGCACCCTCGCAGTAACCGCCCCGTCGTGTTTATTGCATAGACTCAGGAGACCCGCCCACGCCCCCGAGGGTCGCCGCCCATGCCCAAGACCCGCGTCCCTGCCCTGTTGCTGCGCATCGAACTGGCCGACATAGAACCGGTGATCTGGCGCCACCTGCTGGTGCCCCCCGGCATTACCCTGCCGCACCTGCACCAGGCGCTGCAGGCCGCCTTGGGCTGGCACGACATGCACCTGCACGAATTCCACATCCAGGGCGCCACCTACGGCGTGCCGGACACCGACGGCCCGCCGCTGAACGACGAAGCCGGCGTAACGCTGGCCCATGCCCTGGGCACCGCCAGCAGCTTCAGCTACGTGTATGACATGGGCGACGAATGGGAACACCAGATCAGCGTCATGCCGTACCTGCCCAGCAACCCACCGCCCGAGCTGCCGCGCTGCCTGGACGGCGCCAACGCCGGCCCTCCCGAGGACGCCGGCGGCCCGGGCGGCTACAGCCAGTTCGTCGAGGCCATGGCCGACCCATTGCACCCCGAGCACGAAGCCATGCTGGACTGGCACGGCCAGCCGTTCGATGCCAGCACCTGGGACATCGACCGGGTCAACAGACGCCTCAAGCGCCTGCGCCACACCTGGGACCGCGATGACTTGAACGAACGCTGAACGGCGCACCACTTTCATGCTACGACCACCCCGCCACGACACTCCTTTCACAACTACGTAAAAGGAAATGGCTAGCATCGCCGGGACTTGATCGAGCGTATGGATTAAAGATGGATCACGCCCACCGCATTCGGCTGCACGCACTACTGATTTTCTTCATTGCCCTGGCGCTGTTCAGCCTGGGCATCTGGAACGAACAACCCCAGGGCTTCGATGGCCGCTGGGCGCTGTTCCTGCAGGAGATGTTCCGCCACGGGCCCAGCCTGTTCCCCACCACCTACGGCCAGCCCTACGCCGACTACCCCGGCACGGCCACCTTCATGAGCTACCTGTGCGCGCGGCTGTTCGGGGCGCCCAACCACCTGGCCAACGTGCTGCCCACCGCCATCGCCTCGGCCGGCGTGCTGGCCCTGCTGTACCGGTTGCTGGCGCCGTCCAGCCGCGCCTGGGGCCTGCTGGCGGTGCTGCTGACTGCGCTCACCACCCAGTGGCTGGAGAAGTCGCGCTCGGTGTGCCTGGACCAGATGAGCGCACTGCTGTGCCTGGCCTGCTTCTACCTGCTGCACCGCAGCGAGCAACTCGGCTCACGAGTGCTGCGCGGCTCGGTGTTCCCGTTGTTCGCGCTGGGTTTCGCCATTCGTGGCCCCCTGGGGCTGGTGGAAGTGTGCGGTGTGGCCTGCACCTATTGGGCCCTGGGC
Source organism: Pseudomonas sp. GYB4201 (assembly GCF_056312595.1). Lineage (NCBI taxonomy): Bacteria > Pseudomonadati > Pseudomonadota > Gammaproteobacteria > Pseudomonadales > Pseudomonadaceae > Pseudomonas > Pseudomonas sp. GYB4201. The sequence continues at coordinate 110,534 of NZ_JBWGIG010000012.1, read as the reverse complement.
GTGGCCCCCGACCGTGCTGCGGCCGTGCTGCGCATCAAGCGCGTGCTGGGCTACGGCGTGGTTGGCCTGTTGCTGATGGGCGGCGGCTGGTGGCTGCTGATGGAACTGGCGCGCATCGCCGGCGGCGACAGCTTCGCCCAGGACGTGCGCACCATGCAGGTGGGCGGCCGCCTGGATGAAAGCGGCAAGCCGTTCTTCTTCTACTTCCAACTGAGCCTGTACCGCTACTTCCCGGTGGTGCCCCTGGCCCTGGCCACGCTGATTGCCCTGCGCCACCGCTGGAGCACCCGCGGCCAGGACGCCGACGTGCAACTGGCCATCCGCCTGGGCGCCTGCGGCCTGATGATTCTGCTGGGGCTGTCGGTGCCGCACTTCAAGCGCGCCTACTACGTGCTGCCGATGGTGCCGCTGTTCGCCGCCGTCGCCGCCTACGGCCTGCTCAACGCCCAGGGCTGGCTGGCGCGGGTGGGCCGTGCCTACCAGTGGCTGGTGGCGGTGCTGCCGGGGCTGGGCATTATCATCGTGTTCACCTGCCACCACCTGTGGCGCAAGCATGACTACTGGCCGGACGTGTCGCTGTTCCTGCTGGTCGGCGGCCTGGTGCTGCTGCAGTTCGCCGCCCTGTGGGCCTGGTGCAGCAGCGCCGAACGCGCGCGGCGCCTGGTGCTGCTGAGCCTGGTGGCGCTGGCTGCGCAATGGTGGCTGCTGGTGAAGATGGTGGAGCCCGAGCAGGACCGCCAGTTCGACACGCAAACCTTCGTGCAGCACGTGGAAGGCCTGCGCGCGGCCAACCCCGGCACCCTGGTGTTCGTCAACCTGGGCCGCGACACCTGGGCGGTGCGCTATATGATGAACCTGGACCACGACGAGGTGCCGACGCCGCTGTTCGTCGACGCCGTGGACCCGGCCAAACTGCCACACCCGGCCTGGGTGATAGTGGCGCGCAGTGAGCGCAACCTGGTGCCGGGCCTCGAGCCTGTCTACAGCGGCCGGCTCAACGACAATCCGTTGCTGGTGTTCCAGGTGCCATAGACACCAAATCCCGCCATAAAAAAACGGGGCGCTTCAAGCGCCCCGTTTTTTCATTCCATCAACCCTGGATCAGGTTGGGAATATCGACCTTCGGGTTCACGTCGGCGTCGTAGTCGACACCGGCGATCTCGAAGCCGAACAAGCGCAGGAACTCATGCTTGTAACCGGCGAAGTCGGTCAGGTCGCTGAGGTTCTCGGTGGTCACTTCGTTCCACAGCGCCTCAACCTTGGCCTGTACTTCCGGGGCCAGTTCCTTGTAGTCGGCGCGCAGGCGGCCGTCGGCGTCGAGGATCGGCTGGGCGTTGTACAGGCTGTCCTTGAACAGGCCGTAGACCTGCTCGATGCAGCCTTCGTGGGTGCCCTGCTCTTTCATTACCTTGAACAGCAGCGACAGGTACAGCGGCATGATCGGGATGGCCGAGCTGGCCTGGGTGACCACGGCCTTGAGCACCGACACGCGCGCGTCGCCGCCCAGCGGGGCGAGGTTCTCGCGGATGTTCAGGACTTTCTTGTCCAGGTCCTTCTTGGCTTCGCCAATCGAACCGTTCCAGTAGATGTCGTGGGTCAGCTTCTCGCCCAGGTAGGTGAACGCGGTGGTCTTGGCGCCTTCGGCCAGTACACCGGCTTCCTGCAGCGCGTCCATCCACATCTGCCAGTCTTCACCGCCCATGACGGCCACGGTACCGTCGATCTCGGCCTGGGAAGCGGGTTCCAGGGTGGTCTCTTCGACGGTGCCCTTGTCAGTGTTGACGCCGCGCTGGGTCACCGATTTGCCCAGTGGCTTGAGGGTCGAGCTCAGCAGTTCGCCGGTCTTGGGGTGCAGGCGGCGCGGGGCAGCCAGGCTGTAGACAACGAGGTCAATCTTGCCCAGGTCCTGCTTGATGGCTTCGATGGTCTGGCGCTTGATCTCGTCGGAGAACGCGTCGCCGTTGATGCTCTTGGCGTACAGGCCTTCGGCCTCGGCAAACTTGTGGAAGGCCGCGGTGTTGTACCAGCCGGCGGTGCCAGCCTTCTTCTCGTCACCTTCGCGCTCGAAGAACACGCCCAGGGTCTTGGCACCGCAACCGAAGGCGGCGCTGATGCGCGCGGCCAGGCCGTAGCCGGTGGAAGCACCCAGCACCAGCACATTCTTCGGGCCATCGGTGATGGCGCCGTGCTGCTTCACGTAGTCGATCTGTTCCTTGACGTTCGCTTCGCAGCCAGTGGGATGTGTGGTCACGCAGACGAAGCCGCGAACGCGTGGTTTGATGATCATGTATAGAGCTCCCTATGCGGTGTGCTGTGGGCCAGTGTCGCGCCCATGTCTGTTTCATAGACGCCCGTAACGGCTGCGCGTCACGGGCAATGACGACAAATATGAAGTGGGCGCATTGTAAACGGATTTTCCTGCCGTGCGCGCCACCCTCCACAACCGCCACGACGATCGCCGTAGCCGCTGCCGCGAGGCTGCGCTGGCCAGCCACATCTTCAGCGTGGTTCAGGGCCAGCGCAGCCTTCGGCAGCGGCTACGGTCCGTGTCGCCACGGGGGAATACAGCAGCGCCGGAAGGAAGGCGAACGTCGACACCAGCACCGCCGCCAGGCTCAGCAACAGCAGCAGGCCCATGCTGGCCGTGCCCGGGTGCCGGGCGATGGCCAGGCTGCCGAAGGCGGTGCCGGTGGTCAGCGCCGAGAACAGCACCGCCCGCGCCGTGGGCGAGCCCAGGCACTGGCGCTGGCCGGCACGGGCGTTCATCACGAAGTAGATGTTGAACGACACGCCCACCCCCAGCAGCAACGGCAGGGCAATGATGTTGGCGAAGTTCAGCGACATGCCCAGCAACCGCGCGAACAGCGCCGTAAGCAGAGCCGACATCAGCAGCGTGGCCAGCACCAGGGCCATGTCGCGCAGCCGCCGCAACACCAGCACCAGCACCACGGCGATGGCCAGGGTGGCGTACAGCGCCGCCTGTTCGAACGCCTGCAGAATGGTGTCGGCGGCCTGCACCGTGTCCAGCGCGGCCCCCACCGCCTGTGGCGCGACCTTCTGCACGCTGGCCACAAAGCGCCGCAAGCCCTCGGTGCTCTGGGCCTGGGCGCCGGGGGTGACCTGCACGCGCACCTGGCCATCGGCGGTGAACCAGTCGCGCCGCAACCCTTCGGGCAGGCCCTCGGCGCTGATGGGCTGCGCCGCCAGCGAATCGGCCAGGCGCTTGAAGGTCACCGGCAGGAACTGCGCCAGCGCCTGGTTGGCCAGCAGCAAGGCGCTGTCCGGGCCCCGGGCCAGGCCGTCGAGCGCCGCGCTGATGCGCGCCAGCGGCGTGCCGGGCGGCACCTGGGCGCCAAGGCCGGCAATGGCCCCATGGGTGTGCGCCGCCGCCTCGCGCAGTTGCGCCGCAGTGGGCGCAGGCAGCGCCTGGCGCGGTTCGAGCACGCCGTACATCAGGTCCAGCGCCTGGCGAATCTGGTCCAGTTGCTGGGTCTGGTTCAAGGGCACGAAATCGGCCCCCGAGACCACCTGGGCCACGTCGGGCAAGGCGCTCAGGCGGGCACTGAGGATGCGCGCGCTGTCCAGGTCCGGGGCCAGCACGTTGAGGGTGAAGGGGTTGGTGTTGGGGTCGTCCATCAGCCCGGTGAGCGTCAGCATGGCCTCGGTGTCGGCGCGCTTGGTGTGCAGCGGGTTGGCGTCGAAGGGCATGCTGAGGGCGCTGTACAGCCCGGCCACGGCCAGCAGCCCGAATACCCCCAGCACCGGCCAGCGCCGCCGCGCCAGCCAGGCATCACCGCGGTGGCCGCCGGGCAGGCCGGTTTCGCCAGCGCTGGCACGGCGGCTGCGCGGCAGCAGGCCGAGCAACGCCGGCAGCACGGTCAGGGTACAGGCCAGGGCCAGCAGCATGCCGACCCCGGCGATGCTGCCCAGCTCGGCCATGCCACTGAACGAAGTGGGGGCGAACGCCAGGAAGCCGCAGGCGGTGGCCAGGGCCGCCAGGCCGATCTGCCCACCCACCTCCAGCCCGGTCAGCCGCAGGCTGGCGGCAAGGCTTTGCCCGGGCTGCTCCAGGGCCCGCAGGCGCACGCCGAACTGAATGCCGAAATCCACCGCCAGGCCAATGAACAGCACCGCGAAGGCTACCGACACCAGATTCAAACGCCCCACCGCCAACGCCGCGTAGCCCAGGGTGTAGACGAGCCCCAGCACCAGGGTCAACAGCACCGCCAGCACGGTCTGCCAGGTGCGCAGCGCCAGCACCAGCAACACGATCACCAGCAGGCCGCCGCCCAGGGCGATGGGCACCGCACGGTCGCTCAGCGACTCGAACTCCTCGTCCGCCAGCGGCACCGAGCCGGTGTAGTTGACCTGCACCCGCCCAGCCTTGACCTCGGGCAGCGCGGCGGCCAGTTGCAGCAACGCAGCCGTGGCCGCCTGCCCGGGCTCCAGCGCCTCGTGGTCAAGCACCGGTTGCAGCAGAATCAGTTGCAGCCCACCGCTGCGCCCGGCCAGTTGCGGGGTGAGCAGCGCCTGCCAGGACAACGGCGCCGGGCGCCCGGCCTGGGCCTGCTCGAAGGTGTCGGCGACCCGGCCCAGGGCAACGTTGTAGGGCACCAGGTCCATGCCCATGCTCACGCCTTCCACCAGCCGGTCCAGGGCCTTGAACAGCCCGCGGGCGCTGGGGTCGGCGGCCAGCGGGTCGAGCAGTTGGCCGCCCTGGGTCATGCTGTCGATGACGCTGTAGAGCTCGTCGGGGGGCAGCAGCATCAGCCCCTCGCGGTCGAAGAAGGTGCTGATGCCCGGCGTCGACACCTCGCGGAAATGCGCGTTGTCTGCCGCCAGTTGCCCCGCCAGGGTGACCGCTGCGTCGTGGGCTTCCTCGTCGCTGGGCGCGCGGATGACCACCACCAGGGTGTCGCTGAACTGTGGGAACTGCCGGGCGAACGCCTGGCTCTGCTGGCGCCAGGGCAGGTCGTCGGCAAACAGGTGGTCGGCGTCGGTGTCCATGCTCAGGCGGTGGCTGGCGGCCTGCAGGCTCAGCAGCGCCAGCAGCACGGCGAGCGCCAGCACCGTCCAGGGCCGGCGGGCACTGTGGTGGACCAGGGTGGCGATGAGCTGGTGCACGCCCCTCATGAGACCCGCGGCCGCTGGCCCTGGCCCACCACCGCCCCCAGGCAGGGGGCGGCGCGGGCGGCAGTGCGCAGCGCCTTCAAGGCCTTGCCCATGCGCCGCGCCAGGCCCGGCAGGCGCAGCAGCAACCAGGGCCGGCGCAGCAACGCACGCACCAACGCCAGCGGCCGCGTCTGGCCCCAGGGGTCGATGGCCCCTTGCAGCGCCGGCGGCAGGCGGTCGTCGACTTCATCGACAATGGCCCGCAGCGCCAGGAACGGCAGGCCACGCTCGCGGGCCACGGCGGCCACGGCGGCGCTCTCAAGATCAACCGCGGCGCACAGGTACAGCTGCCCGGCGGCGCGCTTGGCGGCGCCGTCGCTCAAGGTCTGGCCGAGGCTGGCCAGGGCCTGGTCGTAGCGCACCGGCACCCCGGCCATAGTCAGGCGCTGGCACAGGCGCTCGCTCCACGAGGGGTCGCAGGCAAACAGGTAGCCCTGTTCGTCCACCACGTGCGAGGGGCACAGCAACACGCCGCTGCGCAACGAGTCGTCCAGCGCCCCGGCCACGCCGAAACTGGCCAGGGCCTGCACGCCGCTGTCGGCCAGGGCACGGGCGCCCTGCCCGGCCGCTGCCTGGCCCATGCCGGCCAGCCACAGGCGGCCGCCATCGGGCAGTTCCAGCACGCGCCCCGGCAGCGCCGCGGCGTTGGCCAGGGCCTGGGCCTCGGCCTGCAAGGCCACCACTATGCCAACGGCGCTGGGCCTCACACCACCACCCTCGGGCGCGCGCGCAGTTCACGGTAGCGGGCCAGGGCATACAGCGGGAAGTACGCCGCGTAGCCGTGGTATTTCAGGTAATACACCCGTGGGAAGCCGGGCGCGTTGTGCGCCGGGTCCGACCACAGGCCGTCGGCCTGCTGGTGCGCCTGCAGCCAGGCGACGCCCCGCTGCACCGCGGCCCCGTCCACCTCGCCCAGGGCCAGCAGCGCCAGCACCGCCCAGGCGGTGGAATGCGGCGTGCTGAGGCCGCCGTTGGTGCCGGCCAGCATCGGGTCGATGTAGCTGTCATTGGTTTCGCCCCAGCCACCGTCGCGGTGCTGGCGGCTGCGCAGCCATTCCACCGCCCGGCGCAGGTACGGCTGCTGCGGGTCTTCGCCGGCCAGCACCAGCCCCGACACGGTGCTCCAGGTGCCGTAGATGTAGTTGCTGCCCCAGCGCCCCCACCAGCTGCCGTCCGCGCGCTGGGCGTCGCGCAGGTAGGCCACGCAGCGGCGCGTGGCGGCGCCGTGGTCGCCCAGCACGCCCAGGCAGGCGGCCACGCGGCCACTGACGTCCTCGGTGGGCGGGTCGAGCAAGGCGCCGTGGTCGGCGAAGGGAATGGCGTTGAGGTAGTAGCAGGTGTTGTCGGCGTCGAAGGCGCCAAAGCCGCCGTTGCGCGACTGCAGCGCCAGCATCCACTCACGGGCGCGCTGCACGCTGGGGCCATGGGCGCCGGGGCTGTCGAAGCGCCGGTCGAGCAGCTGCAACAGCGCTGCCACCAGCGCAGTGTCATCGATGTCCGGGTAATAGGCATTGAGGTACTGGAACGCCCAGCCACCGGGCCGGACGTGGGCGGCGTTCACCGCCCAGTCGCCCTTGAACTCAAGCTCCTGGCGCGCCACCAGCCAGTCGCGGGCCTGCTGCAACGCCGGGTCGACCTTGCCCGGGTCGCCGCTGTGCAGCAAGGCCATCATGCTCCAGCCGGTGTCCCACACCGGCGACATGCACGGCTGGCAGTAGGTGCTGCCGTCTTCGCGCTCCACCAGCAGGCGGTCCAGCGCGCGCTTGCAGGTCAGCCGCAGCGGGTGGTCCTTGGCGTAGCCCAGCAGGCCCAGGGCCTCGTAGGCATTGACCATGGGCGGGAAAATCGCGCCCATGCCGTCCTCACCGTTCAAGCGCGCCACGAACCAATCCCTGGCGCGGTCCAGCGCGCGTTGGCGCAGCCCCCGCGGAATCAGCCGTTCAAGGCCACGGCCGACCTTGTCCAGGCCAAGGAACAGCACCTTGAGCAGGCTGTCGCGCAGGAAGTAATCGCGCTCCTGTTCGGGCGGCGTGACGAACAGCTCGCGAATATCCACCTGGTGCGGGTTGGCCGCCCTGGCCTTCAACGAGCACAGCACGGTCAGCGGCACCAGGGTGGTGCGCGCCCAGTAGGCGATCTTGTCGATATGGATCGGCGCCCAGCGCGGCAGCAGGATCAGCTCCACCGGCACCCAGGGCACGGCGCGCCACGGCACCTGCTCGAACATCGCCAGCAGGATGCGCGTGAACACATTGCTCTTCGCCGCGCCCCCCAGCGCCAGCAGCGCCTCGCGGGCCTGGCGCATGTGCGGTGCCTGGGGCGAATCGCCGGCGGCCTTCAGGGCGTAATAGGCTTTCACCGTGCAGGAAATGTCCAGCGCCCCGCCGGTGTACTGGGCCCAGCCACCGTGGCCGTCGCGCACCTGGATCTGCCGCAGGTACACCGCCATGCGCGCCTGCAGGGCGGTGTCGATGTCGTCGGTGAAGTGCATCATCAGGATGTATTCGGCGGTGATGGTGCAGTCCGATTCCAGCTCGAAGCACCAGTGGCCGTCGGCCCGCTGGCGCTTGAGCAGGGCCTCGCGGGCGCGCTCGATGGCCGGGTCCAGCGCCAGGGTCGGCTCGGGGGCCAGGCTGGCGCCCAGCAGCATGCTGTCATCCATCATGGGCGCAGGTCCACCTGTTCGGCCACCAGCACCGGTTCCATGGAATAGGCGATGGCGCTCTTGGGCCACAGCGGTGCGCTCCATTCACTGGCCAGCGGCGTCAACGGCAGGCCGCGCGCCGCCGTGGCGAACAGCCAGCCAAGGCCTGTGTTGGAGTTGCCGCTCAGGCGGGTCAGGGTCAGGGTGCAGGCTACCGCGCGACGGGAAATCTTCACCTGGGCGCCGTGGCAGAAGTCCAGGTTCTGCTGCAGCTTGCGCAAGGTCAGCACCGCCAGGCCAATGCTCCACAGGCAGAAGCGCCGGAAGCCGCCATGGCGCACCGGGATCATCAGCGTGTACTCCAGCGCCCGCCGCAGGTGCGCATGGGCGACGCCGATCAACTCGGCCATGGCCCCGGCGTAGTTGCCCTCGTGGGCGCCGGCGTGCAGGGACTGCAATTGCACCTGGTAGCGGCTGAACACGTCCTGGGGCAACCAGCACACGCCGTGCTCGTGGTCTTCCCATTGGTCCTTGAGGATGTTGGTCATCTGCAGCCCCTGGCCGAACGACACCGCCAGGCGCATCAGGTTGTCGCGCTGGTCGCGCAGCTGCGGGTCGTGGTCCAGCAGCAGCTCGGTGAGCATCTCGCCCACCACGCCGGCCACGCAGTAGCAGTAGCAATCCAGGTCACGCAGGGTATCCAGGCCATGGCGGCCCACCGTGCGCTGAAAGTCGTGCATGCCGTGGGACATGATGGTCAGGCACTTGAGGATGGCCTCGCGTTGCGGCGGCGTGAGGCTGTGGGTCACCTGCAGCACCAGCGGCAACTGCCCCACCAGTTCGCGCTCGGCCGCCGAGGTCTCCTGGGAGAACAACGGCGCCACTTCGGCGGCGAAGGCCTTGGGGTCGATGCGGCCGGTCACCGCATCGATGAAGCCGTCCTCGAAGCGGCGCTTCTGCTGGGCGTCGAACACCGGCTCGTCTTCGATGGTGTCGGCCACCCGGCACAGCAGGTAGGCATTGGTGACAGCCCGGCGCAAGCTGGGCGGCAATTGCGGAATGGTCAACGCAAAGGTGCGCGACACCTTGGGCAGTATCGCGTCCTGATATTCATCGGCGGTGGGGGTCACGGAACCCTCAACCTCACGCGGCTCGAACATGGGCATGCCGGGGCCTTCCTTTTTTGGGGACGGTCAGAAATGGCTCAGTGTTCGGGGTGGCACGGCAGGGCTGCGTCTGTCGCGCGGCACCTGGGCTCAACCCTCGGGGAAAATCATAGTAGAAAAAATGCGGGTATCCATGGAACTTCAGGATTGCATGGAAGAGTTCATCAAGGGCTGGGAATGGTTTGCAGATAGGCACCGATGACGCGGCCTGGCGGCCGCTGCTACGAAAAGCGAGGCGGAAGAAACGACGAAGCCGCTGCCCAGGGGCAGCGGCTTCGGTTTTACCAGTGCATCAGGGGATCAGGCTGGCTGATCCCACGGGCGGTCGCCCTTGGCGTCCTTGATGCGGGTCGGCAGGCCCATCACGTCCAGCGCCTTGAGGAACGGCTCGGCTGGCAGCTCCTCGACGTTGACCATGCGTTGCGCGTCCCACTCGCCACGGGCAACCAGCAAGGCAGCGGCCACCGGTGGCACGCCAGCGGTGTAGGAAATGCCCTGGCTGTCGGTCTCGGCGTAGGCTTCCTCGTGGTCGGCCACGTTGTAGATGAACAGCTCGTGCGGCTGGCCATCTTTAGTGCCCTTGACCAAGTCGCCGATGCAGGTCTTGCCGGTGTAGCCCGGTGCCAGGGACGAGGGGTCAGGCAGCACGGCCTTGACCACTTTCAACGGCACCACTTCCAGGCCTTCGGCAGTCTTGACCGGCTGTTCGGACAGCAGGCCCAGGTTTTTCAGCACGGTGAAGACGTTGATGTAGTGCTCGCCGAAGCTCATCCAGAAGCGCACGTTCGGCACGTCGAGGTTCTTCGAGATCGAGTGCACTTCGTCGTGACCGGTGAGGTACAGGTTCTGCGAACCCACTACCGGCAGGTCGTCGGTGCGCTTGACTTCGAACATGGTGTTGCTGGTCCACTGGCTGTTCTGCCAGCTCCAGACTTGCCCGGTAAATTCGCGGAAGTTGATTTCCGGGTCGAAATTGGTGGCAAAGTATTTGCCATGGGAGCCAGCATTGACGTCGAGGATGTCGATGGAGTCAATGCGGTCGAAATGCTGTTGTTTCGCCAGTGCGGCATAGGCGTTCACGACGCCCGGGTCGAAGCCCACGCCCAGGATGGCGGTAATGTTCTTCTGCTGGCATTCCTCGAGGTGTTTCCACTCGTAGTTGCCGTACCAGGGTGGCGTCTCGCAGATTTTGCCCGGTTCTTCGTGAATCGCGGTGTCCAGGTACGCCACACCGGTATCGATGCAGGCACGCAGCACCGACATGTTCAGGAACGCGGAGCCGACGTTGATGACGATCTGCGATTCGGTCTCGCGGATCAACGCCTTGGTTGCTTCGACATCCAGTGCATTCAACGCGAACGCCTTGATGTCAGCGGGCTGTTTGAGGCTGCCCTTGGCCTTGACGCTGTCGATGATGGCCTGGCATTTGGAGATGTTACGCGACGCGATGGCAATACGACCGAGTTCGTCGTTGTGCTGCGCGCACTTGTGGGCCACCACCTTGGCGACACCTCCTGCACCAATGATAAGAACGTTCTTCTTCAATTTCTTTACTTCTCCTTGAGCCGCCAGCTTACGAAAGGCTGGACAGGTAATCGTCAAAACCAAATTCACGAACCACCTCGACGGTACCGTCGAGTTGTTTCACTACGATGGACGGCATTTTCAGGCCGTTGAACCAGTTTTTCTTGACCATGGTGTAGCCGGCCGCGTCGACGAACGACAGGCGGTCGCCAATGGCCAGGGGACGGTCGAATTGGTACTCGCCGAAGATGTCGCCGGCCAGGCACGATTTGCCGCAGACCATGTAGGTGTGCTCGCCTTCGCTTGGCGCCAGCTTGGCGTTGAGGCGGTAGATCAGCAGGTCGAGCATGTGCGCTTCGATGGAGCTGTCGACCACGGCCAGGTGCTTGCCGTTGTACAGGGTGTCGAGCACGGTCACTTCCAGCGAGGCGCTCTGGGTGATGGCGGCTTCGCCAGGCTCCAGGTACACCTGCACGCCGTACTTCTGCGAGAACGCCTTCAGGCGCGCGCAGAACTCATCCAAAGCATAGCCTTCGCCGGTGAAATGGATACCGCCGCCCAGGCTCACCCACTCGACCTTGTGCAGCAGGTGGCCGAAGCGTTCCTCAATGGTGCCCAGCATCTGGTCGAACAGGCCGAAGTCGCCGTTCTCGCAGTTGTTGTGGAACATGAAGCCACTGATCTGCTCGATCACGCCTTCGACCTTCACCGGGTCCCACTCGCCCAGGCGGCTGAACGGGCGCGCCGGGTCGGCCAGCAGGTAGTCGGAGCTGCTCACCTGCGGGTTTACGCGCAGGCCGCGGACCTTGCCTTCGCTCGCCTGCGCGAAGCGTTGCAGCTGGCCGATGGAGTTGAAGATGATCTTGTCGCAGTTCTCCAGCATCTCGCCGATTTCGTCATCGGCCCAGGCGACGCTGTAGGCGTGGGTCTCGCCGGCGAATTTCTGGCGGCCCAGCTTCAGCTCGTAGAGCGAAGACGAGGTGGTGCCGTCCATGTACTGCTGCATCAGGTCGAACACCGACCAGGTGGCGAAGCACTTGAGTGCCAGCAGGGCCTTGGCGCCAGAGTGTTCGCGCACGTAGGCGATCTTCTGCATGTTGGCCAAGAGCTTGGTTTTGTCGATGAGGTAATACGGGGTCTGGATCATGTCGAAGCCTCCGGCAAGGCCAGCCAAAAAAATGGACGCGAATTGTGCCTTCTCTCAGGGCGGGGGGAAAGGGCAGATTGCGCATTTTGCTGCGTCAATGTTTCACATTGGCAGGCTGGCGGTGATTTGCGGGAGGA
>NZ_JBWGIG010000012.1:0-98734 GCF_056312595.1 Pseudomonas sp. GYB4201 | reverse complement strand
CAGGCTGCGCTGGCCGTCCGCTTCACTGGAGATCTCCAGCGAGGCACAGGGCCAGCGCAGCCTGCGGCAGCGGCTACGGGTGCAGGCGCGGGGCGGCTGGGATCAGCCGGCGGCGCAGGTGAACTGGTCGGTGTGGGCCACCGTGCGGCCGCGGTCGTTCACCAGGTCCACGCCCAGGGCCAGGCCCATGCTCATGCCGGTGCTGGTCTCGCGCAGCTGGTAGTGCTCGTCAGGCTTGAAGTGGGCATAGGCCAGGGTGCCGTGGCAGGTCTTGTCGTCGACGTACACGCTGCTGGCGGCGTACACCACCACCTGCATGCTGTGCTTGCCCGGCGCCACCTGGAAGTAGCGGCCGTCCTTGAGCGGGTGGCCGTCCAGCTGCTCGGCCAGCATGTTGTCGCGCGCCTCTTCCTGCAGGCCTACCCAGGCGTCGTGCGGGTCGGGCTTGGGCATCGTGCCGGCACAGGCCGAGAGCAAGGCGGCAAGGCCCAGGACAGGGATCAGCGTCAGTGCTTTCAGGTTCATGGGGTTCCTCCCGGAAAGGGTCGTTGGAGCGTTGCGCGGCAGGCTGCCGGCGATGGGCCAATCTTCGCCGAGCGCCCCTGCCCTGCCCAATGAATCCCCATGAAACGAATTTCAGACCGTTTACAGAAAAAACCGCTACGCGCCTTCCACGCGGTTGCGCCCGGCGCGCTTGGCGCGGTACAGCGCAGCGTCCGCGCTGCCGTAGGCCAGGTCGAAACCGGTGCCCGCCGGGTGGGCGCTGACGCCGAAGCTGGCGGTGACCGGGCGGTTCACCGGGTGCATGAACACGTGGCCGGCGATGGCCGCGCGCATGGCCTCGGCCACGCCCAGGCCGTCATCGAGGTTGCCGCCGGGCAACAGCACGGTGAACTCCTCGCCACCCACGCGGCCGATCAGCCCGCGCTCGCCGACGATCTGCCGCAGGCAGCCGACGATGCCCTGGATCACGCCGTCGCCGGCGGGGTGGCCGTACTCGTCGTTGACCTTCTTGAAGTGGTCGATGTCCAGCACGATCATCGCCACGCCAATACGTGACAGGGTGCTGCTGGTCTGCTCGATGATCGCGCCGCGGTTCAGCACCCCGGTCAGGGCGTCGTGGGTGGCGCGGTGTTCCAACTGCCGGGCCAGTATCTGCAACTGCGCGTTGAGGGTGTTCATCTCGCGCTCGGCGCGGTCGCTGCGGCCGATCAGCCGGCGCGTCTCGCGGATCAGGCGCTCGAAATGCAAGGCCATGTCCACCAGCGACTGGCGGTACAGGTCGGCATCGGCCTGGGGCAAGGCCAGCACGCTGCGCGCGTGTTGCAGGGCGTCGAACTCGCTCTTGAACAGGTCGGGCACCCCTTCGGTCAACGCTACCGGCATCACGGAACTCCTCATCAACTGGCCACGGGCTGGTCGTTGAACTGGATGGCGGTGAAGTCCGCCTGCAGCTCTTCGCCGAATTCGAAAATCGTCTCGTCTTCTTCGTCGTGGTACCAGTTGACGATGACTTCGTTGCCGGCCTGGGCGGCCTGGTCCAGGGCGTCGAAAATGCTGAAGAGCATCTTCGTGCTGGAGCTGTTGAAGTAGGCCAGGGCGATGTTGGCGGTGATGCACTCGCCGCTGCAGGCCTCCAGGTAGCTGCGCAGGTGCTGCACCACGGGGGCGTAGAACGCCGCGGCGTTTTCCGGGTAGGACTCGCCCTTGAGGGTCAGCAGGTGCTGGTCGAATCGGAAGTCGACTTCCGGCGAAGTGGCACTGGCTTCAACGTAGAAATTATCCATTTTCAGTGTGTCTCTACTCAGATCGTGGCTTTGAGGCAGAACAGCGAGGTGCCCGGTTCGTCCGCACGCGGATGGAAGCTGAATTCCAGCGGCGCGCTGGCGTCGCGGGCCATGGTCAGGAAGCCCAGGCCGGCGCCCTTGCTGTCCTCGGGGGTTTCGGCGCGCAGGACCACCTTGTAGGCCTGCTTGATTTCATCGATGGACATCTTGCACAGCGCCAGCAGCTTTTCGCGCAGGCGCTCGACGTCGTCGGTGGCGATGGGGTTGGCGCATTGCATCAGGTAGCGGTCGCCCTCGGCGCTGATGCACACCGCGCCCTGGCGCACCGAGGCGTCCTCGGCCACCGGCGTGCGCAGGCAGTCGGAGGAATAGTGGATGATGTTCTGGGACTGCTCCACGAACGACGAGAACAGCTTGCGCCGGGTGGGGCCGCTGACGCCGGCCACTTCCAGCTGCAACTTCATCACCTCGGCCATGGTGGTGATGATGCTGTGGCTGAAATAGCCCATGTGATAGAAGATCACGTTGCGCTGCTGGGCAAGGTCGAAAAAGGTGCAGTCCTGTGTAGTGTGTGGGTTAGCCATGGTCGTTCCTGAGCCGGGCGCAAAATAGGGTGAGGTCGTCACGTCGTGTTTGCGTTCCCTGCCAACCCGCCAGTGCACGTTGCAATTCATTGCAGATGGCAGCCGCCGGCGCCTGGCGGTGGGCCAGGAGCGTGTCGAATGCCTTGCGTTTTCCAAACGCAATTCGTTTTGGCCCGCCAATCTGGTCGGTCAGGCCGTCGGTGGCGATGAACATCAGGCTGCCCGGCTGCATCGGCACCTCCTCGCAGCGCCATGCGTAATCCAGCTCGCTGGCCACGTAGCCGACGCCCATGCGCTGGCCGGCCAGGGTCTCGACCTGGGCGGCGCCGGGGTGCAGCACCGACAGGCCCAGGCGCGCGCCGGCGAAGCTGAGCACCTGGCGGGCGCTGTCGAACCAGAAGAACGCGGCGTCCAGGCCGTCGTCCGACTCGGGGTGTTCCTGGCCACCCTCCACCTGCCCCAGCAGTTCCTTGACGCTGCGGTTCACTGCCGACAGCAGCCGGGCCGGGTCGCGCGGGCCACACTGGGCCAGCGCGCGGGTCAGCGAGGAGGAAGCAATCAAGGTCATGAACGCGCCGGGCACGCCGTGGCCGGTGCAGTCGGCAATGGCGCCGAACCAGCCGTCGTCGTAGGCGCCAAAATGGTAGAAGTCGCCACCCACCACGTCGCGCGGTTCCCACAGCAGGGCGGCGTCATCGAGCATCGACTTCAGCGCATCGCGCGAGGCGCGCAGCATGGCGCGCTGGATCACGCTGGCGTACTCGATGCTCTGCATCATCTGCCGGTTCTTTTCCGCCTGCATGGCGGCCACCACGCCCATCAACTGCAGGCCGTTGCCCAGGCCGGCGAAGTCGCCGCCACGGGTGACGATGAAACCGTCGGACAGGGCCTTCTCGCCGTACTCCACGGTCTTGAAGGTCAACGCCTCGATGCTCATCTGCGCATCGACAATCAGCGGCTCCTTGTCCATGAAGGCAATGCAGCTTTTCTTGTCGTACAGCTCGCGGTGGAACGGCCGGCTCATCTGCGACAGGAAGATATTGCGGTTGATCAGGCCGATGGGCCGGCGCCCTTCCACCACCGCCAGGCAGGTCATCTCTTTTTGCGAAGTAAAAATATCCATGACCAGCGCGTTGGTGGCGCTGGATTCAATGGCGGGCACTTCCTTGCACAGGTCACCGGCGCAACGGTGATCGCGGGGAAGTTTCGGACGCATGAAGGGGAAGGTTTCTGCGTGCATGGTGTATGGCCGACCCGAAGTGAAGGCGCGATGCTAGCCATACAATGTTAAAATGATATTACAACCCCAAATTCCCCTCCCCCCGTATACCCCATAAATGGCGTCGCCTGCATCGCGGCCAAGGCCGGCTCCTACCACGAACGGTGTAGGAGCCGACTTTAGTCGCGATGCAGACGACGCCCGGGCCTATTTGTGCCGGTACAGCGCATCCCGGCGCTTGTCCAGGCTGGCCTGGCGCTTGGCGATATCAGCTTCAAGCTCGGCCAGGCGGTCTTCGCCGCAGGCAATGGCCGCCAGCTTGCTGGGGTACAGCTCGTCCACGTGGTAGTTGCGGCCCGACTCGGTGCGGTCGTAGCCGCTGGCCGCGTAGCCGGGGCCGATCAGCTCGATTTCCAGGGGCTGGAAGCTGCGGGTCAGCAGCCAAGCCGTGTAGGGGTAGATTCTTTCGCGCATTGCAGCGTTCCAGGGGCCAAAATGAACGGGTAGGATGCACCAGCGGGCCATTCGCTATATACCAAATGATATAGCGCTTGGGCCGCCCACGGCAAATCCCCTTTCCCGCCCCGCAGGAGCCCGATGCGCGCATGATCATCCGCCCCCACAACCCCTCCGCCCTGACGCTGCTGTTTTCGTTGAAGGGCTCGATCATCCCGGCCATCTGGCGCAAGGTGCTGTTCACGATGCTGATCAGCTCGGCGGTGGTGGCCATCCACGGCACCCTGTTCCACTTCAAGGTGGTGCTCACGGCCACGCCGTTCACCCTGTGGGGCCTGACCCTGGCGATCTTCCTCGGCTTTCGCAATACCGTGGCCTACCAGCGCTTCTGGGAGGCCCGGACCTTGTGGGGGGAATTGCTGATCGTCAGCCGCAACCTCACGCGCCAGACCCTGAGCCTGCTGCCCAACCTGGCCGCGGAGCAGCGCGAACAGCTGGGCCACAGCCTGGTGGCGTTCGCCTACGTGCTCAAGCATTTCCTGCGCCGCGAGGCGGTGGCGCCGCAGACCCTGGAGCGCCTGGACGAACACGCGCGACACGTGGTGTTGGGCCACCAGAACCCGCCCAGCGCACTGCTGGGCCTGCTGGGCAAGCGCTACCAGGACGCCGCGCGCCAGGCCGGCGCCGGCGAGCAAGTGCAGATGGGTATTGACCAGCAGCTGACGCGGCTGTCCTACGTGCTGGGCGGCTGCGAGCGCATCAAGAACACGCCCATCCCCTACCCCTACATCCTGCTGCTGCACCGCACCGTGCACATTTACTGCTTCCTGCTGCCGTTCTGCCTGATCGACAGCATCGGCTGGTTTACCCCGGTAGCGGTGTGCATCCTGGCGTACACCTTCTTCGGCCTGGACGCCCTGGGCGACCAGATCGCCGACCCGTTCGACCTGCAGCCCAATGACCTGCCGCTGAACGCCATGTGCCGGCACATCGAGATTGCCGTGCAGGAACTGCTGGAGGTGCCCGCCGCCCTGCCCGAAGAGCCCGAGGACGGCGTGCTGATGTAATCAGTCGGCCACGCCGAGGATGATGTGCGAGGCCTTGATCAGCGCCGTGGCCGTCACGCCCGGGGCCAGGCCCAGCGCCTGCACGGCCTCGCGGGTGACGATGGAAAACACCTCGGTGCCGCCGGCCAGGCGCAGCACCACCTCGGCGTTCACCGCGCCGTCGCCGACGCGCACCACCTGGCCCTGCAGGCTGTTGCGCGCCGAGAAGCGGTAGCCGCCGGTGTCGGTCACCAGCACCACCCACGGCGCCTTGACCAGCGCCACCGCTTCCTTGCCCACCGCCAGGCCCAGGCTGTTGACGCTGGCCAGGGTCACCACCGCCACCAGCGTCTCGCCGCCGGGCAGGGCCAGCGCCACCTCGGCGTTCACCGCCCCCGGGTTGACCTGGCTGACGGTGCCCTTGAATACATTGCGTGCGCTGACTTTCATGCGGTGCTTCCCTGTGAGTGGCAATCGAGGCGCCATCATCGGTATTGGCGCTATGTGCTTACAACCATAGCGCTACACCAGCAGGTCTTCGTAGAAGGCGCCGTACGGCAGGCTCGGGTGCGCCAGCTGGATCTCCAGAATCCACAGCCCGGCGTTGGGCGCCTGCTCGAAATCGCCCAGGTCGCCGCCGCGGTAGATGGCGTGGGGGAAGTCGCTGACGCGGTGGCCCTTGATGTTCAGGTTCAGCACCCAGCCCATCTCCCGCGCCTGGGCGTCGGCGTAGTCGTACAGCGCCTGGCCGGTGACCTGCTCGGCGCGCCAGAAGGCTTCGACGCGGTCGAACAGGGTCTTGGCCGCGGCGGCGCAGGCGATTTTCTGCGGGTCGCTGCCGGTGGTGAACGTGGCGCCGGCGTCGCCTTCATGGCCTTGCCACACGGCGCCCATGTCGATGAAGTAGATGTCGTCCTCGCCCAGCACCGGGTCGCCCTCGGAGCGCTGCTTGAAGGTCTTCAGGGTGTTGGCGCCAAAGCGCACCAGCAGCGGGTGCCAGATACGCTGCATGTCCAGCTCCTGCAGCACCTGCTTGCCCAGCTCGCGGGCCTGGGACTCGAGCATGCCCGGCGCGATGCGCCGGGACAGCAACTCGATGGCCTGCCAGGTCATGGCCTGGGCGTGCTGCATCGAGGCCAGGCTGTAGGACGGGCCGACGGCCTCTTTGGAGAAAGCATTCATCACGGTGACTCCTGTTATCGTTCCATTAGCGCTATACAGCAAACTATATAGCGATACCTTGCGCAGCAGATATCACAAAATGTTTAACTGGCCGTGAGGATTCCACGAGCGCGGGATGGTTAGCATTCCCACAACGCCATTCACCCCGCCTGAAAAGGACAAGTTCATGCTGCTACTACTGATCGTCTACCTGGGGGGCGTGTTGACCATCGTCAGCCCCTGCATCCTGCCGGTGCTGCCGTTCGTGTTCGCCCGCACCGGCCAGCCCTTCGTCAAGAGCGGCCTGCCGCTGCTGGCCGGCATGGCCGTGACCTTCGCCCTGGTGGCGTCCCTGGCTGCGGTAGGCGGTGCCTGGGTGGTGCAGTTGAACCAGTATGGCCGCTGGCTGGCGCTGGTGTTCGTGGCGCTGTTCGGCCTGACCCTGCTGCTGCCGCAGCTGGCCGAGCGCCTGACCCGGCCGCTGGTGGCCGCCGGCAGCCGGCTGTCGGAAGCCGCCGGCACTACCAACCAGCCGCGCCCCGGCGCCTCGTTCCTGATCGGCGTGGCCACCGGCCTGCTGTGGGCGCCCTGCGCCGGCCCCATCCTCGGCCTGGTGCTGACCGGCGCCGCCCTGCAGGGCGCCAGCGTTGGCACCACGCTGTTGCTGCTGGCCTACGCCGCCGGCGCCGCCACCTCGCTGGCCGCCGCGCTGCTGGTGGGCGGCAAGCTGTTCGCCGCCATGAAGCGCGCCCTGGGCGTGGGCGAGTGGATCCGCCGCGGCCTGGGTGCCTTGATGCTGGCCGGCGTCGCCGCCATTGCCCTGGGCCTGGACACCGGCGTGCTGGCGCAGCTGTCCACCGCCAGCACCGGCGGCCTGGAACAACACCTGGTGGACCGCGTGCTGGGCGAGAAAAACCACCCCGTGCAGGCCGCCGCCGTCACCGTCAGCGACACCCAGCCGTTGCCGGTGGAAGGCGACCTGCCGGCGCTGGACGGCGCCGTGCAATGGCTCAACTCGCCACCGCTGACCGCCGAGGCGCTGAAGGGCAAGGTGGTGCTGGTGGACTTCTGGACCTACTCCTGCATCAACTGCCTGCGCACCCTGCCCTACCTCAAGGCCTGGGCCGCCAAGTACCACGACCAGGGCCTGGTGGTGATCGGCGTGCACGCCCCCGAGTTCGCCTTCGAGCGCGACGTGGGCAACGTCACCGCGGCCATGAAGAAGCTGGGCATCACCTACCCGGTGGCCATCGACAACGACTACAAGATCTGGCGCGCCTTCGACAACGAATACTGGCCCGCCCACTACTTCGTCGACGCCCAGGGCAAGATCCGCTTCCACCACTTCGGCGAAGGTGAATACGAGCAGTCCGAACGGGTCATCCAGCAACTGTTGCGCGAAGCCGGCCACGGCCAGTTCAACAGCGACCTGGTGAACATCGACGCCCAAGGCGTGCAGCAGGCCGCCGACAACCAGGACATGCGCTCGCCGGAAACCTACGTGGGCTACCGCCGCTCGGAAAACTTCGCCTCCACCCCGGCGCTGGCTGCCGACAAGGACGCCCACTATCAATTGCCCGCCCAGCCGCAGCTGAACCAGTGGGGCGTGGAAGGCCAATGGCGAATCGGCGCCGAACAGGCCACCCTCAGCCAGGCCAACGGCCGCATCGCCTACCGCTTCCAGGCCCGCGACCTGCACCTGGTGCTGGGCCCCGGCACCAACGGCCAGCCGGTGCGCTTCAAGGTGATGATCGATGGCAAGGCGCCGGGCGACGCCCACGGCACCGACGTGGCGCCGGACGGCAGCGGCCAGGTCACCGAGCAACGCCTGTACCAGCTGGTGCGCCAGCCCGGGGACATCAGCCAGCACACCTTCAGCATCGAGTTCCTCGACCCGGGTGTCTCGGCCTATGCCTTCACCTTTGGCTGACCGCCGCCATGGGCTGGGCGAACGTGCAGGGTTGCTGAAGCCCTGCCCCTAAATCAACCCCGACCATGGCCGCAGGCGCCTGTGCACCCTGCGCCAACCGGCGCCCTAGAGGCGCCGATGGCGGCAATCATCGAAATCGATAGTCACTATGCCCGCAGGTAGTTTTTCCTGCGCGGCGGCCGGTCGTAAAGTTGGCTCCATCTTCTCCACCACCTACTCTGGAGCCTCACCATGAAACCTGTAATCACCTTCAGCCTTGCCCTGTCACTGATGGCCACCGGCAGCGCCTTCGCCACCCCGCAGACCGTCACCAGCCACCCCCAGGCCACCGTGGCCCAGGACGGCGCCGAACACGCCCGCGACCGCAACATGCGCATGGCCGAGAACGGCAGCGAACATGTGCTGCCGCACCAGCATGCGGAGCAACAGGCGCCGATTTATGTGGCGGAAGTGCGTCGTGAGTTTGGTTCTGACTATCAGCGTTATTGAGATGCTGCGCGGCAAACAGGCCCGGTTCATTGAACCGGGCTTTTTTATGCCCGGACAAACCCGGAGATCCATGCCGGCTCTGGCTTTTGATCCTGTTTTTGATCTGGCCTTTGCTTTTGATCTGGCTTTTGATCTGGCTTTTGATCTTGATCTTGATCTTGGCCCCGTTAAGCGCCCGGGCCGACCGGAGGCGTTGATCAAGCGGGCCTCGGCGGAGCCGAGGAAGACGGAACCGGAGGCGCTTCTATTCCGGGCCGTCGTCCGCTTGAGCGACGCCGGAGGGAGGGGACCCGTAGCGCAGCGGAGGGCCCAAGCAGGGGCGAGAATTTTTGGTTACTTTTTTTTCGACTGAAAAAAGTGACCCGGCGTAAGGCCGGAACGGTCGGTGGTCGCACCACGAAAATGGATATGTCCGAAACCCTAAAAAGCGGGATCCACATATCGTGAACATATCCATTACCTAGGGTGATGCACAATCACCTTTCCGCCCTTACGGCGGGTCACTTTTTGACAAACGCCTCAAAAAGTAACCAAAAAAGGCTTGCCCCTGCTTGGGCCCTCCGCTGCGCTACGGGTCCCCTCCTTCCGGCGCCGCTCAACGGGCAGACGGCACCCGCTATAGAAGCCTGCGGGTTACCGTCTCTTCGGCCTGCGGCCTCGGCCCTTCGGGCAGCCCGTTGATCGACGCCTCCAGTCGGCCCGGGCGCTTTACGGGGCATACAATCAAGATCAAAAGCCAGATCAAGAGCCAGATCAAAAGCCGGATCAAAAGCCCAAAAGCCGGATCAAAAGCAGATCAAGTTACGCCCTGCCATACTGGAACCTACCCCGTCCACGAGGTAACCACCATGCAACGCTGCGACGTGCTCATCGTCGGTGCCGGCCCCACCGGCCTTGCCCTGGCCCTGTGGCTAAGCGCCCAGGGCATCCAGCCGCGCATCATCGACCAGGCCCTGGAACCCGGCACCACCTCCCGCGCCCTGGCGGTACAAGCCCGCACCCTGGAGCTCTACCAGCAGCTGGACCTCAGCGACCATATCCTGCGCCACGGTCACACCGTGGCCGCCATCAACCTGTGGGTCAAGGGCACGGCGGTCGCGCACCTGCCGTTCTCCAACATCGGCGAAGGCCTGACGCCCTACAGCTTCCTGGAGATCTTCCCCCAGGACGAACACGAGCGCCTGCTGATCGAACGCCTGCAGGCCCAGGGCATCAGCGTGGAGCGCGGCGTGACCCTGCGCGGCCTCGTCGACCAGGGCGAGCAGGTGCTGGCGCAGCTGCAACACCCTGACGGGCACCTGGAGTCCTGCGTGGCCAGCTACCTGGCCGGCTGCGACGGCGCCCGCTCCACCACCCGCAACGCTTTGGGCAGCGGCTTTCCTGGTGGCACCTACCAGCAGGTGTTCTACGTCGCCGACGTGGTCGGCCAAGGCCCGGCGTTCAATGGCGAGCTGCACGTGGACCTCGACGAAGCCGACTTCCTGGCCGTGTTCCCGCTGTCCGGCACCGGCCGCGCGCGGCTGATCGGCACCGTGCGCGACGAGCGCGCCGCGCGGGCCGACAGCCTGCAATTCGAAGACATCAGCCGCCGCGCCATCGACCACCTCAAGGTGCAGGTGGACCAACTGAACTGGTTCTCCACCTACCACGTGCACCACCGGGTCACCGAACAGTTCCGCCATGGCCGAGTGTTCCTGCTCGGCGACGCCGCGCACATCCACAGCCCGGCCGGCGGCCAGGGCATGAACACCGGCATCGGCGACGCCATCAACCTGGCGTGGAAACTGGCCAGCGTGCTCAAGGGCAATGCCGACGACAGCCTGCTGGACAGCTACGAGCAGGAACGCATCGGCTTCGCCCGGCAGCTGGTGGCCACCACTGACCGCGTGTTCACCTTCGCCACCGCCCAGGGGCCCATGGCGGACCTGCTGCGCACCCGCCTGGCGCCGCTGCTGATTCCCAGGGCGCTGGCCCTGGGCCCGGTGCGCGACTGGCTGTTCCGCACCGTGGCGCAACTCACCCTGCACTACCGCCACAGCGCCCTCAGCGACGGCGTCGCCGGCCACGTGCACGGCGGCGATCGGCTGCCCTGGGTGGCCTTCGACGGCACCGACAACTTCGCCCCGCTGAAAGCCATCGAATGGCAGGTGCACGTGTACGGCGACGCCGATGAAAAGCTGCGCGCCGTGTGCGAAGCCGAAGGCCTGCCCCTGCACGTCTTCCCCTGGCAAGCCGCCTTCGACCACACCGGCTTCGCCCGCAACGCCCTGTACCTGATCCGCCCGGACGGCTACGTGGCCCTGGCCACCGGCGACCACCTGGCCATCACCCTCACCGACTACCTGGCCCGCAGCGCCCGACGCCCACCGGCACTGTAGCTGCCCCGCGAAGGCGTAGCCGCTGCCGCAGGCTGCGGTTACGGGAAATTGCCATGCATTCACGTGGCTGATCCTGCCCCGGCAACAGGGTGGACATGGCTAAGCTGACCCCACCCGCCCCCGCCGAGGCCACGCCATGGACGAAGCAACCTACCTGGCACAGCTACAGCAACGCTGGGCCCAGGCCTGGCCCGCCGACGTGCCCCGCACCGCCCAATACCCCCTGGGCGAACGGCCGCTCACCGAGTACCTGCGTCATTGGGCAACGGTCCAGCCCGACCACCCGGCCCTGCACTTCTACGGCCACAGCCTGACCTACCGCGAGCTGGACCAGCTCAGCGACCGTTGCGCCGCGCTGCTGCGCAGCCTGGGCGTGGCGGCGGGCGACCGGGTGGCCGTGCTGCTGCCCAATTGCCCGCAAATGCACATTGCCTTCCTCGGCATTCTCAAATGCGGCGCCGTGCACGCCCCGGTCAGCCCGCTGTCCCAGCACCTGGAGCTGGCCCACCAGCTTGGCGATTGCGGCGCCACCGTGCTGATCGGCCTCGACCAACTGCTGCCGTTGGTGCAGCAAATACGCGACCGCACGGCCCTGCACACCTTGATCGCCACCAGCCTCAGCGAACTGTGCCCGGCGCGGCCCACGCTGCCCGTCCCCGAGCTGTTGAAGGCGCCTAAACTGCCGGGGGCCGACGCCCTGGACTTCTATCCGGCGCTCGCCGCCTGCCAGGCCGCCGTGCCCGCACACCCGGTGCAGCTCGACGACATCGCCGCGCTCAACTACACCGGCGGCACCACCGGCCTGCCCAAGGGCTGCATCCACACCCACCGCGACATGCTCTACACCTGCGCCAGCTTCGTGCCCACCGCCCTGGGCTGCGACCGCCACGCGGTGAGCCTGAACTTCCTGCCGCAGTTCTGGATCGCCGGGGAAAACGCCGGCTTGCTGTTCCCCCTCTACAGCGGCTGCAGCCTGGTGCTGCTGGCGCGCTGGGAGCCGCTGGCGTTCATGGCCGCCGTGGCCCATTACCGCGTGACCCACACCGGCATGCTGGTGGACAACCTCGCCGAGGTGCTGGACCACCCGCAGGCAGGGGACCACGACCTGGGTTCGCTGCAACGGGTGGGCGCGATCTCGTTCATCAAGAAGCTGACCCTGGACTACCGCCGGCGCTGGCACGCGCTGACCGGCTGCACGCTGTTCGAGTTCAGTTTCGGCATGACCGAGACCCACACCTGCGACACCTTCACCTATGGCCTGCAGGCCGATGACCTCGACCTGCGCGAAGCCCCCACGTTCGTCGGCCTGCCGGTGCCCGGCACGCAGTTCAAGGTGTGCGACTTCGACAGCGGCGCGCTGCTGCCCCTGGGCAGCACCGGTGAGCTGTGCGTGCGTTCGCCGGCCCTGTTCAAAGGCTACTGGCAGCGTCCCGACGCCAGCGCCCAGGCCCTGCGCGACGGCTGGCTGCACACCGGCGACCTCGGCCAGATCAGCGCACAAGGCTTTATCCGCTACCTGGGCCGGCGCCGGGAAATGCTCAAGGTGAACGGCATGAGCGTGTTCCCCAGCGAGCTGGAGGCGCTGCTGGGCCAGCACCCCGCCGTGCTGGCCAGCGCGGTGCTGGGGCGCGCCCACGCGGTGCGCGGCCAGGAGCCGGTGGCCTTCATCGTGCTCAAGCCCGGCAGCGAGGAAACCGCCGACAGCCTGGTGCAGTGGTGCCTGGGCGCCATGGCCCGCTACAAAGTCCCGCAGGTGCGCCTGGTCGAGGGCCTGCCCATGACCGCCACCGGCAAAGTCAGGAAACAGGAATTGGAAGCCCTACTGTGACCCCAGCCATTACCCGCCTGCTGATCGCCAACCGTGGCGAAATCGCCATCCGCATCGCCCGCGCCGCCGCCGAACTGGGCATCACCAGCGTGGCCGTGTTCAGCGAAGACGACGGCGACGCCCTGCACCGGCGCAAGGCCGACGAACAGGTGGCCCTGCGCGGCCGCGGCGCCCCGGCCTACCTGGACCGGGCGCAGCTGATCGCCGTTGCCCGTGACCACGGCTGCCAGGCCATCCACCCCGGCTACGGTTTCCTCAGCGAAAATGCCGACTTCGCCCGCGACTGCGCGGCAGCCGGGCTGATCTTCGTCGGGCCGTCGCCCCAGGCCCTGGCGCTGCTGGGCGACAAGGCCCAGGCCCGCGCCCTGGCCGCGCGCTGCGGCGTGCCGATCGCCGCCGGCAGC
Source organism: Pseudomonas sp. GYB4201 (assembly GCF_056312595.1). Lineage (NCBI taxonomy): Bacteria > Pseudomonadati > Pseudomonadota > Gammaproteobacteria > Pseudomonadales > Pseudomonadaceae > Pseudomonas > Pseudomonas sp. GYB4201. The sequence continues at coordinate 85,452 of NZ_JBWGIG010000012.1, read as the reverse complement.
GCCGGTGCCATCGACCTGGCCACGGCGCGCCAGCTGCTGCAACACGGCCCCATCATGCTCAAGGCCTTGGCGGGCGGCGGTGGCCGTGGCATGCGCGCGGTGCGCAGCGAAGCCGAACTGCTGGCCGCCTTCCCGCTGTGCCAGGCCGAGGCCCTGGCCGCCTTCGGCCAGGACGCGCTGTACGCCGAGCGCCTGATCGAAGCCGCGCGGCATATCGAAGTGCAGGTGGTCGGCGACGGCCACGCCGTCAGCCACCTGTGGGAACGCGACTGCAGCCTGCAACGCCAGCACCAGAAGCTGCTGGAGATCGCCCCCGCGCCCTTCCTCGCCCCGGCCCTGCGCCAGGCGCTGCTGGACGCCGCCCTGAGCCTGGCGCGCGCCTGCGAATACCAGGGCATCGGCACCTTCGAGTTTCTCGTCGACGAGGCCGCCGGCCAGTTCGTGTTCATGGAGGCCAACCCACGCCTGCAAGTGGAACACACCATCACCGAGGCCATCACTGGCGTCGACCTGGTGCAGGCTCAGCTGCGCCTGGCCCAGGGCCACAGCCTGGCCGAGCTGGGCCTGGCAGAGCCGCCGCGCGCCCAGGGCGTGGCCGTGCAGGCGCGGATCAACCTGGAACGCATGCAGGCCGACGGCAGCGCGCGCGCCAGCGGCGGCCTGATCAGCGCCTATGAACCGCCCAGCGGCAGCGGCCTGCGGGTGGACGGCTGCGGGTACGCCGGCCTGCACAGCCACCCCGGCTTCGACTCGCTGCTGGCCAAGCTGGTGGTCCACGCCGATGACCTGCCCACCGCGCTGCGCCGCGCCTACCGGGCGCTGTGCGAGTTCCGCCTGGAGGGCGTGGCCAGCAACCTGGGTTTGCTGCAGAACCTGCTGCTGCGCCCGGAACTGGCGCGGCAGGCGCTGACCACCGGTTTCATCGGCGCCCAGTTGCCGGCGTTGCTGGCAGCGCCCGCAGTGCCGCACCCCAGCCTGTTTGCCGCGGCCGCCGTGGCGCCATCCGGGCTCAGTCAGGCGCCGCTACAACTGCCACCCGGCAGCGTGGCGGCGGCCGCACCGGGCCAGGGCGTGCTGGTCAGCCATGAAGTAGCGCCCGGCGACCACGTACGCCAGGGCCAGGAGCTGGCCGTGCTGGAAGCCATGAAGATGCATTTCGTGCTCAAGGCCGACCGCGACGCCGTCGTCCAACAGTTGCTGGGCAGCCCTGGCGACACCATCAGCGAGGGCCAGCCCTTGTTGATTCTGCAGCCAGCGGACCTGGCCGCCGACGAGGACAATAACGAACGGGCCGTGGACCTTGACGAAATGCGCGCCGACCTCGCCGAGGCCCTGGAACGACACGCGCTGACGCTGGACGAACGCCGCCCCGAGGCTGTGGCCAAGCGCCACGCCAAGGGCTTGCGCACCACCCGGGAAAACCTCGCCGACCTGCTCGACCCGGGCAGTTTCAGCGAATACGGCAACCTGGCGCTGGCCGCCCAGCGCCGCCGGCGCAGCCTGGAAGAACTGATCGCCCAGAGCCCGGCAGACGGCCTGGTGGCCGGCACCGGCACGGTCAACGCCGCGCTGTTCGGCGCCCAGGCCGCGCGCTGCCTGGTGCTGGCCTACGACTACAGCGTGTTCGCCGGCACCCAGGGCATGATGAACCACAAGAAAACCGACCGCCTGCTGGGCCTGGCGCGCGAATGGCAGCTGCCGGTGGTGCTGTTTGCCGAAGGCGGCGGTGGCCGCCCCGGCGACACCGACTTCGTTGGCGTGGCGGGCCTGGACTGCCACACCTTCGTGGCCATGGCCGGGCTGTCGGCGCAGGTGCCGTTGGTGGGCGTGGTCTCGGGCCGCTGCTTTGCCGGCAACGCCGCCCTGCTGGGCTGCTGCCACGTGATCATCGCCACCCGCGACGCCAGCATCGGCATGGCCGGCCCGGCGATGATCGAGGGCGGTGGCCTGGGCCGTTTCAGCGCCGAAGAAGTCGGCCCCAGTCACGTGCAAAGCGCCAATGGCGTGATCGACGTGCTGGTCGACGACCAGGCGCAGGCGGTTGAGATGGCCAAGCGTTACCTGGCCTACTTCCAGGGCCCGCTGAACGACTGGCAGTGCGCCGACCAGCGCCTGCTGCGCCAGGCCATCCCGGCGAACCGCCTGCGTGGCTACGACATTCGCACGCTGATCGACACCCTGGTGGACGAGGCGTCCTGCCTGGAACTGCGCCGCGACTTCGCCCCCGGGCTGATCACCGCGCTGGTGCGCATCGAAGGCCGGCCGTTCGGCCTGCTGGCCAACAACCCGCTGCACCTGGGCGGCGCCATCGACGCTGCGGCCGGCGACAAGGCCGCGCGCTTCATGCAGCTGTGTGAACGTTTCGGCCTGCCGCTGCTGTCGTTGTGCGACACCCCCGGCTTCATGGTCGGCCCGGCGGCGGAACAGCAGGCCACGGTGCGCCATGTGTCACGGCTGTTCGTCACCGCCGCCAGCCTCAGCGTGCCGTTCTTCACCGTGGTGCTGCGCAAGGGCTACGGCCTGGGCGCCCAGGCCATGGCCGCCGGCAGCTTCCACAGCCCGGTGTTCACCATCGCCTGGCCCAGCGCCGAGTTCGGCGCCATGGGCCTGGAGGGCGCGGTGCAGCTGGGCTTCGCCAAGGAACTGGCGGCGCAACCCAGCCCCGAGGCGCGCCAGGCGCTGTACGACAAGCTGGTGGCCAAGGCCTACCAGAACGGCAAGGCCATCAACATGGCGAGCTTTCTCGAGATCGACGCCGTGATCGACCCGCAGGACACCCGCGCCTGGCTGATCCGCGGCCTGAACGCCCTGCCGCCCCGAAAGCACGGCAGCGCGCCGGGGTTCGTCGATACCTGGTAATGCGCCTAGGGTGACGGGAAACGCAGCGGCCGCGCCGGCTCGCGCAGGGTGGCCGGGTCACGGTAGCGCGCGCCGAAATGGTCCTGGGGCAGGCGCGCGTTGCCGGCGCCGAACAGCCGTTCGCGCAGGGTCTCGCCGTCGTTGTAGCGCTCGCGGAACCGGCCGCGGCGGCGCAGCTCCGGCACCACCAGTTCGATGAAGTCGCGGGCGGTCTCGAAGGTCAGGTACTGGCGCAGGTTGATGCCGTCGATGCCGTCCTCGTCCAGCCATTTCTCGATCTGGTCGGCCACCACCGTCGGCGTGCCGGCGACGAAGAAGCGCTCGCGGTTGAAGCCCTCCAGCCGCGCCAGCACCGCGCCCACCGTGGTCGACGGCACGTAGCGCTGCAGGCTTTCCCAGCCCTTGACCTGGCGCTCGATCAAATCGCTGATCAAGGTGTCGCGCGGGTAGGCGGTCAGGTCCACGGCTGCCTGGGCGTGCACCAGCGACGCCTCGACGCTCATCAATTGGCGGTAGCTGTCGAGCTTGCGGCTGACTTCCTCGTCCGTGCGCCCGACGATCACCCCGGCCATGACGATGAACTTCAGCCCCGCCGGGTCGCGCCCGTGGGCAATGGCCTGCTGGCGCATGGCGTGGATGTTGGCGCGCACCGCCGGGGTGTCCTCGCCGCCGGTGAACACCACCTCGGCGTGGCGCCCGGCGAACGCGATTCCGGCCGGCGAGCCGGTGGCCTGGAACAGCACCGGCGTGCGCTGGCGCGAGGGCTGGCACAGGTGCGGGCCGGCCACCTTGAAGTGCTCGCCGACGTGGTCGATGTAGCGCACCTTGCTGGGGTCGGTGTACACCCGGCGTTCGCGGTCCTGCACCACGGCGTCGTCGTCCCACGAGCCTTCCCACAGCTTGTAGAGCACGTCCAGGTACTCGTCGGCGATCTCGTAGCGGTGGTCGTGCACCACCTCGGTGGCATGGCCGAAGTTGCGCGCCGCGTTGGGCAGGTACGAGGTGACGATGTTCCACCCCACCCGCCCCTTGGTCAGGTGGTCGAGGGTGCTCATGCGCCGGGCGAAGGCGAACGGCGGTTCGTAGGTGGTGGAGAAGGTGGCGCCGAAGCCCAGGTTGCGGGTCACCGCGGCCATGGCCGGAATCACCAGCAGCGGGTCGTTGCTGGGGATCTGCATGGCTTCGCGCAGCGCGGTTTCCGGGCCGTCGCGGAAGCGGTCGTAGGTGCCGATCACATCCGCCAGGAACACACCGTCGAAGGTGCCGTGTTCCAGCAGCTGCGCCAGTTCGGTCCAGTAGTCGAGGTCGTTGAAGCGGTGGCGGTTGTTCTCCGGGTGCACCCACAGGCCATGGACGATGTGGCTGACGCAATTCATTTCGAACAGGTTGACGTGCAGTTGCTTGGGCACTGCCTTTACTCCTTTGCTCAGGGGGCCGGATTGGGGAGGCGCTGGTGGATGGCCTGCACCTGCGCCTTGATCTCGGCGCTCAGCACCACGTCCAGCGCGCCGAGGTTGTCGCGCAGCTGTGCCAGGCTGGTCTGGCCGGTGAGCGCGCTGGCCACGAACGGCTTGTCGAGCAGGTAGGCCAGGGCCAGTTGCGCCGGGGTCAGGCCGTGCTCCAGGGCCACGCCGACGTAGCCGGCGATGGCCTCCTGGGCGGCGGCGCTGTCATAACGGTTGAAGGTGCGGTACACCGCCGACAGCCGCGAGCCTTCGGGCCGCGCGCCGCCCAGGTACTTGCCGGTGAGCGCGCCGAAGGCCAGCGGCGAGTAGGCCAGCAGGCTCACGCCCTCGCGGTGGCTGAACTCCGACAGGCCGCCCTCGTACAGGCGGTTGAGCAGGCTGTAGGGGTTCTGGATGCTGACGATGCGCGGCAGGCCCAGGCGCTCGCTGTGCTTGAGGAACTGGGCCACGCCCCACGGGGTTTCGTTGGACACGCCGATGTGGCGGATCTTGCCGGCCTGCACCTGCTCGGCCAGCACCGCCAGGGTTTCCTCGATGGCCACGCTGTGGCTGTCGTCGACGTAGGGGTATTCGCGCTGGCCGAAGATATTGGTGGTGCGGTCCGGCCAGTGCAGCTGGTACAGGTCCAGGTAATCGGTGTTCAGGCGCTTGAGGCTGCCGTCCAGGGCTTCGACAATGTTGCGCCGGTCGTGGCGGCTCAGGCCGTCGCGAATGTGCAGCTGGCCGTCACGCGAGGGCCCGACCACCTTGCTGGCCAGCACCACGTCGGCGCGCCGGCCACTGGCGGCCAGCCAGGTGCCGATGTAGCGCTCGGTGGTGCGCCAGGTCTCGGCGCGGGTGGGCGTGGGGTACATCTCGGCGGTGTCGATCAGGTTGACGCCTTCGGCCAGGGCCAGGTCGATCTGCTGGTGGGCGTCGGCCTCGCTGTTCTGATGGCCCCAGGTCATGGTGCCCAGGCCCAGGACGCTGACCTTGATGTCGCTGTTGCCCAATTGGCGGTAACGCATGGGTGATCCTTTTTGCAATCAATGAAAGGCGCAGGTCACACCGCGCTGGCTTCGTCGTGCACGGCTTCGTCGGCCTGCAGGCTGCGCCAGGCGGCATGGGGGGTGACACCGTTGAGGTAGTAGTTGCCCAGTGCCCGCTCGCGGTAGATGGCCGGGTTGTGCGAGGCCAGGGTGCGGGCGTTGCGCCAGTGGCGGTCGAAGCGCCGGCTGGTGCTGGTGGCCGAGGCGCCGCCCACTTCGAACAGCAGCGTGGTGGCCTCCAGCACCTGCTCCAGCACGATCTGCTGGGCCTGGTAGGCGCGGATCTCGGCCTCGGTGTAATGCGCCTCGGTTGCCCGCGCGCCCTGCTCCGCCTCGTGCACGTCCTGCAGCACCTGGGCCACGGCCAGCACCTGGGTGCGGGCGGCGTAGGCCAGGCTCGACAGGCGGCCGATCACCCGCTGCACCAGGGGGTCGTCCTTGGGGCTGGACTGGCCGGGAATGCCGAAGCCGCGGGTGCGGCCACGGACGAAGTCGCTGGCGTCGCGCAGCACCGCGTCGGCGATGCCGGCCAGGGTGGCCAGGTGGAACAGCTGGTAGAAGGCGCTGAGGTAGGACTCGTTGCGCAGTTCGTCCTTCTTGAACCGCCGCACCACGTGCTGCTCGGGCACCTTCACCGCCGTGAAGCGTGTGGTGCCGCTGCCGGTGAGGCGCTGGCCGAAGCCGTCCCAGTCATCTTCCACGGTGACGCCGGGGGCATCGGTGGGCACCGAGACGCTGACGAAGTCGTCGCCGTCCACGGCAATGGCGGCAATCCAGTCGGCGTACAGGGTGCCGGTGCAGTAGTACTTCTCGCCGTCCAGCAGCCAGCCGGCCGCGCGGTTGCCGGGCTCTGCGGCGCTCAGGCTCACCGCGTTGCGCGAGGTGTCGCTGCGCTCGGCCATGGCCGCGCCCCACAGCTGGCCGTCGGCGGCCTTGGGCAGCCAGTAGGCCTGGGACGCGGCGTCGCGGCTGGACAGCCGGCCTTCGACGAAGCCGAAGTGCGCGCGCACGATCTGCGGCAGGTTGGAGTCGGCGGCGCCCAACTCGATCAGCAGTTGGAACAGCTGCGGCAAAGTAGCCCCCAGCCCGCCGTGGGCCACCGGCACGCGCAAGGCACCGAAGCCCGCCGCGCGCAGCCAGGCCACGGCGTCGTGGGCCAGCTCGCGCTGCTGCTCGCGGGCCACGGCGGTGGCCTGGATGCGGGTGAAGACGTCGGCGAAGCGCCGGTGCAGGTGTTCGTAGGTCGGGGCAGTCATGAGGCTTCCTTGTGCGGGGTGGGACGCGCCGGGAAGCTCATTGCAGCGAGCGTGCCAAGGCCCTGGGCCCGTGTTTCCAGGGGGCCTGCGGCAGGTGGCTTGTTGGCTGGCTGGCAGAGTGTGGGAACGCTGTTGCAGGGCGTACACCTGGCCTTGACCTTCCCCCCATGGCAAGGTCTACCCTGCACCTTTTCCACCAGCAGGAGCACACCGTGATCAAACTCTTGAGTTTCATGCTCGCCACCACCTTGTGCGGCGCTGCCTACGCCGATGACAACGCCGCCATGAAGGCCGAGTACCAGCACGCCGCCCACGGCATGTCGGCGGACATGAACATGAACGCCACCAGCGACAACCCCGACGTGCTGTTCGTGCAGGGCATGCTGCCCCACCACCAGGGCGCTGTGGACATGGCCAAGACCGAACTCAAGTACGGCAAGGACCCGGAGATCCGCAAGCTGGCCGAGGGCATCATCAAGGCCCAGGACGCCGAGATCGCGCAGATGAAGGCCTGGCTGGCCAAGCAACCCAAGTAACCCGTAGCAGCGGCCAAAGGCCGCGTCTCCTCCACCCACCCTGGTTTGGGGGACCGCCGACGCCGCCTGCGGCAGCTGCTACAAGTCCTTGATCTCGCACTGTATAATCGCCGATCAGTGGTGGGATTGTTCATACCTGAAACGTTTAAGCTGTTGATAACGCCCACGCATCGAATGATGCGAAAACGACATCAACGGTACTATTGCGTGTGATAGTCTCCCACCATTTCATCTTGGCCCGGACGGTAAAACCGATTGATGCCACACTGAGGAGCGCTCATGCCCAGAATTTCCCACCAAGGTTTGCGTCGCGCATTCCGCCAGCTGCTCGCTTCCAACGCCTGCTTCCACACCGCCTCCGTGTTCGACCCGATGTCGGCGCGCATCGCCGCCGACCTGGGCTTTGAAGTCGGCATCCTCGGCGGCTCGGTGGCCTCCCTGCAAGTGCTGGGCGCCCCGGACTTCGCGCTGATCACCCTGAGTGAATTCGTCGAACAGGCCACGCGCATCGGCCGCGTCGCCCAACTGCCGTTCATCGCCGACGCCGACCACGGCTACGGCAACGCCCTCAACGTCATGCGCACCGTGGCCGAGCTGGAACGCGCCGGCGTCGCCGCGCTGACCATCGAAGACACCCTGCTGCCTGCCCAATTCGGCCGCAAGTCCACCGACCTGATCTCGGTGGCCGAAGGCATCGGCAAGATCAAGGCCGCCCTGGAAGCGCGTATCGACCCGGAACTGACCATCATCGCCCGCACCCACGCCGGCGTGCTGAGCACCGAAGACGTGATCGCCCGCACCAAGGCCTACCAGGAAGCCGGCGCCGATGGCATCTGCATGGTGGGCGTGCGTGATTTCGACCACCTGGAAGAGATCGCCCAGCACCTCAGCGTGCCGCTGATGCTGGTGACCTACGGCAACCCGGCGCTGCAGGACGACGACCGCCTGGCGAAACTGGGCGTGCGCATCAGCGTCGATGGCCACGGCGCCTACTTCGCCGCCATCAAGGCCACCTACGACTCCCTGCGCGAACAGCGCAAGCTCACCCGCAGCACCCAGAACCTGAGTGCCACCGAGCTGACCCACACCTACACCCTGCCTGAGAGCTACGTGGCCTGGGCACGCGAGTTCATGGACGTCAAGGAATAGGCCGCAACGCTTCACCACGCCACCGGCGGCACAACCGCCAGTAGACCGTGCCATTGATCAGCAGCACCACGCTGCCCAGCACCAGCTGGATACCCGCCGTCAGCCCGGCCGGGTAGATCACTGGCAGCAGGTAGTGCTCCACATACCCCCCCGCATAGCCCTGCTGCCCCGCCTGCAGGCGCATCAGGTTCTCCCAGTACGTCAGCGGACAGGTCAGGTGAAACACCTCCACCGCCACGCCCCAGGCCGCCGCCGGCAGGTGCAGCCAGATCAGCCGCCGCCACTTGAGCAGCAACAGCCCGCCCAGCAGTACAAAAATAATGAACAGGCCGTGAAACAGCACCAGTCCGTTGGCTGCCATGGAATAGAACATGGGAATCCTTGCGCGTTGTTTGCGCCATTGTCGGCCTTGGCACGGGCAGGATCAAGGGCGGTACAGGTCCAGAATTATTGACAAGCCGACCAAAATATCTGGCAATTTAATTCGTTATTAATCATATAGTTATGCTGCTTTTATCAAAAACGACGTCGCTAATTTTCCGCTAGCACGCTGTAAACGTTTGACATATTTGACGCGTTTGGCACACTGCCGACCCGTTGTACCGGACATCACCGGGCGAGCACCGCCAGCCCCTGGCCACCCTCACCCGCCTGAGACCCCGTACGCGTCCAAAAAAAACAATTTTGTCTAGCGCCTCGCCAGCGTGTGCCCAGGTTTTCGCCCTGGCCAGGCTGCGCGTGCGAACGGGAAGAACACATGCTGATCTGGTTTGTCGCGGTTTACCTGCTGATCACTGTGAGTGTCGGCTTCTACGCCTCCACTCGTGTCAAGAACTCCAAGGACTTTGCGGCGGCTGGCCGCAGCATGTCCTTCCCCGTGGTAACCGCCATGGTGTTCGCCACCTGGTTTGGTTCCGAAGCGGTGCTGGGTATTCCCGCCGCGTTCATGAAAAACGGCTTCTCGGGCATCATCGAAGACCCCTTCGGCTCGTTCGGCTGCCTGATGCTGGTGGGCCTGGTGTTCTGCCGCCCGCTGTACCGCCTGAACATGCTGACCATCGGTGACTTCTTCCGCAAACGCTACGGGCCGAAGGTGGAGCTGTTCGTCAGCCTGGTGATCATCGGTTCGTACCTGGGCTGGATCGCCGCGCAACTGACCGCCCTGGGCGTGGTGTTCAACGTGCTCTCCGACGGCGCCATCAGCACCACCGAAGGCATGCTGCTGGGCACCGGCATCGTGCTGGTGTACACCCTGTTCGGCGGCATGTGGTCGGTGGCCATGAACGACTCCATGCAGATGCTGATCATCGTCTGCGGCCTGGTGTACCTCACCTACCTGCTGGGCAGCATGGCCGGCGGCGCAGGCCACGTGATCGAACATGCGGCGGCAGCCGGCAAGTTCACCATGGTGCACAGCACCTCGGCCAAGGACATCCTCGGCTTCCTGGGCGCGGCGGTGACCATGATGTTCGGCTCCATTCCCCAGCAGGACGTGTACGCCCGGGTGATGTCGGCCAAGACCGAGAAAATCGCCTCGCGCGCCTCCATCGCCGGCGCTTGCTGCTACCTGACCTTCTGCATGCTGCCGATCTTCCTGACCTACGCCGCCTCCATGATCGACCCGCAAATGGTCAGCGACCTGCTGGACACCGACGCGCAGATGATCCTGCCGCGCCTGATCATGGAACGCACCCCGCTGTTCGCGCAGATCATGTTCTTCGGCGCGCTGCTGTCGGCGATCATGTCCACTGCCTCGGGCACCCTGCTGGCGCCGTCGGTGACCTTCACCGAGAACGTGCTCAAGCGCATGCGCCCGAACATGACCGACCGCCAGTTCCTGCTGGCCATGCGCATCACCATCGCCGTGGGCGCCGCCCTCACCTGCCTGTTCGCGCTGTACTCCAACTCCAGCATCTACGAGATGGTGGGCAACGCCTACAAGGTGACCCTGGTCGCCGCCGTGGTGCCACTGTTCTTCGGCCTGTTCTGGAAACGCGCCACCAACCAGGGCGCGATCATCGCGATCATCTTCGGCCTGAGCTCCTGGGGCCTGCTGGAATTCACCCACCAGGACGGCGACCTGTGGCCGCCGCAACTGGCCGGCCTGCTGATCAGCGCCCTGGGCATGATCATCGGCTCGCTGCTGCCGCCGCTGAACAAGCGCGACAGCGAACAGGATTTCGACGGCGCCGTGGCCAGCAACTGACCCGCGCCCTAGGGCCCGGCATGACGATTGCCGGGCCGCGCCAGCCCCAAATGCTGGCGCAGGGTGGTGCCACTGTACTCGCGGCGAAACAGCCCGCGCTGCTGCAGGATCGGCACCACCTGCTGGACGAAATCGTCCAGCCCGCCCGGCAGTATCGGCGGCATGATGTTGAAGCCGTCACCCGCCCCTTCCACAAACCACTGTTCCAGGGTATCGGCCACCGCCTGCGGCGTGCCGATCACGGTGTGGTGCCCACGGGCGCCCGCCACCTTCAGGTACAGCTGGCGAATGCTCAGGTTCTCCCGCCGCGCCAGGTCGATGAACAACGCCTGGCGGCTCTGCATGGCGTTGCTCACCGGCAGCTCCGGCAACGGGCCGTCCAGGTCATGCCCTGACAGGTCCACGCCACCGGCCATCCCCGCCAACAGCCCCAGCCCTACCCGCGGATCAAGCCGCGCCTGCAACTCGCCAAAAATATCCTCGGCCTCGCCCTGGCTGCGGCCGATCACCGGCGAGATACCCGGCATGATCTTCAGTTCGTCGCGGCCACGGCCATGGGCCGCCAGCCGGCCCTTGAGGTCGGCGTAAAAGGCCTGGGCGTTGCCCAAGGTCTGCTGCGCGGTGAACACCACCTCGGCGGTGCGCGCCGCCAACGCCTTGCCCGGCTCGGAGGAACCGGCCTGGATCAACACCGGGTGGCCTTGCGGCGTGCGCGGAATGTTCAGCGGCCCGCGCACCTGGTAGTAGTCGCCCCGGTGCCCCAGGGTGTGCAGCTTGTGCGGCTGGAAGTACACGCCGCTGGCCTTGTCGTGCACGAAGGCGTCGTCCTCGAAGCTGTCCCACAGGCCGGTGACCACGTCGATGAATTCCTCGGCGCGCTGGTAGCGGTCGCCGTGTTCGAAATGCTCCTCGCGGCCGAAGTTCAGCGCTTCCAGGTCGGTGGCCGAGGTCACCAGGTTCCAGGCGCTGCGGCCGTTGCTCAAGTGGTCCAGGGAGGCGAACTTGCGCGCCAGCAGGTACGGCGCGTTGTAGCTGGTGGACACGGTGGACACCAGGCCGATGCGCTCGGTGACCGTGGCCAGCCCCGACAGCAGCACCAGCGGGTCGAAGACGTCGCCGGCGGTGGTGTACTGGCCAAGCTCCGGCGAGCCCATCAGGGCCAGGTTGTCGGCGAAGAAAATCGCGTCGAACTTGCCGCGCTCGGCGGTCTGCGCCAGGCGCTTGAAGTGCGCGAAGTCCAGGTTGCCGCCAGCCCAGGCGCGCGGGTGGCGCCAGGCGGCGACGTGGTGGCCGCTGCCCATCAGGAACGCGCCCAGGCTCATTTGTCTGTTGCTCATGTGCACCTCAGAAGTCGTAGCGCAGGGTGATGCCAGCCGTGCGCGGCTGGCCCGGGGAGGCGGTGTACAGGCCGTTGGAGCCGTTGCCCACGGCCAGGTAGTACTCGCGGTCGAAGGCGTTCTTGACCCACAGCGAGGCGTCGATCAGGCCGTCGCCGTAGCCCACCCGCGCACCCACCGAGAAGTTCGCCAGGCCGTAGCCGTCGATCCGCGCCAGCTCGGAGTTGTCGAGGGTGCCCTGGCTGGCGGAGCGGTAGGCGTAGCTGGCGGTGGCGTAGGGTTCGATGCCGTCGATACGCAGCCACTTGTATTCACCATTGAGGTTGCCGATCCAGCGCGAGGCGCCGGCCACGCGCTGGCCGCTGAGGTCGCAGGTGGCTGCCGTGGTGTTTTCCGCCGGGCACGGCGCGTCCTTGAACGATAGGTAGGTGACGTCGTTGAACGAGCCGTTGAAGTTCAAGGTCAGGCCGCGCACCGGCACCGCCGTGGCCTCGAACTCCAGCCCGCGCGAGCGCACGCTGCCGGCGTTGGTCAGCAGCTGGTAGCCGGTGAGCGCGCCCAGCGGCTGGTAGTAGGTGGTGGCCTGGTAGCCGTTGACGCCGGTCCAGAACAGGTTGGCGTTGAGCTGCAGGCGGTGGTCGAACAGCTGGCTCTTGATGCCCAGCTCGGCGTCGTTGGCGCGTTCCGGCCCTACCAGCAGTGACTCGGCGCCGGCGCTAGGGGCCGAGGCCACGGCCAGGTTCACCCCGCCCGACTTCTCGCCATGGGACAAGGAGGTGTAGCCCAGCACGTCGTCGGTGAAGCGGTAGCTCAGGCTGGCCAGCATCGACGGCGCGGCGTTGTGCAGGTGCAGGTTGCCGCTGTCGTAGGCACCCACTTGGCTGGCGCGGATGGCGTTGCCGTCGACCACGCCGGGAATCACCACTGCTGCGCCGCCACCGGTGGGCGCGTAGCGCTGCACGTTGGCCTCCTTCTCTTCATAGGTGCCACGCAGCCCGGCGCTGAAGTCCAGGCGCGGGGTCAGGTGCCAGGTGCCCTGGGCGAACAGCGCGTAGCTCTCGGTGTCGACCTTGCCGTTGACCTTGCTGTCGAGGTTGTTCAGCGCATTGAGGTTGGCGCCGATCAGGTCCAGGTCGGCCAGCGGGCCGAAGTCGGTGAAGATGCGGTTGCCCAGGTTCTGCTTGAAGGCGTAGGCGCCCAGCACGTAGTCGAAGTGTTCGCCCTTGGGCGAGGCCAGGCGAATTTCCTGGGAGAACTGGCGGTCGTGCACCTCGTAGCCGAAGTCGCGAAGCACCGGCACGTCGAGCTGGTCGGCGTCGTTGGCCGGGTTGAAGTGCCAATAGCGGTAGGCGCTGATGGAGGTCAACGTGTAGCCGCCGGCCAGGTTCCAGTTGGCTTCAAGCGAACTGCCGTTCTGGTGCACGCTGACGTTCTGGCGGCCGTCGATGTTGCTGTGGCCCAGAATCGGGTTGGCGCCCACCAGCGTGGCGCGGCGCCAGAACAGCGGGCCGGCGCCGTAGATCACGCTGCTGCCGCTGCTGGAGTTCTCGCTGTTGTATTCGTTGATCCAGCGCAGGCTGAAATCGTCGTCGGGCTTGAACAGCAGCTGCCCGCGCAGGCCTTCGCGCTCGCCGCCCAGCAGCGTGCGGCTGTCGTGCTTGTTGTCCAGGTAACCGTCGTCGCGGGTGCGGTAGAACGACAGGCGCCCGGCCAGGGTGTCGGCCAGCGGCCCGGACACCGTGCCCTTGCCCTGGAAATAGCCGTCCTGGCCGCCCGACACTTCCACGCTGCGCTCGGGGGTGAAGGTAGGCGCCTTGGTGGTGATGTTGAGCACCCCGGCCGTGGTGTTCTTGCCGAACAGCGTGCCCTGGGGGCCGCGCAGCAGCTCCAGCTGGTCGACGTCGAGCATGTCGAAAGCGGCCATGCCCGGGCGGCCCAGGTAGACGTTGTCCAGGTAGATGCCGGCGCTGCCTTCCAGGCCGTCGCTGGCCGGGTTGTTGCCGATGCCGCGCACGGCGAAGCTCGACACCCGGGCATGCACATAGGCCACGTTGACGCTGGGCAGGGTCTGCTGCAGGTCCTGGATCTTGTACAGGCGCTGGCTTTCCAGCTGCTCGCCGCTGAGGGTGGTGATGGGCGTGGGCACATCCTGCGAGGCCTCGGCGCGGCGCCGCGCGGTGACGGTCACCGGCGCCAGGCGCGGGCTGCCGGTGCTGTCGGCCTGGGCGCTGTCGGGGGTTGCCGGGGTGTCATCGGCCGCCTGGCTGGCGCCGTGCCACAGCGCCCCCGGCAAGGCGATGGCCAGCGACAGACTCAGGGGTTTGAGGCGGTGGGCCGTGGTGGCCGCGTAACGTGACAGCATGGGCGAAGGCTCCTTGGTGGCGTGCGGCGACGTAGGCCAAATGCACGTTCAGGGTGCCCATGCTAGGCAGCGGTACTGGAAGATTTGGGGCCTGGGCGGACAAACCATGGTCCGCCTCGGCCACCGGGTCAGACGGCGATGGACAGGTGCTGCGCAGGCGCCGGCAGCGGCGCCGTACCCTGGTCATGGCGGCGCCATTGGCCGGGGCTGGCACCGGTCCAGCGGCGGAACGCGCGGTTGAAACTGCTGGGTTCGTTGAAGCCCAGGCGGTAGCAGATCTCGTTGATGGAGCAGTCGGTGCGGCGCAGGTAACTGAAGGCCAGCTGGCGCCGGCAGTCGTCGAGCAGCGCCTTGAAGCTGGTGGCGTGCTTGAGCAGGTGGCGGTGCAGGTTGCGCACGCTCATGCCCAGCTCGTCCGCCACCCGGCTCTGTTGCACCTCGCCCAGGGGCAGGTCACGGAGAATGGCGGCGCGCACCCGCTCGGGCAGGTTCAGGCTGCGCTGGCGTTCCAGGTAGCCATCCAGCACCGCGTCCAGGCCCTGGGCAACGTCGAGGTTGGCGGTGTTGAGCGGCGTGTGCAGCCAGCGGTTGTTGTAGTCGATGGCATTGTCGGCGGCGTTGAACTGGATGGGGCAGCCCAGCAGCTCCTCCCAGCGCTGGGGGTCGGCCGGGGTGGGCCGGGCCAGGTGCACGCCTTGCACGATGGGCATGCCCGGCCAGGTCTGGCGGGTGAACCGCACCGAACAGGCGATAGACGCCTCGCTGGCCACCTGCTCCACCTGCGCACCGTCGGGCACGCCGTAGATCAGCCGCGTCACCTGCGGGCCGCGCACCAGGGTCAGCAGCGTCGCCGTGGTGATCACCGGCGCGAACCGCACGCCACGCTCCAGCGCCTCGATGAAGGTGGCACTGCTTTGCGCGGCGAAGTACAGGCCGTGGAAATCGGTGGGGTAGCTGCACGCCGCCACGCCCAGGCCAAAGCATTCGTCGGCGCTGGCCCGTCGCGCCGCACGCCAGAACGCACTCATGGATGCCAGGGCGATGCGCTGGTTGGGGTCGTGCAGGTTGCAGGGGCCGATGCCGGCCTCGCGCAGCAGCGGCGCGCTGGCGATGCCACGCGCCTCCAGCGTGCGGGCAATCACCTGGGCCCAGGTGGCGATGGTGTGCAGCGTCGACATCGGCAGCTCCTCAGGCCAGCCCTTCGGCGGCCAGGGTGCGCGCCACGGCTTCACGGGCGCGGTAGCGGCCCAGGAACGCCTGCAGCGCCGGGAACGCCTGCAGCAGCGTGCCGGCACGGGCGCTCCAGCCGACAAATACGCCCAGGTGGGCATCGGCGATGGTGAAGCGGTTGCCCACCAGCCAGTCCTGGCCCGAAAGGCGCGCCTCGATGGGTTTCAGCGCCTCGGCCAGGCGCTCCAGGCCTTTGCTGCGGATGCCGGCGTAGGCCTGCTCATCCGGGGTGAAGCGCTCGGGGCGGTTGATGCTGCGGAAGGCGCCGGTGTGCACCTCGGTGGCCAGGTAGCCCAGCCAGCCCTGGATCTGCGCCCGCTCCACGCTGCCGGCAGGTGCGAACAGCGGCGTGCCGGGGCGCAGGTCGGCCAGGTATGGCAGCAGCGCGGTGTTCTCGGTCAGCAGGGTCTGGTCGTCCAGCAGCAGGGCCGGCACGCGGCCCTGGGGGTTGAGCTGGCGGTACGGCGAGTCGGGGGTCAGGCTGACTTGCTCGACCTCGATGGGCAAGCCCAGCTCTTCGATAACGACGTGGGCGGCGAGTGAGCAGGCGCCCGGGTAGATGAACAGGGTGGTCATGGCAGGTCCTCGGCTTAGCGGCTGGCTTGGGTGGCGTCCGGCGCGGCTTGCAGCGCCGCGTTCAGGTACTGCGGCTGGGCCCAGCTGCTGACCTGGAAGCCCTTGCGAATCAGCCGTGCCTGCAAGGCCAGGTCGACGCTGTGCTGCAGGTTGCCGGTGAAGCTGCTGTCCAGCTGCGGGTCAAAGATGCGCGCGAACGACTGGTCGGCGGCGTCAGTGGCAAGAATAGCCGCTGGGTAGCTGGCCAGGCGCGACACCAGATCGACGTAGGCCTGCTTGTGCGCCTCGTCACGCAGCCAGGCCACGGCCGGTTGCTGGGCCTTGAGCAGGCGCGCGGTGAGGTCCGGATGCGCGTCGACAAAGGCGCCGCGGCCCAGCAGCACGGTCTGCACGCTGCCGGCACCGCCCAGGTCAACGGTGGTCAGCGGCAGTTCGGCGAGGCCCTTGGCCTTCAGCGCGATCAGCCCGGCGCCGGCCCAGGTGGCGTCGATCTGCTTGGCCACCAGGGCGGTGTTGGCGGCGTTGTAGTCGAGGTTGATGACCTTGTAGTCGCTCTCCTTCAGGCCGCGGCTGGCCAGGGCCGAGGCGAACGACAACTGCGTGGCGGTGCCACGGAAAATCGCCACGCGCTTGCCCTTCAACGCTTCCAGCGAGGTGATGCCGCTGCCCGGCTGCACCGCCAGGTACAGCTTGATGTCGCGGGCGGTGGCGCTCAACAGGCGCGTGTCGAGGCCGCTGGCCTTGCCGACGATGGCTGGCAGGTCGCCCAGGTAGGCGAAATCTTCCTGGCCGTTGGCCAACGCCTCGTTGATCGCAGGCCCTGCGCCCTTGAAGAAGTCCCAGCGCACCTTGATGCCGTCCTTGGCGAACTCTTTCTCCAGGCTCTGCTGGTCGCGCAGCACATCGGTGATACCGGCGCCGCTGGGCGTGGGACCGGCGCTGATGTCCGGCACCGCGATGCGGATCTCCTTGACGTCATCGGCCCAGGCGCCGCCGGAGACCAGGGCGGCAGCGAGGGAAAGCGCGAACAGCGGACGGAAGATACGGGACGATGGCATGGCGGTGCTCCTGCAGGTTCCAGCGGAAAGGTGGAAGTGAGGCGCACGATAGGTTGGTGTAGGGTTAAAAATAAAATAATAAAAAACCTGGTGGTTAGGCGATTAATGCATATACCGCACCCGCCTTGAGTGCCGCCGCCCATGCCTGAAAAGCATAATCACCATGCCGCGTCCGGGAGCCAGCAGCGTTCCCGTGACGCGGCCTGTAGCAGCGGCCACAGGCCGCGTCCAAAAACACCGCGCACTCTCGTGGAAACCTCTCCCGTAGCCGCTGCCGCCAGGCTGCACTGGCCCTTTCCCACGCCGAAGATCTTCAGCGCACTCAGGGGCCAGGACGCGGCCTGCGGCCGCTGCTACGCGGGTTCCGCGCTCGCCCTTTCCAACCCCGCCACCGACGCCTCCACCAACGCCCGGGCGATTTCGCTTGCGTGCTCCACCTGACGCGCCAGCGCGCGTAGATGTGCAGGACAATTCTCGACCAGCTCCGCAGCGCCGGCGCTCACGCCCTTCATGTACTCGCACGCCTGAGTCAGCACTTCGGTTACCGGCATACCGTCGCGCACCGCCAGGATCGGCAGGTCCCCCGCGCAGGGGCCAAAGGCGTGGTAAGTAGTGAATGAATCGGTCATGAGGTGGATGCTCCTGCGCAGTGGTTCAGGGCGGAGTCAGTCAGCACATGGCTCAACAACAACTGGCCGCGCACGGCATCCAGCGCTTCCTGGATGAAGGGCTCTTCAGCGACGACTGCATCGACAATAGGCAGGCGCCGTTCCAGCAGATCCAGCGATTGATGAGCGCTGTCGAGGGTGCGCTTGAGTGCATGCAGGTAATGCGGGACTCGTGGCAGGTTGGTGGGCAGGCCTTGCAGCAGCGCCAGGCTGAGCAGGTCCTTGAGGTCCATGTCTATGCCACTGAGCGGGATATCGGGTGGGTCGGGGGTTATTTTCACCATCGTCAGACTCCTTGATCATGGAGCCGCCACGTTCGTGGCCAAACGAAGGGGTGGCGGCTGTAACGCAGGTTGGCCAACCGGGGATCAAGGAACCCGGCAGGGCCGAAGCCCTCCCGCGCACAGCCGCCATAGAGCCTCACGCAGACATGCAACTGCCGCGTGCTCATGGAAGCGCTGGTGCGCCTTGATTCCTCAGGTGGCCAAACCCGGCCGTTGAATTGGCAACGGCGGGCGGAGAGTAGACGTCCTGAAATCAAGGCGCAAGCAAAAACCACAAACAGCGAAGATAGAAACATTTTGTAATCATTTGCTGCGCGTAGGATGATTATCCCAGATTTTGTGTGAAATTTCCTAGGAAATTTCCGAAGCCCGCATCTGGCCTTACTGGCACAACCTTGTAGCAGCGGCCCCAGGCCGCGTCCGAAAACACCGCACACTCCCGTGGAATGCGCTCACCGTAGCCGCTGCCGCCAGGCTGCGCTGGCCCTATTCCACGCCGAAGATTTCCAGCGCACTCAGGGGCCAGGACGCGGCCTGCGGCCGCTGCTACAAGAGTCGGCGCACACCAGCCCGGGCCGCGTCCGGGTGCGCCGCGTGCCGCCTCGTCTACGCTTCACTCCATTCCCACCCCCGAGCCCCACCCCCATGCGCAGAAGGACCTTGCGAAAACTGGCCGCCGCCACCGCGGTCGGCATCTTCATCGGCGCCGTGGCGCTGTCGGCCTACCTGGCCGTGCAAAGCGGGCACGACGTGGCGCGCGGTTATCTGGCCGACATTACCGCCGACGTGATTCACCGCTCCGCCAGCACCCAGGCGCAGGTCGACAAGGTGGTGGCGGCCCAGCAACACGCCGGCCTGGCGCCCTGCTCGCCGGACCACCTGGCACTGATGGAGCACCTGCTGCTGGAGGCCAGTTACCTGCAAGGGCTGGCGTACATCCAGGGCGACCGCCTGCTGTGTTCCACCCTGCCCTCGGCGCGCCAGCAGGTGGACCTGGGGCCGGCCAGCCATGTGACCGCCAGCAGCGGCCGGCGCTGGAGCCGGGTGACGCTGCCGGACGCGCCGGGCGAGGTGTTCGCGATCAACGAGCACGACGGCTACGCGGGGATTATCGTGCCCAGCCTGGTGCTGGACGTGGTGGGCGAGCAGACCGACATCGACATCACTCACTTCCGCAACAGCGACCAGGTGGTGGTGCGCTCGCGCGGCGAGTTCAAGCCGCAATGGCTGGCGCAGTACCAGCGGCAGCCCATAGCCTTCTTCGCCGACGGCAAATACGTGTTCATCCAGCCCTCCACCGACCGCGACTCCTCGGTGCTGGCCGCCATGCCCCAGGCGCGGGTCACGCAGAGGGTGTGGGCCGTGGCGCCCGGTTACCTGGCGGTGGGCGGCCTGTCCGGGCTGATCGTTGGTGTGCTGCTGTACTTGGGCGTGCGCCAACGGCTGTCGTTCAAGTCGCAACTGTTGCGGGCGCTGCGCCGACGTGAGTTTTTCCTGCTGTACCAGCCAGTGATGGACCTGCGCAGCGGCAGGTGCGTGGGCGCCGAGGCGCTGATTCGCTGGAAGCAGCCGGAGCGCGGCTTGATCAGCCCGATGGAGTTCATTCCCGCCGCCGAGGCCAACGGCCTGATCCAGCAGGTCACCGCGCAGGTGATGGAGATGGTCGCCAACGACTCGGTGCAGCTGATCAAGGACAACCCCGACACCCACATCGCCATCAACTTCTCGGCCGAGGACCTGCACTCCGAGCAGACCGAGCAACGCCTGCAGGCGCTGATCCGCGCCTCGGGCGGCACCTCGGAAAACATCCTGATCGAGGCCACCGAGCGCGGCCTGATGGTGCCGGACAAGGCCAGGGAAGTGCTGCTGTCGATTCGCGCGAAAGGCTTCAAGGTGGCAATCGACGACTTCGGCACCGGCAATTCGAGCCTGTCGTACCTGGCCACCTACGACCTTGACTACCTGAAGATCGACAAGGCCTTCGTCGACGAGATCGGCGAGGCGCGCAGCAGCAGCCCGCTGCTGTTCCACATCATCGAGATCGCCCGTTCGTTGAAGCTGAAGATGATTGCCGAAGGGGTGGAGACCGAGCACCAGCGCAACGTGCTGCGCGATGCCGGGGTGCACCTGGCCCAGGGCTGGTTCTTCGGCAAGCCGATGCCGATTGATGAACTGGGGCAGTTCATCCAGCGCTGCAAAGCGGTTGCCTGACCCCGTAGCAGCTGCCGCCAGGCAGCGTCACACGGCGCACGCGGTAATCCTGGAAAACCGTGGTGCCGGTGACGCCGCCTGGCGGCAGCTGCTACGGGGTGGGGCGCGGGCTTAATACTTCCAGGTCACCGACGCCGTCACGTTGCGGGTGGCGCCGTAGCTGGCGGTGGTGGCGCTGTTGTACAGCGACAGCAGGTATTTGCGGTCGAAGACGTTGTTGAGGTTCAGCGACGTACTCCAGTTGCTGTTGAAGTCGTAGCTGGCCATCAGGTCCACCAGGGCGTAGGCGTTCTGGCGGATGGCGCTGGTGTCGTCGTTCTGCACCGCGCTCTGCCAGCTCACGCGGGTGCCCACCTTGGCCTGTTCCATGAACGGCAGGCGGTAGGTGGCCATGCCGCGCACGCTGTGGGTGGGCACGTATTTGCGCGCACGGTCGCCGTCGTCGTTCTCGATGTGCACATAGGTGTAGCCGGCCAGCAGGTCCAGGCCCGGCAGCGCTTCGCCCGAGGCCTGCAGCTCGACGCCGCGGCTCTTGTAGTCCACCGGGTTGTAGACTTCCTGCACGCCGTTGTAGCCGGCGTCCTCGGCGACATTGCGCTGGTCGGCCTTGAACAGCGCGGCGGTGACGTTGAGGCGGCTGTCCATCAGGCTGCCCTTGACCCCCACTTCGGTGCTCTTGCCTTCCAGCGGCGCCAGCAGTTTGTTGTCGGCGCCGACGTTGTACTGCGGGGTGTAGATCTCGGTCCAGCTGCCGTACACGCTCCACTGCGGGGTCAGGTCGTAGACCAGGCCGGTGTACGGGGTGACCTTGCCGTGGGCGCGGGTGTAGTAGTCGGCGCCATAGCTGCTGCCCGAGGCATCGGCGCTGAGCATGCGCGCGCCAGCGATCCAGTGCAGGTCGTCGGTCAGGCTGAAGCGGGCACCGGCGTAGATGCTGCGCTGGGTGTCGACGAAGTTCTGCGTCAGCGCGTCGCTGGTGGAGTCGAACGTCGGCTTGGCGACGCTGCCCGAGA
This sequence comes from Pseudomonas sp. GYB4201, assembly GCF_056312595.1. Taxonomy (NCBI): domain Bacteria; kingdom Pseudomonadati; phylum Pseudomonadota; class Gammaproteobacteria; order Pseudomonadales; family Pseudomonadaceae; genus Pseudomonas; species Pseudomonas sp. GYB4201. The sequence continues at coordinate 64,213 of NZ_JBWGIG010000012.1, read as the reverse complement.
GGATGCTGGCGAACGACAGGTCGTAGGAGCCGTCGGCGTTGGTGTCGCTGAGGTCGTACTCGCGGCCCTTCTGGTGGGTGCGGCCATAGGAGGTGCCGATAGTCAGCTCGTGGTCGCGGCCGAACAGGCTGAAGGGGCCCGACAGCTTGGCTTCGCCCAGCAACTGGTGGGCCTCGCTGCTGGTGTGGTTGGCGTAGGCGGTAGCGTCGTCACCGGTGACGGTGTAGACGTACAGCATGTCGGTGTCTTGTTTCTCTTTCACCACGGTGGCGGTCAGCGTGGCGTTCCAGCCGTTGCCAAAATCATGCTTGAGCTCGGCGAAGGCGCGCTGGGTGTTGAGGTTCCAGTACGTCCACGGCTGGCCGATGTTGGCGCCGCGGCTGCTGTAGTGGATGGCGTTGCCGTTGGTGTCCACCAGCGGCAGGTTGCCCCAGGTGCTGGCATTGGAATCGCTGTTGTGCTGGGAGAAGCCCACGGTCAGGGTGTCGGCCTCGGACAGGTCGAAGGCCAGCAGGCCGGCGGCGACGTTGCGCTCGTGGCCGTAGCGGTCCATCCACGAATCGCCCTTGTCGTGGGTGTAGATGAAGCGGCCACGCACGTTGCCGGTCGGCGTCAGCGGGCCCGAGACGTCGACGTCCACCCGGCGGTTGTCCCACGAACCGACGCTGGTGTTGATCTGCGCCTGGAAGGTGTCGGTGGGGCGCTTGCGCACGAAGTTGACCGTGGCCGACGGGTTGCCCGCCCCGCTCATCAGGCCGTTGGCGCCGTGCAGCACGTCGATCTGCTCGTATTCGGCCAGGTCCTGCTCGCCCACCAGCACGGTGCCCACGAACGGCATGCCCATGCCGTCGTATTCGAAGGTGTTGATGTCGAAGCCGCGCGAGGTGAATTCGGTGCGGTCGGTCTCGGTCTGCTCCACGGTCACCGACGGCGCCGCGCGCAGGGCGTCCTTGATACCGGTGATCTTGAAGTCCTTCAGCTCCTGCTGGGTGATGGTGGTCACGCCTTGCGGGGTCTCCTTGTCGGTCAGGCCCAGGCGCGTGGTGCTGGACACCGGCTCGCCCTGATACCCCACGCTCTGGCCCTGGCTACTGTCACTGCTGCTTTCGATCTGGGTGGCCGGCAGGGTCATGTCGTCTGCGTAGGCCAGGGGCATGGCACTGCAGGCACCGGCGAGCAACAAACTGGCAGGGAGGCGATGTTTCAAGGCGAGACTTCCTGTAACGGTTTAGGTGAGAATGCGATTCTGTTTCAAAGTGTGAATGAGAATCTAACCCAGTTACCAATGAAATTTCGACAATTTTTTCACATTTCGTAATATTGCTTGGCCAGCAGGCAAATTTTCCTGTGCTCCGCTCGTCTCCCAGTGCGTCGCACCACTTTCTTGTCCCCCGTTGGAGCCACCACCATGCGTTCGCCGAAAACCCTGCCCACTGCCCTGCTGGGCCTTGCCCTGTGCTGCCCGGGGCTGGCCGATGCCCAGGACATGGAACTGGGCCAGGTGCTGATCAAGGGGCAGGACGGCAGCGGCGACGACCGAGGGGCCGAAGACGCCAACGCGCGCCTGGCCCAGGTGCCGGGCGGCACCAACGTGGTGGACATGAAAAAAACCCTGCAGGGCCGGGTGGCCAGCAACCAGGACGTGCTGGCCTACCAGCCAGGCGTGTACGCGCAGTCGGCGGGCAACGAAGGCGTGAAGATTTCCATTCGCGGCTCGGGCATCAACCGCGCGCCGGGCGCCCATGCCTCGGGCCTCTACGCCATGCTCGACGGCCTGCCGCTGACCGGCCCCGGCGGCACACCCTATGAGTTGCTGGAACCGCTGTGGCTGGACCACGTGGAGGTGCTGCGCGGCGCCAACGGCTTCGACTACGGCGGCCTGGCCCTGGGCGGCGCCATCAATTACGTCAGCCACAGCGGCTACGATTCACCACTGCTGCAAGTGCGCTACGCCATGGGCAGCCACGGCTACCGCCAGCGCCAGGTCAGCTCGGGCCAGGTGCTGGGCGACTTCGACTACTACGTGGCGGTGACCGACGCCCAGTCGGACGGCTACCAGGACCACACTGCCAGCACCAGCCAGGGGGTGATCGCCAACGTCGGCTACCGCTTCAACCCGAACCTGGAAACGCGTTTCTACATCCGCCACCGCGAGACCGACAACGAGCTGGCGGGACGTGTGACCAAGGACTCCATCGAGCACCACGCCCAGGCCGCCAACCCCACGTACGAGGCGCGCGACTACCAGCGCGACGAGCCGGGCAGCACCTTCATCGGCAACAAGACCACCTACTACATCGACGACGATTCCAGCATTCAGACCGGCCTGGTGTACCACGACTACCCCATGGACCTGCGCGAAGGCCCCAACCGCCTGAAGGTGGCCTACACCGACGTCAGCGGCACCTTCGACTACAAGCGCCGCGACACCCTGTGGGGCCTGGAAAGCAACAGCACCCTGGGCCTGCGCGTGACCAAGCACCTGCCCAACGACGGCGCCAGCGAGTTCGTGCGCATCCCCACCGGCAACACCGCGGGCTACGCGCCGGGCACGCGCATCCGCAATTTCACCTACCAGGGTTCGGACACGGTGCTGCATTTGAGCAACGACCTGGAAATTGCCGACGACCTGTGGCTGACCACCGGCATCGCCGCCATCTACACCCGTCGCGAGAGCGCGGTCACCTACCCGGCCGACGGCGGCAAGGTCAGCCTGCATGACTGGGACTACGCGCCGCGCCTGGGCCTGCGCTACCAGCTGACGCCCGACGTGCAGCTGTTCGGCAACCTCAGCCGCTCGGTGGAAGCGCCGCACCCCTGGTCGCTGATCTACAGCTCCAACCAGCTATTCCCCGCCGGCAGCGGCGTGGCCACCGGCGCCCAGCGCGTGCCCGTGGCGCTGCGCAACCAGACCGCTACTACCGCGGAAATCGGCGGCCGTGGCGACAGCGTCGCTGGCCAGTGGAGCCTGGCCTGGTACTACGCCCAGGTGCGCCACGAACTGCTGTCGGTGCTGCCGGATGCCAGCGCCACCACGCCTTATGAGCTGAACGCCAGCCCCACCGTGCACCAGGGCGTGGAAGCCAGCCTGCAAAGCACCCTGTGGTCGCGCGACGGCGTGGGCGCCCTGAGCCTGCGCCAGGCCTACACCTTCAGCGATTTCCACTACCGCAACGACGACCAGTTCGGCAGCAACCGCCTGCCCGGCCTGCCCATGCATTACTACCAGGCGGAGCTGCGCTACGACTGGCCGCAAGGCTTCTTCGCGGCGGCCAACACCCAGCTGGTGTCGAAGGTGGCGGTGGATTACGCCGACAGCTACTACGCCGATGCCTATGCGCTGTTCGGCGCCACCCTGGGCTACAACGCGCCCAAGGGCGACTGGCAGGCCTGGGTGGACATGCGCAACCTGACCAACCAGCACTACGCCGCCACCGTGACCCCAGGCTACGACGACAAGGGCGTGGACGCCGCGCGCTCCACGCCCGGCGAAGGGATGGGCGTGTACCTGGGCGTATCCTGGAGCCTGCGCTGACCCCGGACGCAGCCTGCGGCAGCTGCTACGCAAACCCCGTAGCAGCGGCCGCAGGCCGCGTCACAGCCGCGAGGCATCGCCAGGGAACGTCATTGCAATAATTTCAACGCCTGCGCCACCGCCTGCAACAACGCCGCCGACGACACCCCGTCGCGGGCCTGCACCGACAACCCGTGCAGGAACGTCGCGTAGAAGTCCCCCAATGCCTGCACGTCGGCCGTCGCCGACAGCTGCCCCTGTGCCTGGGCCACGTGCAGGCGCTCGATGATCGACCGGGTGCGCTGCTGGCGGTGGCCCGCCAGCCAGTTCAGCACGCCGATGTTCTCCGCCGCCACGCCGTTCGCCGCGCTCACCACCAGGCAGCCACGCGGGTGGTCGGCGCGGGTGTAGGTGGCCACCGCGTCGCGCAGCAGCTGGCCGATGGCCGCGCCGATATCGGCCTGGGCCAGCGCCCGTTCGGCAAAACCGCCCTCGCCGCTTTCGTACAGCGCCACCGCCTCCTCGAACAGCTGCTGCTTGCTGCCGAACGCCGCGTAGATACGCGCCGAGGCAAGGCCCAGCGCCTCCACCAGCGCCGACATCGACGTGCCTTCGTAGCCGTGTTCCCAGAACACCCGCATCGCCTGTGCCAGTGCCTGCTGCTTGTCGAACTGCCGTGGTCGCCCTGCCATGTGGTTCCGCCTGGAAATCGAGAGCGCGCAGTTTAACGCAGTTGCGCTTGACGCTTGTCATCGCCGAACCCTATTCTTTGTCGATCGACAAACAATAGGATGGACCCATGCGAACCCTCAAAGGCCCGAGCCTGCACCTGGCCCAATTCAGCAGCGCGCAACCGCCCTACGACAACCTGCCAAACCTGGCGGCCTGGGCCGCCGCCCAAGGCTTCAAGGCCCTGCAGATTCCCACCTGGGACGCGCGCCTGTTCGACCTGGCGCAAGCGGCGCAGAGCCAGGCGTACTGCGACGACATCAAGGGCCTGCTGGCCGAACATGGCTTGCAGGTCAGCGAACTGACCAGCCACCTGCACGGTCAGCTAGTGGCGGTGCACCCCGCCTACGAGGCCATGTGGGACGGGTTCATTCCGGCACACCTGCGCGGCCGCCCCGAGGCGCGCACGGCCTGGGCCATCGAGCAGGTGAAGCTGGCAGCCCGGGCGTCGGCGCGCCTGGGCCTGACCGAGCTGGGCACCTTTTCCGGCTCGCTCGCGTGGCCGTACCTGTTCCCCTTCCCCCAGCGCCCGGACGGTTTGATCGATACGGCGTTCGACGAACTGGCGCGGCGCTGGCGGCCGATCCTCGATGAGTGCGAGGCGGCCGGAGTCAACCTGTGCTTCGAAATCCACCCAGCCGAAGACCTCCACGACGGCACCAGTTTCGAACGCTTTCTCGACCGGGTGGACCAGCACCCACGCTGCAACCTGCTGTTCGACCCCAGCCATTTCGTGTTGCAGCAGCTGGACTACCTCAGCTACCTGGACATCTACCACGCGCGCATCCGCATGTTTCACGTCAAGGACGCCGAGTTCAACCCCACCGGCCGCCAGGGCATCTATGGCGGCTACAGCAACTGGGCCGAGCGCGCCGGCCGCTTCCGCTCGCTGGGCGACGGCCAGGTCAACTTCAAGGCGATCTTCGCCAAGCTGGCCCAGTACGACTACCCCGGCTGGGCCACCCTGGAGTGGGAGTGCTGCCTGAAAAACCAGGAAGACGGCGCCCGCGAAGGCGTGGCCTTCATCAACCAGCACATCATCCGCGTCACCGACCGGGTGTTCGATGATTTCGCCGGCGCGCCCCTGGCCACCGCGCAAATCCAACAACTGCTTGGCATCACCCCACCCGCACGGAGCGCCCGCCCATGAACCTGCCTGTTGACCCTGCCACCCCCTGCGACAGCACTTTCACCCACCGCTACGTGCGCGTGCAGGGCCTGCGCCTGCACTGCGTGACCGCCGGCAACGGCACGCCGGTGCTGCTGGTGCCCGGCTGGCCACAGACCTGGTACGCCTGGCGCCACGTGATGCAGGCCCTGGCGGCGGCCGGCTACCTGGCGATTGCCGTGGACCCGCCGGGCCTGGGCGACTCCGACCGCCCTGAACAGGGCTACGACACCGGCAGCGTCGCCAGCGTGCTGCGGCAGGCCATGGCACAACTGGGCCACGAGCGCTTCCACCTGGTGGGCCATGACGTGGGCATGTGGATCGCCTACGCCCTGGCCAGTGATGACCCCGAGGCGGTGCGCAGCGTGGTGATGACGGAGGCGGTGATACCGGGCCTGGCCGAGGCACCGCCGATATTCGTGGCGCCGGAGCAGAACATCTTCCTGTGGCACTTCCTGTTCAACCAGGTGCGCGACCTGCCAGAGCTGCTGATCACGGGCCGGGAAGCGGCGTACCTGACGTTCATGTTCGACCGCTGGGCGTTCCGCCGTCATGCGGTGGCGTCTGACACCTACATCCGCGCCTATTCAGCGCCCGGCGGGCTGCGCGGCGGTTTCGCCTATTACCGCGCCATTCCCGAGACCATCCGCCAGAACCAGCTGCGCGCGCAGCGGCCGCTGGCCATGCCGGTGCTGGCGATTGGCGCCGAGCACGCCACGGGCGACGCGCCCTTGCGCACCTTGGAAGGCCATGCGCGGCAGGTGCAAGGGGTGATCATCGAAGGGTGCGGGCATTTCGTGATGGAGGAAGCGCCGGATGAGTTCATCCGGCATGTGTTGGCGTTCTTGCACCGAGCCTCGTAGCCGCTGCCGACAGGCTGCGCTGGCCCTTGCGTGCACTGGAGATATTCAGCGCACACCTGGACCAGCGCAGCCTGCCGGCAGCGGCTACAGGACCAAGCGTATCAGAGGTCCAACACCAGCAACGCCGACCTGGCCCGTGAACAGCACGGCGTGAACTGGTCGTTGGCGGCCTGTTCTTCCTCGGTGAGGAACAGGTCGCGGTGCTCCGGCACGCCCTCCAGCACGCGGGTCAGGCAGGTGCCGCAGACGCCTTGCTCGCAGGAGATCGGCACCTCCACCCCATGGCTTTCCAGCACCTGCACCACGGTCTTGTCCGCCGGGACCTGGAAGGTGCGCCCGCAACGGTTGAGCTTCACCGCGAAGCTGCCGTCCGCCGAGGTGTCCACCGCCACCGGCGCGAAGTATTCGCGGTGCAGGTGGTCCTGCGCCCAGCCCTGGGCCTTGGCGGTGTCCAGCACGTGGGCCATGAACCCGGCCGGGCCGCACACGTACAGGTGCTGGCCGGGCTGGGGGCTTGCCAGCACTTGGGCAGCGTCGAGGCGGGTCTCGGGCTGCTCGTCGAAATGCACCTGCACGCGGTCGGCAAAGGGCGCGGCCCGCAGCCGGGCGAGGAACGCCGCGCGTTCGCTGGAACGGGCGCAGTAGTGCAGTTCGAACGGTGCGCCGTCGCGGGCCAGGGCCTCGGCCATGGCCAGGATCGGCGTGATGCCGATGCCACCGGCGAACAGCAGGCTGCGCTCGGCGCCTTCATGCAGGGCGAACAGGTTGCGCGGCGCGCTGATGCGCAACCGATCGCCCTGCCGGACCTGCTCGTGCAGGGCCTGGGAACCGCCCCGCGAGGCGGCGTCCTTGAGCACGCCGATCAGGTAGCGGTGGCGCTCCTGGGGGTGGTTGCACAGTGAGTACTGGCGCACCAGGCCATCGGCCAGGTGCACGTCGATGTGCGCGCCGGCGCTGAACGCCGGCAACGCCTGGCCGTCGGCCGCGGCCAGCTCGTAGCTGCAGATATCCACGGCTTCATCGTGACGCGCGGTCACCACCACCTCGATCATGAGGCTTCTCCCACGGGCGCGCGCTCACGGCTGATGAGGCGGTCCAGCACGCGCCGCGACTGCACGCCGCCGGCGTCGATGTTGAGTTTGAGCAGGTTGCGCAGCGGGTTCGCCAGCAGGTTCTGCTGCTGGCGCTCGAGCATCTCCAGGTCTTCGCTGAAGATCTTGCCCTGCCCTTCGCGGATGCTGGCGGTCAGCGCCTCATCCTGCGGGTTGAAGTTGCGCGCCATGCCCCAGAAGTACCAGATCGAGGTCTCGGTTTCCGGGGTGATGAAGTCCACCACGATGCTCGACGCCTTGTGCTCGGCCGGCGCGTCATAGCCGCCCTTGCCGGCATGGGCCACGCCCACCTCGATCAGCACATGGCTGGGCGGGGTGAAGCGGCAGATCTGCCAGCGGTCCACCGGCACGTCGTCGGCCAGGTTGTTGCCGCGCAGGGCCATGCGCCAGAACGGCGGCGGCAGGATGTTTTCCATGTACCGGGCGGTCACCACCTCGTCGCCTTCCACCGTGGTGACCGGCGGCGCCTCGTCGATTTCCTTCTGGCCGATGCTGGACGCGTGCACGTAGGTCTCGTGGGTCAGGTCCATGAGGTTGTCGATCATCAGCCGGTAGTCGCAATTGATGTGGAACAGCCCGCCACCGTAGGCCCACTCGTCGCTGACGGCCCATTCCAGGTGATGGATCAGCGCCGGGTCGGCCTGTTCCTGGTCGCCTGGCCACACCCAGATGAAGCCGTAGCGCTCCACCACCGCGTAGGTCTTGTTGCAGGGGAAGCCGCGCACGCGCTGGCCGGGCATGGCCACGGTCTTGCCGTCGCAGCCCATCACCAGGCCGTGGTAGCCGCACACCAGGTTGCCGTCCTCGACGTAGCCCAGGGACAACGGCGCACCACGGTGCGGGCAGAAGTTTTCGACGGCGGCTACCTGGCCCTGGGCGCCGCGATAGAAGGCGATGTGCTCGCCACAGATCTGCCGCCCCAGGGGCTTGTCGGCGATTTCATCGGGGGTGCAGGCGACGTACCAGGTGTTCTTTGGATACATGGGGAGACCTCTCAGGTTTTGTTTTTATGGATCCATGGAATCCTAAAAACCCTGAGCAGGTCAACAAAAATAACAGACAATGGATCCATTGACCCCAAAACCATCCCTCAAACCAGCTGCAGGCCCGCCAACGCCCGGGCCAGGCTCTGCTGGTCAAACGGCTTGGCCAGCCGCGCAAAGGCCGTGGTGGCGCTGTCCACCTCGCCAAAGCCGCTGACGATCAACACCTGCAACCCCGGGCACAGCGCCAGGGCGCGGGCGGGCAGTTGCGGGCCGGACATGTGCGGCATCATGTGGTCGGTGATCAGCAGGTCGAAGCCGTCGCTGCCCTGCTCCAGCAGCGCCAGCGCCTGCTCGCCGGAGGCCGCGGTGTGCACGCGGCAGCCCAGGTCTTCGAGCATGGCTTCGGCGCTGACCAGAATCAGCGGGTCGTCGTCCACCAGCAGCACGCTCAGGCCCTTGGCCGTGCTGACCTGGCTGCTGGCGCTGGCCACCGGGGCCGTCACGGGGGCACCTTCGTCCACCGGCAACCACAGCTCGGCGGTGGTGCCGCCCGGCCGGGCGCTGCGCACCACCAGCTTGCCGCCCACCTGGGCGGCCACGCCGTCGACCATCGACAGCCCCAGGCCGGTGCCCTTGCCCACGCCCTTGGTGGTGAAGAACGGCTCGGTGGCCCGTGCCAGGGTCAATGGATCCATGCCCTCGCCCGTGTCGGTCAGCGACAGGCACACGTAGTTGCCCGCCGCCACGCCCTCCCGGGGCTCGGTGAGCTGGCATTCACGGGCCTCGATCACCAGCACGCCGCCATCGGGCATCGCGTCCCGGGCGTTCACCGCCAGGTTCAGCACCGCCAGTTCCAGCTGGTTGCCGTCGGCGCGCACCGGGCGTACGAACAGCGGAAAGCGCGTTTCGATCTGGATGCGCGAGCCCAGCGAGCTTTGCAGCAGGTCGGCCATGCCCCGCACCATCACCCCCAGATCCACCGCTTCCAGCACCAACTGCTGGCGCCGGGCGAAGGCCAGCATGCGCCGGGTCAGCGAGGCGCCGCGCTGGGCGCCCTGCACGGCGTTGTTGAGCAGCGGCGTGATGTGCGGGTCCGGCGGCAGGCGCCGGCGCACGATCTCCAGGCTGCTGAGAATCACCATCAGCAGGTTGTTGAAGTCGTGGGCGATGCCCCCGGTCAGCTGCCCCAGGGCTTCCATTTTCTGTGACTGGAACAGCGCCTCGCGGGCCTCGTCGAGGGCGCGCTGGGCCTCCACGCTTTCGGTGATGTCGCGGGTGATCTTGGCGAAGCCCAGCAGCGTGCCGCTGTCGTCGCGAATGGCGTCGATGACGATGTTGGCGAAGAACCGCGTGCCGTCCTTGCGCACCCGCCAGGCGCGGTTCTCGAAGCGCCCTTCGGCCAGCGCCGTGGCCAGGCTGCGCTGGGGCTCGCCGGCGTTGCGCGCCGCCTCCTCGAAGAACATCGAGAAGTGCCGGCCGATCACCTCGTCGGGGCGGTAGCCCTTGATGCGCTCGGCGCCGGCGTTCCAGTTGGTGATGATGCCGTCGGGGTCGAGCATGTAGATGGCGTAGTCGGTGACGCCCAGCACCAGCAGGCGAAACTGCTCCTGGGACTGGCGCAGCGCCTCCTGGGCCTGGCGCTGCTGGGTCAGGTCGCGGGTCACCTTGGCGAAGCCGATCACGCTGCCGTCGGGCGCACGCACGGGGTCGATGATCACGTGGCACCAGAACTGCGAGCCGTCCTTGCGCACCCGCCAGCCCTCGCTTTCGAACCGTCCCTGCTGCGCCGCGCAGGCCAGCGCCAGGCCGGGCTTGCCGGCGGCGCGGTCCTCGTCGGTGTAGAACCGGGAGAAATGCTGGCCCAGGATCTCCTGCTCGTCATAGCCCTTGAAGCGCCTGGCGCCGGCGTTCCAGCTGATGATTTCGCCGTCCAGGTTGAGCATGTAGATGGCGTAGTCGGTGATCGAGTCGATCAGCAGCCGGAAGCGGTCTTCGGCGACGTAAGGGGGCTGAACCAGTTCTAGGGTCATGGGAGGTTGGCCGGGCAGGAAGGCTGGGAACGGTACTGTAACGAGCATAGTGCCATCGACGAAAGCTGCCGATGCGTCCCCCCCTCCACGCACTGCGCCAAATGCCCCGGACCAGTGTCGGCAGCGCAACAGCGCATCCGCAATTTGCCCTCCCGGGGACCCCGCGCTTGCCGCCCGACACCCCGAAAACCGCTCTGGCCCGGGTGGTACGGCATTTGCTCCTGCACCCGCGGGCCAGACTATTCACATAGATGCTCCTCACAGACATTGGACTCTCAGGGGTATTGCACTTGACCATGAATCACCGGGCGCCCACGCGCGCCTTCACCCAGCTTTCCCTGGCCACCGCACTGGCCATCCTCGCCACCACCGCCCACGCCGACGACCCCACGCCAAGCCTTGGCACCGTGGAAGTCACCGGCCACGCCCAGACCGACGCCCAGGCCGACAAGGCGCGCCTGGACAAGGTGGCCGGCGCCACCAGCGTGGTCGACAACAAGGAGGTGGAAAAAGGCCGCGCCGCCACCGCCGAAGACGTGCTGGCCTACCAGCCGGGCGTCTACGCGCAGGCCACCAGCGGCCAGAGCGCGGCGAAGATCTCCATTCGTGGCTCGGGCCTAGACAGCTTCTACGGCGGCTACGCGCTGGGCATCAAGTACCTGTACGACGGCATTCCCATCACCGGCCCCGGCGGCACCCAGGAGGACCTGCTGGACATGGCCGCCGTCGACCACACCGAAGTGCTCTCGGGCGCCAACGCCTTCGAGTACAGCGCGCTGAACCTGGGCGGCGCCATCAACATGGTGACCCACACCGGCTACACCTCGCCAGGCAACTACGTGCGCCTGGAGGGCGGCAGCTTCGGCTACAAGAAGGAACAGCTGAGCACCGGCGGCGTGGTCGGCGACAGCGACTACTACCTGTCGGTGCTGCACAACGAACGGCGCGGCTACCAGGACGACTCGCCCAACCACGGCAACGACGTGATCGCCAACTTCGGCCACGTGTTCAACGACAAGCTGGAGACCCGCATGACCTTCCGCTACCGCGACGAGGTCAACACCAACGCCAGCCCGCTGACCCTGTACCAGATCAAGCACGACCCCACCGCCAACAACTACCGCTGGGTGCGCAAGAAGCCCGGCACCACCCTGCTGGGCAGCACCACCACCTACACCTTCGACGACAACGCCAAGCTGGAAGTGGGCCTGGGCTATCACCACTACACCCTCACCGACGGCCTGCATTACTACGCCAACCCCGGCCAGTGGGACTCCAGCGATTTCTCCACCTCGGTGCGCTACCTGCGCAAGGGCGACAGCCTGTTCGGGCTGCCCAGCGACACCACCCTGAGCTTCAGCAGCACCATCCTTGAGCCGGGCAACGAGAAGGTCCGCGACCCCAACACCTGGGCGCTGGTGCAGAAATACAACTTCGCCAGCTCGCGCGACACCGTGTTCTCCCTGGGCAACGAGCTGCAGCTCACCGACCGCACCTGGCTGACCACCGGCCTGTCCCTGGCCAACACCAAGCGCGACGTGCGCAGCACCTACGCCACCAACGCCAACACCAGCGAGTTCCCCAGCGCGGTGGACTACGACGACTGGAACCTGGCCCCGCGCCTCGGTTTCCGCTACGCGCTGACGCCGGGCCTGCAGCTGTATGGCAACGTCAGCCGCTCCATCGACCCGCCGGTGACCTGGTACTACTCCACCGGCCCCGTGTCCAACCCCTACGTCACCCCGCTGCATGCGCAGAAGGCCAACACCGTGGAGTTGGGCATCCGCGGCAGCCAGGGCATCTTCGACGGCAGCCTGACGGTGTACCGCTCCTGGGTGCAGGGCGAGCTGCTGTCGGCGGTGATCGCCGAAGCCACCGCCACCTCCAACCAGGTCATTTCCGACACCAACGCCTCGGGCACCATCCACCAGGGCGTCGAGCTGGGCCTGAACACCCGGGTGTGGACGGGCAGCCATGGCGCCAGCGTCAACTGGCGCCAGGCGTTCACGGTGAACGACTTCTACTTCCGCAACGACCCCACCTTCGGCCACAACCAACTGCCCGGCCTGCCCCGCCAGGTGTACCAGGCGGCCCTGCAGTACCAACACCCCAGCGGCTTCTACGGCGAGATCAACATGAACCATGCCTCCAGCTACTACGCCGACTTCGCCAACACCGTGAAGGCACCCGAATACACCATTTTCGGCGCCAAGGTCGGCTACCAGGCCCCGGGTCAGCGCTGGAACGTGTTCCTCGACGCCCGCAACCTCACCGACAAGCACTATGTCACCGCCACCCAGACCACCTACGACCTCAAGGGCGTGGACTCGGCGAACTTCTACGTGGGCGACGGCTTCGGCGTGACCACTGGCGTCTCCTACCGGTTCTGATCACACCCCCGTAGCAGCTGCCGCCAGGCTGCGTCCTGGCCTTGCGCGGTGCCGGGGACGCCGCCTGGCGGCAGCTGCTACAGGCCGTTTCGTTCTAAGCAAGTAGCGCAATATGATTATTCGCACATAAACAGACTTGCTAAGGTGCCGCCATCAGCACCACCGGTCGCACCTTATGCCTGCCTACCTCGACGCCGCCCACCAGCGGCACATCAACCACCTGCTGACTACCTGGACCGCCCGCAGCGACTGGCCCACCTGGCTGCTGTTGCTGGGCACCTACGCCGGTTGGCTGGGCCTGGTGCACGCCACCCCGTACCTGGGCCAGGGCCTGACGCTGCTGGTGCTGGTGCCGCTGATCACCCTGTGGATGTCGTTGCAGCACGAGCTGCTGCACGGCCACCCTACCCGCTGGCCATGGCTGAACAAAGGCCTGGGCTACGCGCCCATCGCCCTCTGGTACCCCTACACCCTGTACCGCGACGACCACCTGCGCCACCACCGCGACAGCGAACTGACCCGCCCGGCGCTGGACCCGGAAAGCCGCTACCTGGACGAACAGGCCTGGGACCGCAGCAGCCCTGCCGAACGCGGCCTGCACTGGCTGAACAAGACCCTGTACGGCCGCCTGCTGGTCGGCCCGGCACTGGCCCTGGGCAGCCTTTGCGGTGGCCAGCTGGCACGCCTGCGCCGTGGGCAAGGCTGGGGCATGTGGCTGTGCCACGGCGCCTGGGTGGCGGTGTTGCTGGCCTACGTGCAGGCCCAGGGCCTGGCTATCGGCACCTACCTGCTGGCCAGCGTGCTGGCGTTGGCGCTGTCGATGGTGCGCTCCTACCACGAGCACCGCCCCGCCACCTCGCCGGAACAACGCTCGGTGCTCAACGAAGCCGGCTGGCCGTGGCGCTGGCTGTTCCTCAACCTCAACCTGCACCTGGTGCACCACGACCTGCCGGGGCTGCCCTGGTACTACCTGCCCCGGGTGTACGCCGCGCGCCGCGACGACTGGCTGCGCCGCAGTGGCCAGTTCCGAGTGGGCGGCTATGGTGAACTGTTCCGCCGCCACGGCTGGCGCCCCATCGACAGCCCGCGGCACCCCTGGCATTCAGGAGCCCGGCCGTGACCGCCGCACAGATCGCCGAACTGCCCATGTACGTGGCGCCCAGCGCCGTGCGCGAGGCCAGCGAGCAGTGGCTGGCGCTGACCTTGCAACTGCTGGGGGTTGGCGCGCGCGAACGCTTTGCCGGCGACCTGTACGACCTGTGGCTGCACCCGCGACTGCTGTTGGCGCAAACCTGCGGCTACCCGCTGCGCACCCGCTTGGGCGAACAGGTGCAGCTGGTCGGGCGCCCGCGCTTCGACCTGCCTGACGCCCAGGACGGCGCACATTGCAGCCTGCTGGTGGTGCGCCGCGACGACCCGCGCCAGGCACTCGAACAATGGCGTGGCAGCCATGTGGCGCTGAACAGCCGCGACTCCAACAGCGGCACACACCTGCTGTACGACATCCTGGAAGCCCTGGCCCCGCGCGGGCAGTTTTTCGCTCGTGAAAGCCTCAGCGGCAGCCATCGCCAGAGCCTGGCCTGGGTAGCCACCGGCAAGGCTGACCTCGCGGCCATCGACAGCGTCACCTTCGCCTACCTGCCGGCGGAGGAAACCGCTGGCGTACGCATCCTCGGGCGCACCGGCCAGAGCCCGACCCTGCCCTACATCACCCGCGCCACCGGCACCGACCCCGAGGCGATACGCGCCGCCATGAACCAGGCCCTGCCGCCGTTCCGCGACACCCTGCACATAACCCAAATCCTCCCCGCCGCCCTCGCCGACTACCACCCGTAGCAGCTGCCGCAGGCTGCGTCCTGGGCGCTGCGGTGGCGCTGTCATCTTGCGGCGCCTGTGATGCGGCCTGTGGCCGCTGCTACAGGGTTGCGTGGCAGCTGTCTGTACGTTGGCGCACAGACCTCGTCACCTCGCCCGCTCCACACTGGAAGCCTGCCCCATGGCAAGGATTTCCATGAATGCCTTCTGGACCCACCTGCTCGCCCGGCTTAGGCCGGCTGCCCCGCGTAATTTCACCTACGAGGCCATCCTGCGCGCCGAGCTGTTCAGCGCCGAGCAGATGGCCGACCACGGCATCGTGCTGGCCCGCCAGCACGCGCTGAGCCCTGGCGGCGGCAACGACTCACTGCTGACGCGCCTGGGCGACAACCAGGCCACCCTGGCACACAGCTGCGCGGCGCTGACCCGCGCCCATCCGTCCACCCGCCGAGTGACCCCGGCCGCCGAGTGGCTGCTGGACAATTATTACCTGGTGGAGGAACACATCCGCATTGCCCGCAGCCACCTGCCCAAGGGCTACAGCCGCGAGCTGCCACGCCTGGGCAACGGCCCCTGCGCCGGGCTGCCAAGGGTCTACGACATCGCCCTGGAAACCATCGCCCACGGCGATGGCCGGGTCGACGAAGACAGCCTGGTGCGCTTTGTCGACGCCTACCAGACGGTGACGGCCCTGACCCTGGGCGAGCTGTGGGGCATCGCCATCATGCTGCGCCTGGCGCTGATCGAGAACCTGCGCCGGGTGGCCTCGCGCGTGATGGCCAACTGGGCCGACCGCAACCTGGCCAACGACTGGGCCGACCGCCTGACCGACACCGCCGAGCACACCCCACGCAACGTGGTGCTGGCGGTGGCCGACATGGCCCGCTCCGAACCGCCCATGTCGCCCGCCTTCGTCGCCGAACTGACGCGACGCCTGCAAGGCCAGAGCGCCCTGCTGATCCAGGCCCTGACCTGGGTGGAGCAGATGCTCGCCGAGTCCGGCCAGACCATCGAGCGCCTGGTACAACTGGACGCCCAACAGCAGGCTGCCGACCAGGTATCAATCAGCAACAGCGTCGCCAGCCTGCGAACGCTGTCGACCACCGACTGGCGCGAATTCGTCGAGCGCATGAGCCTGGTTGAGCGCACCCTGCGCGAAGACCCGGCAGGCGTCTATGCGGCCATGGACTTTGCCAGCCGCGACCACTACCGGCACGTGATCGAACGCCTGGCCCGGCACTGCCGGCACACCGAGGCCAACATCGCCATGGCGGTGCTGGCCCTGGCGGCGGACCAACACCGCCTGGCCACCGCCGACAGCGTGGCCGGGCATGTCGGCCATTACCTGATCGGCAACGGCCTGGCGACCCTGGAGCAACAACTGCACGCCCAGGTGCCCTTGGCCGAACGCGGCCAACGCTTGCTGCGCCAGGCGCCCCTGGCGTTTTTCCTCGGCCCGGTGACGCTGCTGTCGCTGCTGTTGGCGTGGCCGCTACTGGCCAGTGTCGACGGGCTGGCCCTGTTGCTGCTGGCCCTGCCGGCCCTGCTGTTGACCAGCCGCCTGGCCATGAACCTGGTCAACAGCCTGGTGACCTTCACCGTGCCGCCCTGCCAGTTGCCGCGCCTGGACTTCAGCGAAGGCATTCCCGCCGTCGCGCGCACCCTGGTGGTGGTCCCCACATTGATCGCCAGCGTTGCCGACGTGCAGGCATTGGTGGAAGAGTTGGAAGTACGCTTCCTCGCCAACCGCGACGAACACCTGCATTTTGCCCTGCTCACCGACTTCATGGATGCCCCGGCCGCCAGCCAACCCGGGGATGAGGCGCTGCTGGCGCGAGCCAGGCAGCTGATCGAGGCACTTAACCTGGCCTACCCGGGGCCGTCCGGCGAACGCTTCTTCCTGCTGCACCGGCCACGGCAATGGAACCCCGCCGAGCAGGTGTGGATGGGCGCCGAACGCAAGCGCGGCAAGCTCGCCGAGCTCAACACCCTGCTGCGCGAGGGCAACCGTGCCGGCTTTGCGCTGATTGTCGGCGCCATCGAGGCCCTGGGCCGGGTGCGCTACGTGATCACCCTGGACACCGACACGCAACTGCCCCGCGACACCGCGCGGCAGTTCGTCGGCGCCATGGAGCACCCGCTCAACCACGCGCGCCTGGACGCCACTGGCAAGGTAGTGGCCGGCTACGCCATCCTGCAACCGCGCGTGGGCATCAGCCTGCCCAGCGCCGCCCGCTCGTTGTACGCCTGCCTGTTTGGCAGCGATGCCGGTATCGATCCCTACACCCGTGCGGTCTCCGACGTGTACCAGGACCTGTTCGACAACGGCTCGTTCATCGGCAAGGGCATCTACGACGTCGACGCCTTTGAACAGGCGGTGCACGGGCGCTTTCCCGACAACCGCATCCTCAGCCACGACCTGATCGAGGGCTGCTACGCCCATTCCGGGCTGCTCAGCGATGTGCAACTGTTCGAGCAGTACCCCTCCTGCTACAGCACCGACGTCAAGCGCCGCCACCGCTGGATCCGCGGCGACTGGCAGTTGCTGCCGTGGCTGCTGCCCTGGGCGATGGGCGCCGAAGGTGATTGGCGCAGTACCGGCCTGAATGCCCTGGCGCGGTGGAAGATTTTCGACAACCTGCGCCGCAGCCTGGAGCCGACGGCGGTGTTGGCGCTGCTGTTGTGGGGCTGGCTGGGCAGTGCCCAACCGCTGGCCTGGACCCTGACGGTGCTGGCCCTGTTGCTGGTACAACCGCTGCTGGACAGCCTGCTGGGGCTGCTGCACAAGGCCGCCGACGCGTCGTGGCGCCAGCACCTGGCGGCCGCCTTGCGCAGCGCCGGGCTGCAGTTCGTGCGCAGTGCCCTGGCCTTGGCGTGGCTGCCGTTCGAGGCGGCGTTCAGCCTGGATGCCATTGGCCGCACCTTGTGGCGCATGGCGGTGAGCAAGCGCCACCTGTTGCAATGGAGCGCCTCCCGGGACGTGGAGCGCACCCGCAGCAATGACCTTGGCGGCCTTTACCGCATGCTGTGGGCCTGCCCGCTGCTGGCGCTGGGGCTGGGCCTGGTGCTGCTGGCCCGGCCCATGGCCCTGGCGGTGGCCATGCCGTTCCTGTTGCTGTGGCTGGTCGGGCCTGCCCTGGCCTGGTGGGTCAGCCGCCCCTCGAGCCTGGCGGTGTTCGACCCCTCGGCCGAGGAGCAGCGTTTCCTGCGCACCCTGGCCCGGCGCACCTGGGCGTTCTTCGACCAATACGTGTGCGCCGACGACCATTGGCTGGTACCGGACAATATCCAGGAGCCCCCCTATGCCCACGTGGCCCACCGCACCTCGCCCACCAACCTGGGCATGGCGCTGCTGGCGCACCTGGCCGCGCACGACTTCGGCTACCTGGGCCATGGCCGCCTGCTGCAACGCCTGGACCTGATGCTGACCAGCATGGAGGGCCTGGAGCGCTACCGCGGGCATTTCTACAACTGGTACGACACCCAGGCGCTGGTGCCCTTGGCGCCGCTGTACGTGAGCACCGTGGACAGCGGCAACCTCGCCGGCCTGCTGCTGACCCTGCGCCCCGGGCTGCTGGCGCTGGCCGCCGGGCCACCCGCTGGCAAGCCGGTGGCCAACGGTTTGCTGGACACCCTCGATGTGCTGCTGGCCGCCTGCGCCGCCGTCGACCTGCCAGCGCAGGCGGTCGACGACCTGCGCACCGACACCCTGGCCTGGCTACGTGCCGACGAAGGCGCCCAGCCCGCCCTGCTGGAACTGCTGCAACGGGGCATGGACCTGCCGGTGCCCACCAGCATCGACGATGTCGGCTACTGGCGCCAGGCGTTGCACGCCCAGTGCGTGGATCTGCACCAGGACCTGACCGCGCCGCACGCCGATCTGCCAGGACTGGCCAGCGCCCTGGCTGCCCGTGTCGCGGCCATGGCGGTGATGGACTTCAGCTTCCTCTACGACGCACCGCGGGACCTGTTCGCCATCGGCTACAACGCCAGCGACCGGCGCCTGGACGGCGCCTACTACGACCTGCTGGCCTCGGAGGTGCGCCTCACCCATTTCGTCGCCATCGCCCAAGGCCAGGTGCCCCAGGCCAGCTGGTTCTCCCTGGGCCGGCTGCTGACCAGCAACGGTGGCGTGCCGGTGCTGCTGTCGTGGTCGGGGTCGATGTTCGAGTACCTGATGCCGCTGCTGGTGATGCCCACCTACGCTGGCACCCTGCTGGACCAGACCTGCCAGGCCGCCGTGGCCCGCCAGGTTGAATACGGCAACCAGCTGGGCCTGCCGTGGGGCGTGTCCGAGTCGGCCTACAACGCCCAGGACGCCGCCTTCAATTACCAGTACCGCGCGTTCGGCGTGCCGGGGCTGGGGCTCAAGCGCGGCCTGGGCGAGGACCGCGTGGTGGCGCCCTACGCCAGCGTGCTGGCGCTGATGGTCGACCCGCAAGCGGCCAGCCGCAACCTGCAACGCCTGGATGAGCAGGGCCTGAGCGGCCGCCTGGGCCTGTACGAAGCGGTGGACTACACCCAGGCGCGCCTGCCACCGGGGCAACGCCAGGCGGTGGTGCGCTCGTTCATGGCCCACCACCAGGGCATGAGCCTGCTGGCCCTGACCTCGGTGCTGCTGGACCGGCCCATGCAGCGCCGCTTCGAGTCCGACCCGCAGTTCCAGGCCTGCGCCCTGCTGCTGCAGGAGCGGGTGCCGAAAAACGCCGCGCGCTACCTGCAGGCCGACCACACCAGCGCCAGCGACGACGACAGCCGCCACGGCGAAGCCGTGCTGCGGGTGTTCAACGACCCGGCGCAGCAACGCCCTGCCGTGCAGTTGCTGTCCAACGGCCGCTACCACGTGATGGTCAACAGTGCCGGGGCCGGCTACAGCCGCTGCGACGATGTCGCCGTGACCCGTTGGCGCGAGGACGCCGTCAACGACAACCTGGGTATCTTCTGCTACCTGCGCGACGTCGCCAGCGGCACGTTCTGGTCCACCAGCCATCAGCCGACCCTACACACGCCCTACAGCCAGGAAGCCATCTTCAGCGACGCGCGGGCCGAGTTTCGCCTGCGCGAGCGACACGTCGACTGCCACACCGAGATCGTCGTCTCGCCCGAAGACGACGTCGAGCTGCGGCGCCTGCACCTGACCAACCGTGGCCGTAGCCGCCGCACCCTGGAACTCACCAGTTACGCCGAAGTGGTGCTGGCCCCGGCCCTGGAGGACGCCCTGCACCCGGCGTTCAGCAAACTGTTCGTGCAGACCGAGCTACTGCCCGAGCTACAGGCCATCGTCTGCACCCGTCGACCGCGCTCCCAGCTTGAAACGCCGCCGTGGCTCTGCCACCTGCTGGCCGCCCATGGCGTCGACATCGACAGCATTTCCTACGAAACCGACCGCGCCCGCTTCATCGGTCGCAACCGCACGTTGATGGCGCCCGCGGCCCTCGACCCCGGCGTGGAGCAGCTGAGTGGCAGCCAGGGCCCGGTGCTGGACCCGATTGTGGCGGTGCGCTGCCGCATTACCCTGGACCCGGGCCAGACCGCCACCCTGGACCTGGTCACCGGCCTTGCCGCCAGCCGCGAGGCCTGCGTGCAACTGATCCACAAATACCGCGACCGCCACCTGGCCGACCGGGTCTTCGACCTGGCCTGGACCCACAGCCAGGTGCTGCTGCGCCAGCTCAATGCGTCCAGCACCGACGCCCACCTGTTCGAGCACATGGCCGCGTCAGTGATCTACGCCAACGCCGGCCTGCGCGCCGACAGCGCCACCCTGCTGAGCAACCGCCGCAACCAGTCGGGGCTCTGGGGCCAGGCCATTTCCGGCGACCGGCCCATCGTGCTGGTGCAGATCGGCGACGCCGCAAACCTGGAACTGGTGCGGCAGATGGTGCAGGCCCACGCCTATTGGCGGCAGAAAGGCCTGACCGTCGACCTGGTGATCTGGAATGAAAGCCAGGCCGGTTACCGGCAGGTGCTGCAGGACCTGATCATGGGCCTGGTGACCTCCGGCAGCGAAGCCAGCCTGGTGGACCGCCCCGGCGGCATTTTCGTGCGCCCGGCCCAGCAGCTGTCGGCCGAGGACCGTACCCTGCTGCTGGCGGTCGCGCGCCTGGTGCTGCGCGACAGCCTGGGCAGCCTGGCGGAGCAGGTGCATCGGCGGCGCAGCGATCCGCTGTTGCCGCGTTTCGATGCCAGCCTGGTGGCGATGCCCGTGCCGGCGCCATTGCCAGCGCCGCACCCAACGCTGGTGATGGCCAACGCCTACGGCGGTTTCAGCAGCGACGGTCGCGAATACATCATCGACCATACCCCGGGCCACCCGACGCCAGCGCCCTGGGCCAACGTGCTGGCCAACCCGCAGTTCGGCACCCTGGTGTCCGAGGTGGGCAGCGCCTACACCTGGGCCGAGAACGCCCACGAGTACCGCCTCACCCCGTGGCACAACGACCCGGTCAGCAACGGCGGCGGCGAAGCCCTTTACCTGCGCGACGAAGACAGCGGCCGCTTCTGGTCGCCCACGCCGCAGCCGTGCCCGGGCACAGGCCGCTACCGCACCCGCCACGGTTTCGGCTACAGCGTCTTTGAGCATGAGCAGGACGGCGTGCACAGCGAACTGTGGGTATACGTGGCGCTGGACGCGCCGGTGAAATTTTCGCGCTTGGTGGTGCGCAACGCCAGCGGTCGTGCGCGGCGCTTGTCCGCCACCTGCTACGTGGAGTGGGTGCTGGGCGACCTGCGCAGCAAATCGGCCATGCACGTGGTGACCGAAGCCGACCCGTTCAGCGGCGCACTGTTCGCCCGCAACGCCTGGTCGATCGAGTTCGGCGACCGCGTGGGTTTCCTCGATACCGACGAGCCCGGCCGCCGCATTACCTGCGACCGGGCCGAATTTCTTGGCCGCAACGGCAGCCTGCAGGCGCCGGCGGCGTTGTCCCATTCACACTTGCAGGGGCGCACCGGCGGTGGCCTGGACCCTTGTTCCGTGATGCAGGTCAGCCTGGAACTGGCCGCCGGCGCCAGCCAGGAGGTGATCTTCCGCCTGGGCGCCGAACAGGACGCCACCGCCGCTACCCGCCGCGTGCAGCAGTACCGTGGCGTCCGCGCGGCAGCCGTGGAACTGGACAACGTGCGCGCCTACTGGCACAGCACCCTGGGCGCCGTGCAGGTGAAGACGCCCGACCCCAGCCTGGATGTGCTGGTCAACGGCTGGCTGATGTACCAGGTCATCGCCAGCCGCTTCTGGGGCCGCAGTGGTTTCTACCAGTCAGGCGGCGCCATCGGCTACCGCGACCAGTTGCAGGACAGCATGGCGATGCTCCACGCGGCCCCCGAGGCGGCGCGCAGCCACCTGTTGCTGTGCGCCCGCCATCAGTTCCGCGAAGGCGACGTACAGCACTGGTGGCACCCGCCCCTGGACCGCGGCGTGCGCACCCGCTGCTCCGATGACCTGCTGTGGCTGCCCCTGGCCACCAGCCGCTATGTGCAGGTGACCGGCGACCTGGGCGTGCTGGACGAACGCGTCGACTACGCCCAGGGCCGGCTGCTGAACCCGGACGAAGAGTCCTATTACGACCTGCCCGGCACCTGTGGCCAGCCCGAAAGCCTGTACCAGCACTGCCAGCGCGCCCTCGACCACGGCCTGCAATGCGGCGCCCATGGTCTGCCACTGATGGGCAGCGGCGACTGGAACGACGGCATGAACCGGGTGGGCGAGCGCGGGCTGGGCGAGAGCGTGTGGCTGGGCTTCTTCGGCTTTGACGTGCTGCAACAGTTCGCGCTGACCGCGCAGCGCCACGGCGACAGCGCCTACGCCGTGCGCTGTAGCGAACGCGCCGCCGCCCTGCAAGCCCAGCTCGACGCCCATGCCTGGGACGGCGCCTGGTACCGCCGCGCCTGGTTCGACGATGGCCAGGTGCTGGGCTCGGCCAGCAACGACGAATGCCGCATCGATTCCATCGCCCAGAGCTGGGCCGTGCTGTCGGGGGCGGCGCCCCAAGCCCGTGGGCGCCAGGCCATGGCAGCGTTGGACCACAACCTGGTGCACCGCGACATCGGCATCGTGCAGCTGCTGACACCGCCCTTCGACAAGGGCCAGCTGGACCCCGGCTACATCAAAGGCTACGTGCCGGGCGTGCGCGAGAACGGCGGCCAGTACAGCCACGCCGCCGTGTGGGCGAGCATGGCCTTCGCCGCCTTGGGCGACGTTGACAAGGCCTGGGAGTTGATGCGCCTGATCAACCCGGTCCGCCAGGGCAGCCCGGCGCTGATCGACCGCTACAAGGTCGAGCCCTATGTGATGGCCGCCGACGTCTACGGCCCGGGCCCCCATGCCGGGCGCGGCGGCTGGACCTGGTACACCGGCTCTGCAGGGTGGATGTACCGGCTGATCCTCGAATCATTGCTGGGGGTACGCCGCGAGGGCACGACGTTGCGGCTACAACCGCTGCTGCCGGCGGACTGGTCGGGCTACAGCCTGGAATACCGCTTCGCGGGCACGGTGCATCGGTTCAATGTGCAGCGCGGGGCGAAAGACGTGGTGTTGCTGAGCGATGATGGCAAGGAGAGAGTCAGTGGGGAGGCCTGAAAACTGGCGTATGGTGTCTTCATGCCAGACACTTCCCAGCCACACCAGAACCACCTCCTTGCCGCCCTGCCCCCCGAGGCGCTGGCGCGCCTGCGCCCGCACCTGAAACGGGTGGAATTGCCGCTGGGCAAGGTGCTGTACGAATCGGGCGATGCCTTGCGGCAGGTGTACTTCCCCAGCAACGCCATTGTCTCGCTGCTGTACGTGATGGAAAACGGCGCCTCGGCGGAGATCTCGGTGGTGGGCAACGAAGGCCTGGTCGGCGTGGCGGTGTTCATGGGCGGCGAAAGCACCCCCAGCCGCGCCATCGTGCAGAGCGCCGGCCAAGCCTGGCGCCTGCCGGCGCAAAGGCTGAAAGACGAATTCAACCGCCACGGCGACATGCTGTTGCTGATGCTGCGCTACACCCAGGCGCTGATCACGCAGATGGCGCAGACCGCCGTGTGCAACCGCCACCACGCCATCGACCAGCAATTGTGCCGCTGGCTGCTGCTGTCCCTCGACCGCCTGCAGGGCAACGAACTGACCATGACCCAGGAACTGATCGCCAACATGCTCGGCGTGCGCCGCGAAGGCGTCACCGACGCTGCTGGCAAGCTGCAGCGCCTGGGCGTGATCGAGTACAGCCGCGGGCACATCAAGGTGCTCGACCGTGCGCGCCTGGAGCAACTGAGCTGCGAATGCTACGCAGTGGTACGCAAGGAAACCGAGCGCCTGCTCCCGTACCTGCCGTGAAAACAACTGTCTTGAAACCGCGTTGCCGGTATCGCGACTAAAGTCGGCTCCTACGCCGTGCGTGGTAGGAGCCGGCCTTGGCCGCGATGCAGACGACGCGATCGGCGGGGGGGGGGCGCGTCCCTGTAGCAGCTGCCGAAGGCGGCGTCCGGGTTCTCCCCGCTGTGCCGGGGAAAATCACGGCGCCCCGGACGCAGCCTGCGGCAGCTGCTAGGGGTATGATGGGGGCTTGTCCAGCCTGTTTCGGTTTTTGCCATGAACATCAGCATTCTCTATGCCCTGGCCGCCGCCGCGCTGTTCGGCGCCAGCACGCCGCTGGCCAAGTGCCTTGGCCTGTCCATTCACCCGGTGCTGCTGGCTGGCCTGCTGTACCTGGGCAGCGGCGTCGGCCTGCTGGCCGTGCGGCTGCTGCGCGACAAGGGCTGGCAGCGCCCGCGCCTGGCGCCCGGCGAGTGGCCGTGGCTGCTGGGCGCCATCGGCTTTGGCGGGGTGCTGGGGCCGGTGGCGCTGATGCTGGCGCTGACGCGCACCCCGGCGGCCAGCGCCTCGCTGCTGCTGAACCTGGAGTCGGTGCTGACCGCGCTGCTGGCCTGGGTGGTGTTCAAGGAAAACGCCGACCGCCGCATCGTGCTGGGCATGGCGGTGATCGTCGCCGGCGGCGTGGTCCTGGCGTGGCCCGGCGCCGGCCTGCAGCTGCACAGCCTGCTGGGCCCGCTGGGCGTGGCGGCGGCGTGCCTGTGCTGGGCCATCGACAACAACCTGACGCGCAAGGTATCCGCCTCGGACGCGCTGTTTTTGGCCGGCATCAAGGGCCTGGTGGCGGGCGCGGTGAACACCGCCCTGGCGCTGCTGCTGGGCGCGCAGCTACCGGGCCTGGCGTTGCTGGCGCCCACTTTGCTGGTGGGCCTGCTGGGCTATGGCGTCAGCCTGGTGCTGTTCGTACTGGCCCTGCGCGGGCTGGGCTCGGCGCGCACCGGGGCGTATTTCTCCACGGCGCCGTTCCTGGGCGCGGCCATCGCCCTGCTGGTGCTCGGTGAGCCGGTCACTGCCAGTTTCTGGCTGGCGGCGGCGCTGATGGCCGTGGGCGTGTGGATTCACCTCACCGAACACCACGCCCACGAACACCAGCACGAGCCGATGGCCCATACCCACCCCCACGTGCACGACGAGCACCACCAGCACAGCCATGATTTCGCCTGGGACGGCGTCGAGCCCCACGTGCACCCGCACCAGCACCAGCCGTTGCGCCACAGCCACGCGCACTTCCCCGACATCCACCACCGCCACGATCACCCGTAGCAGTCGCCCACCAGTTTGTGGAAGATCGTGGTGGCGCACAGGCCGCCGGCTGGCCACAGGGCGTAGGCGGGCACCTGCCCGGTCAGCTGCCAGCCCAGCCGTTGGTACAGGCGCTCGCCGTCGCCGCCGGTGGCCGTGTCCAGCACCAGGACGCTCTTGCCTTCGTCGATAGCTGCACGCTCCGCCGCCTCCATCAGCGCCTGCCCCACGCCCAGCCGGCGGCCACGGCGGTGCACCAGCAGCTTGGCGATGTCGGCGCGGTGCGGCTGGTTCTCCGGCTGGGCCAGCACCACCTGCACCGTGCCCAGCAGCTGCCCGCCTGCGTCCTCGGCCACCAGCAAGGCCCGCTCGCCCGCGTCGACGCTGGCGCGCAGGCCCTGCCAGAACGCCTCGGCACGCGCCTGCGACAAGGGCAACATG
The DNA here is from genome assembly GCF_056312595.1 of Pseudomonas sp. GYB4201. NCBI lineage: Bacteria > Pseudomonadati > Pseudomonadota > Gammaproteobacteria > Pseudomonadales > Pseudomonadaceae > Pseudomonas > Pseudomonas sp. GYB4201. The sequence goes on along the minus strand of NZ_JBWGIG010000012.1, from coordinate 38,574 downwards.
AAGCTCACCGAGGCGCCGCCTTCGACGCAGTCGATGAGAATGTCGGCGAGCTGCACGCAGGTGGCGTCGTCGAGGTGGGTGAGGCGTTTGATGTGCATAAGGCTCTCCTTAGCGGCGACTGTCAGTGACGATGATCACGGCGTAGCGCGCCGGCTCGCCGTGGGGGTTGTGAAAGCGGGTCGGCTTGTCCAGGGGAAACGCCAGACAGTCGCCGGTTTCAAGCTGGTAGAGCTGCTCGCCCACCTGAATGTCCATGCGCCCGGCCAGCAGCCACACCTGCTGGTCCACCCGCACATCACGAGTGGAGGTTTCATAGGCCACCGACGCGCCAGCCGGAAATTCCACCTCCACCAGTTGGATGGGCGACTGCGCGCCGCTGGGCGAGACGTTGCGGCGGATGTAGCCTGATTGCGGGTCGCGCCATTGCAGTTGGTCGGCGGCGCGCAGCAGTTGCCCTGCCTCTTCGGCAGGTGCTTCGAACAAGGCGGACAGCGGCACGCCCAAGGCGGTGGCGAGCTTCTCCAGGACCACGGCGGTAGGGCTGCTCTGGCCGCGCTCGATCAGGGAAATCATCGAGCGGCTGACGGCGCTCTTGTCCGCCAGGGCTTCCAGCGACAAATGCAGGGATTTGCGCAAGGTGCTGATGCGGGTGGCGATGCGGGTGTTGATGTCCATGCGGAAGGCCATGACGGTGGTGTAACCACATCATCCATCATGATGGAATTACCAGTCAACATATTGGATACCACTCCAGGAACAACGGACGCCGCGTGGAAACCGGCTACGCTGAATCTCTCGTCCTGTCGCGTGTTCGAGGTGTGTCATGGCACGTATCCACCCGCTCCCCCTCCTCGCCCTGGTGCTGCTGACGGCCTGCGCCGGCCCCGGGCAACCGCCCATCAAACCTGTCTCCGCTGCCGCCACGCCGCTGACTGACGCGCAAGTGCGCCAGACCCTGATCGGCAACAAGCTGACCAACATCGGCACCTCCGGGCGCCCGTACTCGTTGAGCTTCCGTGGCGATGGCACGGAGATCTTCCAGATGGGCGGCGACACCCCGGTCACCGAACACTGGACCGTGCAGGACGGGGTAATCACCTTCACCTCGCCCAACCAGCCGGTGGAACGCTACCGCCTGCTGCAGGACAAGGATGACTACTGGCTGGTGGACCCGCAGACCGGTGCAGTGCATTACCACTACTCGCTGGCCCCGCAGTAACGCGGCGTCAACCGTTCGGCGCAATGGATCCCAGATGTGCACGGGCTCATCTAGGCTTTGATTTGTCCCGAAAAAATGGTTTTCGGGCTATCGAAGAGGGTGTGCCATGAACAACAGGACTCTCGCCGCCGCCTCACTGCTTGCCCTGCTGGCCGGTTGCGCCAGCAGCTCCAACCACGAACCGCCCCCCGTGCCGCCGGGCGCGGTGACCCTCAACGATGGGCAGGTGCGCGATACCCTGGTAGGCAAGAAGTTCTATGGCACCACCCGCATGGGCTACCCCTACTCGCTGGCCTTCGCCGCCGATGGCACCGACGTGTTCAGCATGAGCACCGAGCAACCGGTGGCCGAAAAATGGACGCTGAACAACGGCACCGTGTGCCTGATCATGAAGGACTACCCCACCGAATGCAGCCAGGTGAAAATGGCCGAAGGCGCCTACTGGTTCGTCGACCCGAACACCGGCAAGGTCAATTCCTGGCTGAGGCTGAACCCGTAGCCTGGCGACGCTCGCGATGCGGCCCCTCAAGGAGAACCCGTTGAAGAAAAGCGAGCTCCCGGTCAAGACCTGTGTGGTCTGCGGCCGGCCGTTCAGCTGGCGCAAGAAGTGGGCGCGCTGCTGGGACGAGGTGCGCTACTGCTCGGAGCGCTGCCGCCGCCACACACCACCGCCCCCGTAGCAGCGGCCGCCAGGCCGCGTCACGGCCGCCACTACTCCTGCATCAGGCCTCTGGATTCAACGTCGCGCTGTCGATGACGAAGCGGTACTTCACATCGCCCTTGAGCATGCGCTCGTAGGCCTGGTTGATCTCGTCGGCGCGGATCAGTTCGATGTCGGCGGTGATGCCGTGCTCGGCGCAAAAATCGAGCATCTCCTGGGTTTCAGGAATACCACCGATCATCGAGCCGGCCAGGGTGCGGCGCTTCATGATCATGTTGAAGACGTTGGGCGAGGCATGCGGCGAGGCCGGGGCGCCCACCAGGGTCATGGCGCCGTCACGCTTGAGCAGCACCAGGAAGGCGTCGAGATCGTGTGGCGCGGCCACGGTGTTGATGATCAGGTCGAAGCTCTTGCCGTGGGCGGCCATCTGCGCGGCGTCGCGGGACACCACCACTTCGTCGGCGCCCAGGGCCTTGGCAGCCTCGCGCTTGGACTCGGACGTGGTGAAGGCCACCACGTGGGCGCCCATGGCGTGGGCCAGCTTGATGCCCATGTGGCCCAGGCCACCAATGCCGACGATGCCGACCTTCTTGCCAGGGCCGGCCTGCCAGTGGCGCAGCGGCGAATAGGTGGTGATGCCGGCGCACAGCAGCGGCGCGACGGCGGCCAGCTGGCTGGCCGGGTGCCGCACGTGCAGCACGTAGCGCTCATGCACGACGATGCTTTCCGAGTAACCGCCCAAGGTCCAGCCCGGCGCGTCGGGGGTGGGGAAGTTGTAGGTGCCGATCATGCCGTCGCAGTAGTTTTCCAGGCCCTCCTCACAGTCCTGGCAGTGGCGGCAGCTGTCCACCAGGCAGCCGACGCCCACCAGGTCACCGACCTTGAATCCGCTGACGTGGCCGCCCACGGCGCGCACACGGCCGACGATCTCGTGGCCAGGCACGCAAGGAAATTGGGTGCCTTCCCACTCCGCGCGGGCCTGGTGCAGGTCCGAATGGCAGACGCCGCAGAAGGCGATGTCGATGGCGACGTCGTGGGCGCCAGGCTCGCGACGGTGGATTTGCAGGGGTTCAAGCGGCTTGTCGCCCGCGTGGGCGCCGTAGGCGTGTACTGGCATGACAGGGTTCCATTGATAGTGGCTGGCGGTAGCCAGCGCTCGCCCCCATGATCAACGTTGGTGCCGGTGCACCGTTAGAGCAATCCGGTTGAATGCTTGCCTGATCCTGCGAGCGGCCGCCGCGCGTGGAACTCCAGCGTGAAACCCCGTTCTAGACGCTGCTGAAACCATTTCGCTATCATTGGCGGTTTTCCCTGTTGCCAGCCCTGAAGAACGGAGCGACGCATGACCATCCAGCAATCACCGGGGCTTGTGCTGCCCGCGCGCGCCGCCGCCAAAATGGAGGCCGCCATGGCGGTGGGCAGTTTTGCCATCGGCACCGGCGAGTTCGCCATCATGGGCCTGATGCCCGACATCGCCACTAACCTGCACCTCAGTGAACCGCAGGTGGGCCACGCCATCAGCGCCTACGCCCTTGGCGTGATGGTGGGCGCGCCGCTGCTGGCGATCCTTGGCGCCAAGCTGTTGCGCAAGCACCTGCTGATGCTGCTGATGGTGCTGTACGCGGTCGGCAACCTGGCCACGGCCTTCACCCCCACGTTCGCCAGCCTGGTAGCGTTCCGCTTCATCAGCGGCCTGCCCCACGGCGCCTATTTCGGCATTGCCGCGGTGGTGGCGTCGAGCATGGTGCCGGCCAACAAGCGCGCCGGCGCCGTGGCGCGAGTAATGATGGGCCTGACCCTGGCGATGTTGCTGGGCAACCCCATCGCCACCTTCCTGGGGCAGTTCTTCGGCTGGCGCTCGGCGTTCGCCCTGGTGGGCGCCATTGCCATCACCACCATCGCCCTGATCTGGCGCTTCGTGCCGGACCGCCATGACGAGCCGCGCAGCGACCCGCGCAAGGAAATGCGCGCGTTCAAGCAGCCGCAGATCTGGATGGCACTGAGCATCGGTGCCATCGGTTTCGCCGGCATGTTCTGCGTGTTCAGCTACCTGGCGCCGACCATGCTCGACGTCACCCGCGTGAAGCCGGAGTGGATCCCCTTCGGCCTGGCGGCGTTCGGCGTGGGCGGCATCATCGGCAACATTGCCGGCGGCAAACTGTTCGACCGCCTGGGCTTCCGCGCCGTGGGGCTGCTGCTGGTGTGGTCGATGGCTGTGCTGCTGTTGTTCCCCGTGGCCGCCGGTTCCCTGGCCGGGGTGATGCTGGGCATCGGCCTGGTGGGCACCATGGTGGCCCTGGCGTCGCCGCTGCAGATCCGCCTGATGGACATCGCCCACGAGGCCCCAAGCCTTGCGGCGGCCTCCAACCACGCAGCCTTCAACCTCGCAAACGCCCTGGGCCCATGGCTGGGCGGCATAGCCATTACCGCAGGGCTGGGCTGGACCAGCACCGGCTACATCGGCGCGGCGACGGCGCTGGTGGGGTTGGGGCTGTACCTGGTGGCGCGGCGGATGAAGGGTGGGGAGTGATCGTTGCTGTAGCCGCGGCCGCCAGGCCGCGTCACGGCCAGCGAGCTTAACCTGAGGCCACGCAGGACGCCGCCTGACGGCAGCTGCTACAGTTGGATTTTTTTCCAGGTAGGCCGCTGACTCATCATGCTGGATACGTTGATCGAGCTGTTGCAGGGCCTCAGCGCACTGGACGATTACGCGCACATGGAAGCCGCCCCGGCCTGGATCCGCCGGTGTCGGACGCTGATCCGCGTGGCGTTCGTGCTGTGCGTGCTGCCGGCAGGCGTGGTGGCGCTGGTGTGGCTGCTGGGCTGGCTTCACGGGCTGGGCGCCACGGGATGGAAGGTGCTGGGGGCGATCGCCGTGATCCAGCTGCTGGGCATACTGGCCCTGCTGCACCGCCGCCGATCCCCACCCCCGTAGCAGCGGCCGTCAGGCCGCGTCAAAGCCTGGCACACCGCGGTGTGCCGTGACGCGGCCTAAGGGCCGCTGCTACAGTGGGCGCGTTTTTTTCCTGGGAATCGTTTCTGGCATGCCGGTGGTTGCTCGCTTCACCGCTTTTCTCGACCAGGCCCGCCGCGCCGTAGCGCTGGTGTGGAGCACTTCGCGCCCGCTGTTTGCCGGGCTGGTGCTGGCCACGCTGGCGGCGGGCATGCTGCCGGCGCTGGCGGCGTGGATTGGCCAGCGCATCGTCGATGCCGTGCTGGCGGCCATGCAGTTGCACGCCAGTAGCGGCCAGGCGCCGCTGTGGCCGGTGCTGCGCTATGTGCTGGCCGAGGCCGGCGTGCTGGGCCTGCTGGCGGCGGCGCAGCGTGGGCTGTCGGTGCAGCAGGCGCTGCTGCGGGTGCAGCTGGGGCAGAAGGTCAACCTGCTGATTCTGGAAAAGGCCCAGACCCTGTCGCTGCTGCAATTCGAAGACTCGGCCTTCTACGACAAGCTGGTGCGCGTGCGCCGCGACGCCTCCACGCGGCCGCTGGGCCTGGTGACCAAGGGCCTGGGACTGGTGCAGAACCTGATCTCGCTGATCAGCTTCGCGGTGCTGCTGGTGCACTTCTCGCCCTGGGCGCTGGCGATCCTGGTGCTGGGCGCGCTGCCGGTGTTCTTTGCCGAGGCGCACTTTTCCGGTGACGCCTTCCGCCTGTTCAAGCGCCGCGCGCCCGAAACCCGCCAGCAAGGCTACCTGGAAGCCCTGCTGTCCCAGGAAGCGCACACCAAGGAGGTCAAGCTGTTCGGCTTGGCGCCGCTGCTGCTGCAGCGCTACCGCGACAACTTCACCCGCCTGTACGCCGAGGACCGCCGCCTGACCCTGCGCCGCGACGGCTGGGGCTTCGCCCTGGGCCTGCTGGGCACCGCGGCGTTCTACCTGGCCTACGCCTGGGTGGTGCTGGACACGGTCAACGGCCAGACCACCCTGGGCCAGATGACCATGTACCTGGTGCTGTTCAAGCAGGGTCAAAGCGCCATCAGCGCCAGCCTGGGCGCCATCGCCGGCCTGTACGAGGACGGCCTGTACCTGTCCGACCTGTACGAATACCTGGGCCACCCGGTTACCCCCGCGCGCGGCACCCTCACCCACGGCATCAAGCCCGGCGACGGCCTGCGCTGCGAACAGCTGGGCTTCCGCTACCCCGGCGCCAGTCGCGATACGCTCAGCGGCATCAACCTGCACCTGGCGCCGGGCCGCAGCCTGGCGCTGGTGGGCGAGAACGGCTCGGGCAAGACCACCCTGATCAAGCTGCTGACCCGCCTCTACACCCCGGACCACGGACGTATCCTGCTGGACGGCAGCGACCTGCAGGACTGGGACGAACACGCCCTGCACCAGCGCATCGGGGTGATTTTCCAGGACTACATCCGCTACCAGATGACCGTGGGCGAGAACCTCGGCGTGGGCGACGTGCGCGCCTTCGGTGACCAGGGCCGCTGGCGCGATGCCGCGGCGCAGGGCATTGCCGCTGATTTCATCGAACAGCTGCAGCACGGCTACGCCACCCAGTTGGGCCGCTGGTTCGTTGGCGGCCAGGAGCTGTCGGGCGGGCAATGGCAGAAGGTCGCGCTGTCGCGCGCCTACATGCGCCGGGACGCCGATATCCTGATTCTCGACGAACCCACCGCCGCCCTGGATGCCGGCGCCGAGGCCGCGGTGTTCGAGCATTTTCGCGAGTACGCGCGCGGGCGCATGACGCTGCTGATCTCGCACCGTTTCTCCAGCGTGCGCAGCGCCGACCACATCGTGGTGCTGGACCAGGGCCGGGTGCTGGAAGAAGGCAACCACCCGCAGCTGATGGCCGCCGGTGGGCGCTATGCGCAGCTGTTCGACCTGCAGGCCCAGGGCTACCGCTAGCCCCCGTTGCAATAAGGCGGCGTGATTGCTTCAATGACGCCCCCGCCCTTCGCTAAGGCTTGTCATGATCGAACTGAACCAGGTCACCGCCTACCAACAGGAAAACCGCGTCTTCGACCAGCTGTCGCTGCACATCGGCGACCGCGAGCGCGTGGCCATCCTGGGCCCCAACGGCGCCGGCAAGAGCACGCTGCTCAAGCTGATCAACCGCGAGATCTACCCGGTGGAGCGCCCTGGCAGCTTCCTGCGCCTGTTCGGTCACGAGACCTTCAACCTGTGGGACCTGCGCGCCAAGATCGGCTTCGTGTCCCAGGACATGCAGGAAGACTACACCCCCTACACCTCGGCGCTGGACGTGGTGATTTCCGGCTTCTTCGGCGCCATGGGCACCCACGCCCACCTGCAACCCAATGCCGAGCAAATCGCCCACGCCCGCGAACTGCTGGGCCAGCTGGGCATGCAGATCGACGAACAGCGCATGTTCCAGCGCCTGTCCACCGGGCAGAAACGCCGCCTGCTGCTGGCCCGCGCCCTGGTGCACAACCCGCGCGCCTTGATCCTCGACGAACCCACCGCCGGCCTCGACATGGGCGCCAGCCTCAGCCTGCTGAGCCTGATGCGCGAGTTCTGCCACGACGACCGGGCAATGATCATCACCACCCACCACATCGACGAGATCATCCCCGAGATCGAGCGCGTGGTGCTGATCAGCCAGGGGCGCATCATCGCCGACGGGCCCAAGGCCCAGGTGCTGACCAGCGAGCAGCTGTCGAACCTGTACCAGACCCAACTGCAGGTCAGCGAGCACGACGGCTGGTACCGCTGCTGGCACGGCTGAACCCTGTCACCTATTCAAGGAGTTGCAATGCACACGTTGCCCATCACTGCCGTGCCGGAGCTGGATTTCGACCTGGAGGCCGCGACACGGCTGGGCCAGGCGCTGGCCGATGACTACCGCGCAGCCACGCCGTTCGCGCACATCGTGCTCGATGATTTCCTGCCCCAGGACCTGATCCAGCGCATCTGCGAGACCTTCCCCGTGGAGGCCACCGCCAACGAGACCCTGTACGAGCGCGGCTACAAGGGCCAGCTCAAGCGCCAGATCAGCCCCAACGAATGCCCGCCGTACCTGCGCTCGGTGTTCGCGGTGTTCAACTCGGCGCCCATGCTCAGCTTCCTCGAACAGATGACCGGCATCGAAGGGCTGATCCCCGACCCGTATTTCGTCGGCGGCGGCCTGCACGAGACCAAGGCAGGCGGCTTCCTGGGCGTGCACTCGGACTTCCGCCTGAACAAGAAGCTCAAGGTGCAGCGGCGCATCAACGCCATCATCTACCTCAACCCCGAGTGGGAAGAGGCCTACGGTGGCCACCTGGAGCTGTGGGACAAGCCCATGCGCACCTGCCTGAAGAAAGTGTTGCCGGTGTACAACCGCTGCGTGATCTTCAACACCGACCCCGACAGCAACCACGGCCACCCCGAGCCGCTGACCTGCCCGCCGGACCGCTCGCGGCGCTCCATCGCCCTGTACTACTACACCGCCGACCTGCCCGAGGCCGACCCCAACCAGCGCCACAAGACCCACTACAAGCCCCGCCCCAAGGACCTGGTGAGCCCGGGCTACTACATCAACAAGTTCTTCAAGAAAAAGCGCTGAGCCTTGTCCAACCCTGTTGCGTAGCCGCTGCCGAAGGCTGCGCTGGCCCTGCGCCCCACTGAAGATCTCCAGGGTTCACACCGACCAGCGCAGCCTGACGGCAGCGGCTACGCTACTGGCATCACAACAACAAGATGCCCGGCCATGAACATCCTCCACGACGAGCGCCTGGACGGTGCCCTGCCGCAGGTCGACAAGCAGGGCCTGATCAACGCGCTGATCGGCGCCCTGCCCGACCTCGACCTGCTGTACCGCAGCGAAGACCTCAAGCCCTACGAATGCGACGGCCTCTCGGCCTACCGCACCACGCCGCTGCTGGTGGCCCTGCCCCGCCACCTTGAGGAGGTACAGACTATCCTGCGCATCTGCCACCAGCGCCACGTGCCGGTGGTGCCCCGTGGCGCCGGCACCGGCCTGTCAGGCGGCGCGCTGCCCCTGGCCCAGGGCGTGCTGCTGGTGCTGGCGCGCTTCAACCAAATCCTGCACATCGACCCGCAGGCACGCACCGCCCGGGTGCAGCCGGGCGTACGCAACCTGGCCATCTCCCAGGCTGCGGCGCCTCATGGCCTGTACTACGCCCCCGACCCGTCGTCGCAGATCGCCTGTTCCATCGGCGGCAACGTCGCCGAAAACGCCGGCGGCGTGCACTGCCTCAAGTACGGCCTGACCGTGCACAACCTGGTCAAGCTTGAGGTGCTGACCGTGGAGGGCCAGCCCCTGACCCTGGGCAGCGACGCCCTGGACAGCCCCGGCTTTGACCTGCTCGCGCTGTTCACCGGCTCCGAAGGCATGCTCGGCGTGGTCACCGAGGTCACCGTGCGCCTGCTGCCCAAACCCCAGGTGGCCAAGGTGCTGCTGGCCGCCTTCGACTCGGTGGAAAACGCCGGGCGCGCCGTGGCCGATATCATCGCCGCCGGCATCATCCCCGGCGGCCTGGAGATGATGGACAACCTGGCCATCCGCGCCGCCGAGGACTTCATCCACGCCGGCTACCCGGTGGACGCCGAGGCGATCCTGCTGTGCGAACTGGACGGCGTCGAAGCCGACGTGCACGAAGACTGCGCGCGCGTGCGCCAGCTGCTGGAAGCGGCCGGCGCCACCGAAGTACGCCAGGCCCTGGACGAGGCCGAGCGCGTGCGCTTCTGGGCCGGGCGCAAGAACGCCTTCCCCGCCGTGGGGCGGCTGTCGCCGGACTACTACTGCATGGACGGCACCATCCCGCGGCGCGAGCTGCCCGCCGTGCTCAAGGGCATCGCCGCGCTGGCGGCCGAGTACCAGCTGCGCGTGGCCAACGTCTTCCACGCCGGCGACGGCAACATGCACCCGTTGATTCTGTTCGACGCCAACCAGCCCGGCGAGCTGGAACGCGCCGAGGCCCTGGGCGGCAGGATCCTGGAGATGTGCGTGGCGGTGGGCGGCAGCATCACCGGCGAGCACGGCGTGGGCCGCGAGAAGATCAACCAGATGTGCGCCCAGTTCAACGCCGACGAACTCACCGTGTTCCACGCCATCAAGGCCGCCTTCGACCCCAGCGGCCTGCTCAACCCCGGCAAGAACATCCCCACCCTGCACCGCTGCGCCGAGTTCGGCGCCATGCACATCCACCACGGCCAGTTGCCGTTCCCGGACCTGGAGCGCTTCTGATGAGCCTGGACACGCTGCTGGACGCCGTGCACCAGGCCATCGCCAGCGCCACGCCGCTGCGCATCCGCGGTGGCGACAGCAAGGCGTTCCTGGGCCGCCCCACCCCGGGCACCCCGCTGGACACCCGCGGGCACCGGGGCATTGTCAGCTACGACCCCACCGAACTGGTGGTCAGCGTGCGCGCCGGTACGCCGCTGCGCGAACTCAACGCGGCGCTGGCGGAAGCCGGGCAGATGCTGCCCTGCGAACCGCCGGACTTCGACGGCCAGGCCACGGTGGGCGGCATGGTCGCTGCCGGCCTCGCCGGGCCACGGCGGCCATGGAGCGGCGCGGTGCGCGATTTCGTCCTCGGCACGCGGGTGATCACCGGCACCGGCAAGCACCTGCGCTTTGGCGGCGAGGTGATGAAAAACGTCGCCGGCTACGACCTGTCGCGCCTGCTGGCCGGCAGTTTCGGCAGCCTGGGGCTGCTCACCGAAGTGTCGCTGAAGGTGCTGCCCAGCCCGCGCTGCTGCGCCAGCCTGACCCTCGACCTGGGGCCCGCCGAAGCCCTGCGCCGGCTGACCGAATGGGGCCAGCAGGCGCTGCCCATCAGCGGCGCCTGCTACCACGGCGAGGTGCTGCACCTGCGCCTGGAGGGCGGCGAAGGCTCGGTGGCGGCGGCCCGCGAACGGCTGGGTTGCAGCGCCGCCGACGCGCAGTTCTGGGTGGACCTGCGCGAGCAGCGCCTGCCATTTTTCCGTGACCCACGACCGCTGTGGCGGCTGTCGTTGCCGTTCAACGTCGGCCTGCTGGAGCTGCCGGGCACGCAGCTGCTCGATTGGGCCGGCGCCCAGCGCTGGCTGAAATCCGACGCCGAGGCCGGGCAGATTCGCGCGGCGGCCAGCGCCCTGGGCGGCCACGCCAGCTGCTTCAGCAGCGGCGCCTGCGACACCCCGTTCCAGCCCCTGGCCCCGGCCCTGCTGCGCTACCACCAGCAACTCAAGGCGCAGCTCGACCCCCACGGCATTTTCAACCCTGGCCGCCTGTACCCGGAGCTCTGACATGCAAACCCACCTCAGCGAACAGGCGCGCCAGCTGCCCCGCGCCGCCGAAGCGGAACAGGTGCTGCGCAGCTGCGTGCACTGCGGTTTCTGCAACGCCACCTGCCCCACCTACCAGTTGCTGGGCGACGAACTGGACGGCCCGCGCGGGCGCATCTACCTGATGAAGGAAATGCTCGAGGGCGCGCCCATCACCGCCGCCACCCAGACCCACCTGGACCGCTGCCTGAGCTGCCGCAACTGCGAAAGCACCTGCCCGTCGGGCGTGGAGTACCACACCCTGCTGGACATCGGCCGCGACTTCATTGAGCAGCAGGTGCCGCGCCCGCTGGGCGAGCGCCTGCTGCGCGGCGGCCTGCGCGCGGTGGTGCCGCACCCGGCGCTGTTCACTGCGCTGACCCGCGCCGGCCAGGTGCTGCGGCCGTGGCTGCCCGGTGGCCTGCAGGCCAAGCTGCCGCGCCAGGCTCGGCCGGCCGGGGTGCGCCCGCCCATCCGCCACCCACGGCGCATGCTGATCCTGGAAGGCTGCGTGCAGCCGGGCTTCTCGCCCAACACCAACGCTGCCACCGCGCGGGTGCTCGACCGCCTGGGTATCAGCCTGCTGCCCGCGCCCCATGCCGGCTGCTGCGGCGCCGTGGACTTCCACGGCAACGCCCAGCACCGCGGCCTGGACCGCGCGCGGCGCAACATCGACGCCTGGTGGCCGGCGGTGCAGGCCGGGGTCGAGGCCATCGTGCAGACGGCCAGCGGCTGCGGTGCCTTCGTCAAGGAATACGGCGTGCTGCTCAAAGACGATGCGCACTACGCCGACAAGGCCCGCCGCGTCAGCGCCCTGGCCCGCGACCTGGTGGAGGTGCTGCGCGACGAACCGCTGGCTGCATTGAACGTGCACGGCGAGCTGCGCCTGGCCTTCCACTGCCCCTGCACCCTGCAGCACGCGCAAAAACTGGGCGGCGCCGTGGAAGGCGTGCTGACGCGCCTGGGCTTCAGCCTCAGCGCGGTGCCCGACGGCCACCTGTGCTGCGGCTCGGCGGGCACCTATTCGCTGACCCAGCCGGCGCTGGCCCGGCAGCTGCGCGACAACCGCCTGGGGGCGCTGGAAAGTGGCCACCCGGACGTCATCGTCACCGCCAACATCGGCTGCCAGACCCACCTCGACGGCGCCGGCCGCACCCCAGTGCGCCACTGGATAGAAATCATCGACGAGTCCCTACCACCCCCGTAGCAGCCGCCGCAGGCGGCGTCCTCCATCCGCGGTGCATCAGGTACACCTCAGCGCCCGGGACGCGGCCTGCGGCCGCTGCTACGGGGTGGGGGTCCGTCTCACGCGGTGCATCAGGTACACCACAGCGGCCACGCGGACGTCAACGTCACCGCCAACATCGGCTGCCAGACCCACCTCGACGGCGCCGGCCGCACCCCGGTGCGCCACTGGATAGAAACTGCTAACCCCGTAGCAGCTGCCGCAGGCGGCGTCCTCCACCCGCGGTGCATCAGGTACACCTCAGCGCCCGGGACGCGGCCTGCGGCCGCTGCTACGGGGTGGGGGGCCGTCTCACGCGGTGCATCAGGTACACCACAGCGGCCACGCGGACGTCATCGTCACCGCCGACATCGGCTGCCAGACCCACCTCGACGGCGCCGGCCGCACCCCGGTGCGCCACTGGATAGAAACTGCTGACGCCGTAGCAGCTGCCGCAGGCGGCGTCCTCCACCCGCGGTGCATCAGGTACACCTCAGCGCCCGGGACGCGGACTTCGGCCGCTGCTACGGGGTGGGGGTCGACAATTGCTGGTGGATCATGGCCAGCGCTTCGGCAACCGAGTGCCGGGCGGTATCTAAGGTGAACGGCGCAGGCTGCCAGGGCTCGTACTCATGGGCCTGCACCGAGGCCCAGCTGGGCGGCACCAGGCCGGGCACATCGACAGTGCGAGCCTGGGCACGGCGCTGGTGCTCGGCAAGGTCCGAACACACCACCTGCACATCCAGCAGCGCCACCCCGGCGGTCACCGCCACGTCGCGCCACGCCTGGCGGCTCTCGGCCACCGGGTTGACGCAGTCCACCACCACCCGGTTGCCCAGCTGCAGGTTGCCCAGCGCCACGGCATTGGCCACCCGGTAGCCATTGGCCCCCACCTCGCAGCCGCCGTAGCGCAGCGCCTGTTCGATGCTGTCGAGGCGCACATACAGCGCGCCCATGTGCCGGGCGAGGGCCTTGGCCAGGGTGGTCTTGCCGGTGGCGGGCAGGCCGCTGAAGACGATGAGCATGGCTTCTCCTTGGTTACCCGGCCGATGCTGCCCGCATACACGACCCGCCGCAAGCACGACCAACGCCTCTTGCATAGGTATAGGGGGTATACCTATACTGCGCGCATTCACATTTCAGGTACCTCCCATGGGCCACATTGCTTCCAACCGCGACGACCTGCTCAAGCGCGTCAAGCGCATCGCCGGGCAGATCCAGGCCATCGAGCGCGCCCTGGAGGGCGACCACGACTGCGCCAAGACCCTGCACCTGGTAGCCGCCACCCGCGGCGCCATCAACGGTTTGATGGACGAGATCATCGAAGACCACGCCCGCGAGCACGTCGCCAACCCGGCCCTCACCGACGCCCAGCGCAACCAGGGCGTGGAAGAGCTGCTGGAAGCCATCCGCCGGTACTCCAAATGAGCGCCGCCCTGCACGGTCACAGCCACGTGTTCCTGGGCTCGGCCCACGCTGAGAACGCCCGCCGCACCCTGTGGGTGGTGGTGCTGACGGTGGTGATGATGGTCGGCGAGATCGCCGCCGGCTACTTCACCGGTTCCATGGCGCTGCTGGCCGACGGCTTTCACATGGCCACCCACGCGGTGGCGCTGGGCATTACCGCGGCGGCCTACGCCTACGCCCAACGCCACGCGCAGAACGCCCGCTTCAGCTTCGGCACCGGCAAGGTCGGCGACCTGGGCGGCTTCGCCTCGGCGCTGATCCTGGGGCTGGTGTCGCTGGGCGTGGCGATCGAGTCGGTGCAGCGCCTGCTGCACCCGGCGGACGTGCAGTTCGGCACCGCCACGCTGATCGCCATTGTCGGCCTGCTGGTGAACGTCGCCAGCGCCCTGCTGCTGGGGCATGGCCACAGCCACGGCCATCACGACCATGATCATGATGACCATCACCACGACCTCCATGCCCATGACAACAACCTCAAGTCCGCCTACGTGCACGTGATCGCCGACGCCTTCACCTCGGTGCTGGCCATCGCCGCCTTGCTGGCCGGCCGCTACCTGGGCTGGGTGTGGCTGGACCCGGTGATCGGCATCGTCGGCGCGCTGGTGATTGCCCGCTGGGCCTGGACCCTGATGGGTGCCACCGCCGCCGTGCTGCTGGACCACACCGACGACCACGTGGCGGAAGAAATCCGCGCGCTGGTGGAGGCGCCCGGTGACGCCACCATCACCGACCTGCACGTGTGGCGCGTCGGCCCTGAAGCGCGCGCGGCGATTGTCAGCGTGGTGGGCCAGGCGGGCGTTTCGGCCGAGGCCATCCGTGAGCGCCTGGCGCCGGTGCATGAGGTCAGCCACCTGACCGTGGAAGTCCAGCGACGGGGTCAGGGTTGATGGCCAAGGAAATCGAAAACCCCTGCACGGCGCTGTGCCAGCTCAGCGGCGACCTGTGCGTGAGTTGCGGGCGCAGCAAGGACGACATCCGCAAATGGAAGCGCATGAAACGCCCGGAAAAGATGGCCGCCGTGCAACGCGCCACCGCACGCCTCAAGGCCCTGAAAAAGAGATAGCCCCGTAGCAGCGGCCAAAGGCCGCGTCCGCGCTCCTCCTGATACACCGCGCTGGCTGGGACGCGGCCTATGGGCCGCTGCTACGCTGTGTGCGTGGTTTCATCAAAGGAGGCAGCCCTTGAGTACTCTGGTTACCGGTGCCACCGGTTTCGTCGGCTCCGCCGTGGCGCGCCGCCTGTTGCAGCAGGGCCATGCCGTGCGGGCGCTGGTGCGGCCGGGGGCCGACCGCGCCAACCTGGCGGGCCTGCCCATCGAGGTGGTGGAAGGCGACCTCACCCGCCCCGACACCCTGGCCCGCGCCTGTGCCGGCTGCGCGGCGTTGTTCCATGTGGCCGCCGACTACCGCCTGTGGGCACCTGACCCCAACGACCTGTACCGCACCAACGTGCAGGGCACCGAGGCGCTGCTGCAGGCCGCCGGCGACGCTGGCGTGGCGCGCATCGTCTACACCAGCAGCGTCGCCACCCTGGGCATCCCGCCCGGCGGCGCCGAGGGCGACGAAAGCACCCCGGTGGCGCTGGCCGACATGATCGGCCACTACAAGCGCTCCAAATTCCTCGCCGAGCAACGGGTGCGCGAGCTGGCCGCCGCCGGCTTGCCGGTGGTCATCGTCAACCCGTCCACGCCCCTGGGCCCGCGGGACATCAAGCCCACCCCCACCGGCCGCATCGTCCGCGACGCCCTGGCCGGGCGGTTGCCCGCCTACGTCGACACCGGCCTGAACCTGGTGCACGTCGACGACGTCGCCCTGGGCCACTGGCTGGCCTTCGAGCACGGCCGGGTGGGCGAGCGCTACGTGCTGGGCGGCAGCAACCTGAGCCTGCGTGAAATGCTCGAACAACTGGCCGCCCTGTGCGGCCGCCAGCCGCCACGCTGGCGCCTGCCCCACGGCGTGGTGCTGCCCATCGCCCACCTGGCCCAGGGCTGGGCGCGGCTCACCGGCACCCAGCCCCTGGCCACCGTGGAAGAGGTGCGCATGGCGCGCAAGCTGATGTACTTCTCCAGCGCCAGGGCCCGCCGCGAACTGGGCTACGCCCCACGGCCGGTGCAGCAGGCGCTGGAAGACGCGGTGCGCTGGTTCAGCCGCGCATGAAACGCCGCGCCAGGCGCGCCAGTTTCGGCACGAACGTGGGCCGCAGCAGCCGCTGGTCGTAGCCGCCCATGCGCCGCCGGTCCTCGGCCAGGCACAGGTCCAGCAAGGCGCCCACGCTCAGGTCCAGGCCGATCTGCTGGTTGCCGGTGAGGGCGAAATTGGCGTCCTGCATCTGCCCGGCGCCATCCAGCCCGCGGGCGATACCGATACGTTCCCACACCAGGAACGCCCACACCCGCGCCACCTTGAACTCGAACGCCAGCCGCTGCCACCACGACAACTGCCGGCGGTACCAGGCCACCCAGTTGGCGAAGAACAGAATATGCCGGGCCTCCTCCTGCACCACCGGCTCGAAGGTATCCACCAGCTCGGCGGGGAAATAGCCGGTGCGCTTGGCCGACTCGAACAGGCCGAAGGCGAAGAAACTGTCGATGCATTCGCTGTAGCCGGTCACCAGCCAACCCCACTGCGGGTCCTTGGGCACCAGGTACTCCGGCTCCGGCGCCAGGGCGATGCCGTAGGCCTCCACCAGTTTGCTCAACACCACCTTGTGCCGCGCCTCCTCGCCGCCGTCCATCACCAACGCCTCGTGCAGCAGCGGGTCGCGGACGGTGTGGGCGTAGGTGTGCACCTGCAATTGCGCGCGGCCTTCGGTTTGCACGGCGATGTCCCAGATGGGCAACGAAGTGATACGGCCCAGGGCTTCGTCGTCCAGCGTTGGCCAGAGCATGACGGCGGGTTTGTAGGGGTTGTGGGTGTCGAGCAGCATGCGGCAGAACAGGCGCTTGTGCGCCTCGGAGCCCACCTTGATCTGCCCAGGCTCGCTGCTGCGCCAGTGGCGCATGGCGTGGTCGGCTGCGTCGATGACGGCGTCACTGCACATGGTGTCTCCTTCTACGAAGTTCAGTTTTGAAGTCATGAACCATTTGCTGTTGCTGTTGCTGTGCTTTTGCTCCTGCTTTTGCTTTTGATCTGGCTCTTGATCTGGCTCTTGATCTGGCTCTTGATCTTGGCCCCGTTAAGCGCCCGGGCCGACCGGAGGCGTTGATCAAGCGGGCCTCGGCGGAGCCGAGGGAGACGGAACCGGAGGCGCTTCTATTCCGGGCCGTCGTCCGCTTGAGCGACGCCGGAGGGAGGGGACCCGTAGCGCAGCGGAGGGCCCAAGCAGGGGCGAGCCCTTTTTGCTTCCTTTTTGGGGCGACTGCCAAAAAGGGAGTCGCCGTAAGGGCGAAACGGTCGGTGGTATCCCCGCGAAAATGGATATGTTCGAAATCGCCGAAGCGGGATTCGAAAGCCCTATGTATATCCAGCAATTAGGGTGATGCCACTTCACCTTTCCGGCCTTACGCCGGCTCACTTTTTGTCAAACGCCACAAAAAGTAAGCAAAAAAGGCTTGCCCCTGCTTGGTCCCTCCGGCGTCGCCCAAGCGGACGACGACCCGGAATAGAAGCGCCTCCGGTTCCGTCTTCCTCGGCTCCGCCTCGGACCGCTTGCTCGACGCCTCCAGTCGGCCCTGGCGCTTTACGGGGCATACAATCAAGATCAAAGGCCTCACGGAAGCAAAAGCGGTCCGCGGTGTCAGGGCTGTTGCTGTTGTTGCTGTTGCTGTTGGCGTTGCGGCCGCTGCCGCACCTGCCGCACCTCCACCCAATACCAGGAAACCAACGCCGGCACCCCAAACCCAATCTCCCGCAACCGCTTCACCAACGACAACGCCAGGCTCGCCTCCACCGGCACGCCAATCAAACTGCCAAACAATACCAACCCACCCTCCTGCACCCCCAGCCCCGCCGGCACGATGAAGATCAGGTGCCGCAGCGCCTGGGTCACCGCCTCGATGGCGATGGCGTCCCAGACGCTCACCTCGAACCCCAGCAACCGCAACGCCAGCCACGTCTCCAGGCTGCCCACCACGAACCCCGCCAGCTGCCAGCCGCCGGCCGCCAAAAGCCGCCAGCGCGGGGCGCCAAGGGCACGGATATCCTGGTCCAGGCGCTGGCCGTTGATCAGTTCAGTGAGCCGCGTGCGGCCACCCAGGATGCGTTCCGCCACGCTTTCCAGGCGCGCGAAGAGCTGCCCGTGACGCACCAGCCAGAACAGCCCCAGGGGCAACGGCAGGCTGGCGAGCAAGGCGAACAACAGCGAATCCAGCGCCCCCACCTGACGGGTGATGGCGATCAGCAACACCACCCCCAGGGCGGTGAACAGGTACTGGTTGACCAGGGTCAGCAGCACTTCGAGGACGATGCTGGCAGTGGCCGCTGCGCCGTCGACGCCGCGCCACTTCACCAGGCGGATGCCGACGATCTCACCGCCAATGTTGGCCACCGGCAGCAGCCGGTTGAAGGCCTCGCGGATGGCCGCGATCCACAGCAGCACCGCCACCCCGGCGCGGCCTTCGGGGTCGCGCGGGGCCAGCAGCACGCGCCAGCCGAGCACGTCCAGCCACAGTGGCACGAGGTGAAACGGCAGCAGCCACAGCAGCGCCCAGCCGGCGTGCTGGACGGCGGCGAGGATGGCGCCCATGTCCTGGTGCAGCACCAGGGCGATCACCGCGATCAGCCCCAGCAGCCCGGCCGGCCAGGTCCAGCGGTTCATGGTTGCAGGGCCGCCGGGTCGCCGAAGCCGTTGCACAGCCGGCAGTGGTGATCGACGGCCTGGCGCACCCGCGGCGACAGCAGCGCGGCCAGTTCGTCGGCGTGGCGGTAGCTGCCCATGGCCGGGGTCAGGCCGCCATGCACCGCCGGGTGCAGGTACAACTCGGACAGGCCGCCGGGCAGCCGGGCCAGGGCGTCCAGCAGCACGCCTTCGTCCATGGCGCCGCTGTGGCGCAGGCCGAACACGTGGTCGTTGCAGGCCACCCCGGCACGCCCCAGGCGCCAGCGCATCAGCGCCAGCCACGGCCGCAGCCAGGGGCCCATGCCCGGCTCGGCCGGCACACGCACGGCGCGCAGGCCGAAGTCGCGGCCGATGCGCAGGATCAGCGTCAGCACCGTGGGGTGCAGGTGGAAGTGCTTGTGGGCGTTGACGTGGTCCAGGCGCAGGCCGGTGGCGGCGAACGCCTGGAACTGCGCACGGATCTCCGCCGCCAGCTGCCGGCGCACCCTGGGCAGGAAGAAAAAGCGCACGCCGGCACCGACCATGTTGCTGCCGAACTGGCCGCTGGCGTCCACCAGGTCGGGGATTTGCGCGGGCGCCAGCACCGCCCTGCCCTCGGCCAGCACCAGGTGCAGGCCCACGGCCAGGCCAGGCAGGCGCCGGGCCCGGGCCACCGCATCGGCCGCCGCCGGCGCCGCCACCATCAGGCTGGCGGCGCGCAGCACGCCCTGGCTGAAACCCTGCTCCACCGCCTGGTTCACCGCCGGGTGCAGGCCGAAATCATCGGCGGTGACGATCAGCCGCGGCCGGGTGTCGGCTGCCATCAAGCCTGGTGCTCACGCAGGAAGCGGAAAAACTCCACGCCCTCGCGCAGCCGGCGCTTGGTCATTTCCCAGCTGCCGAGCATCTCGCGCACGATCTCCCAGATCTTCGAGGGGCGGAAATAGAAACTGCGGTAGAAGGTCTCGATGCCGTGGAAAATGTCTTCGCGCGACAGGTGCGGGTAGCTGATGGAGGCCAGTTGCACGCCCTTGTCGTTGACCAGATGGCCGCCCTCCTCGGGCTGCAGCCAGCCGTTCTCCACGGCCTGGCGGTACAGGGTGGTGCCGGGGTACGGCGCCGCGAGCGACACCTGCACGGTGTGCGGGTTGATCTCCTTGGCGAAGGCGATGGTCTTGGCGATGGTCTCGCGGGTCTCGCCCGGCAGGCCGAGGATGAAGGTGCCGTGCACCTGAATGCCCAGCTGCCGGCAGTTCTCGCTGAAGCGCCGGGCGATGTCCACGCGCAGGCCCTTCTTGATGTTGTGCAGGATCTGGTCGTCGCCCGACTCGAAGCCCACCAGCAGCAGGCGCAGGCCGTTGTCCTTCATGATTTTCAGCGACTCGTAGGGCACGTTGGCCTTGGCGTTGCAGCTCCAGGTCCAGCCCAGCTCATGCAGGCCGCGGGCAATGTCGTGCACCCGGGGCAGGTTGCTGCTGTCGGTGAAGGTGTCGTCGTCGAACATCAGCTCCTTGACCTGGGGCATGTTCTCCTTGATCCACTTCGCCTCGGCGATCACGTTGGCCGCCGAGCGCACCCGGTAGCGGTGGCCGCCGACGGTCTGCGGCCACAGGCAGAAGGTGCATTTGGAGCGGCAGCCACGGCCGGTGTAGATCGATACGTAGGGGTGCTTGAGGTAGCCGATGAAATAGCGCTCGATCTTCAGGTCGCGCTGGTACACCGGGGCCACGAACGGCAGTTCGTCCATGTCCTCGATCATCGCCCGGGGCGGGTTGTGCACCAGCTTGCCGTCGGCGTCGCGCCAGGTGATGCCCGCCACCTGGGCCAGGGGCCGGCCAGCGGCGATCTCCTTGCAGGTGTAGTCGAATTCCTCGCGTGCGACGAAGTCGATGGCGCTGCTGGCGGCCAGCGAATCAGCGGGGTCCACCGCCACCTTGGCGCCCACCAGGCCGATCAGCATGGCCGGGCAGCGTGCTTTGAGCAGCTCGACAAAACGCACGTCAGTGGGAAAGGACGGCGTGCTGGTGTGGATGATCACCAGCTCGAAGGCGGCGGCAATGTCGAGGGTGGCCTCCACCGACAGCTCTTCAACCGGTGCGTCCAGCAGCCGCGCGCCGGGCACCATGGCTGCGGGCTGGGCCAGCCAGGTGGGGTACCAGAAGCTCTTGATTTCACGCCGGGCCTGGTACCGCGAGCCCGCCCCGCCATCGAACCCGTCGAACGACGGTGCCTGCAGAAAAAGCGTCTTCATGGGATTCTCAGCTCCAACGGCCCTTGGCCGGGTTTGCCTGACATTCACCTGCGCCGATCAAGAATAGCGTATCGGCCCGTCCTTACGCGCATGCATCACCTGCCCGCGCCATTTCACCCGCCAGCCGGTCAGCGCCACGGCCCACTCCAGCAGCAACAGCACATCACGCACCGGCATCAACCAGGCGCTTTGCGCCCCCGCCCCGCGCCGCCAGCGCAGCACCCGCGCGCCCAGGGCCAGCACCGCCAACGCCAGGTTCGGCGCAGTGGGCGCCAGGGCCAGGCCCAGCAGCGCCAGCGGCCAGGTGAAGCACACCACGCTGGCAAAGAAGCCCGCCGGGGCGATGGCGCGAATGGTGCGCAGCCAGCGCAGCTCGTGGCTGACCAGCGTAGCAAAGCGAGTCTCGCTGACCTCGGTGCCCACCCACACCGGCGACAGCACCGTGCGCAAGCCGGCGCGCCGGGTCAGCTCGCCCAGCCAGAAGTCGTCGGCCAGGGTGTCGGCCAGCGTTGCCAGGCCGCCGATGGCCGCCAGGCTGTCGGCGCGCAGGGCGATGGTAGAGCCGAAGGCAAAGCGCCGCGAGCCCAGGGCGTGGGACAGGCGCACCGAGGGCGCGAACCAGTCGTCGATGAACAGGCAGCCCAGCCGCGACCAGAAGCTGGCCTGGGCCACGCCGTGGTACAGGCAGGTGACCACGCCCACGCCCGGGTCGGCCAGCGGTGCCACCACCGCGTCCAGGTAACCGGGGGGCACGCTGATGTCGCTGTCGGCCAGCACCAGCCAGTCGTGGCGGGCCTGCGCCTGCAGGTTGAGCAAGTTGCTGACCTTGAGGTTGCTGCCGTGCACGCGCGGCTCCAGCACCAGCTGGATGTCGCGGCCCGGCAGCGCCGCCTGCAGCGCCTGCACTACGGCGATGGCCGGGTCGTGGGCCTCGCGCACGCCGCAAAGCAATTGGTCGCCCTGGCGCAGCTGGCTGGCCACCGTGAATAAATTTTCATACAGCCGCGGCTCGGCGCAGTGCAGGGGCTTGAGCACCGACACCGCGGGCCGGCCGGCCGTGGCCTGGGCCGGCAACGGCTTGCGTACCGCCCACAGGCTCGCCAGCGCGTAGCCTGCGGCTGCCAGCAGCAAACCGCTGCCCAGCCACTGCCCTGCATGATTGAGAACCTCTGCCAAGCCCATCGCAGCCTCGCCTGTTCGCCCGTGCCAGTCTGACACCTTAGCCTGTGTTCACGCAGCTTGCCGATGATCGAACACATCCACAAACCGGGTCGCACACTGAAAATTGTGCACTATAGTGATGAGCGTTGACTGGGCCCAGGAGGTAGACCCTTGACCACTCCGGAACTGGAAAGTCGCCCTTGGCGGCATTCACGCAGTGTCGTGTCGTTCAACGACGAACCGCTGGTATTGGTAGACGAACAGGACCGCGAAGTCGGTTTCCTCGACAAGGCCTCGGCCCACCAGGGCCAGGGCGTGCTGCACCGTGCCTTCTCGCTGCTGGTGTTCAACCACAAGGGCGAGTTGCTGCTGCAACAGCGCGCCGCGGGCAAGCGCCTGTGGCCCGGCTACTGGTCCAACACCTGCTGCAGCCACCCGCGCCGCGACGAAAGCATGGAGGTGGCCATCGAGCGCCGCCTGGAAGAAGAACTGGGCATGCGCTGTGACTTCCGCTTCCTGTTCAAATTCCAGTACCAGGCCCAGTTCGACGCCCAGGGTGCCGAGAACGAATTGTGCTGGGTGTACGCCGGGCGCACCGACGCAGCCCCGGTGCTCAACCTCAACGAGGTATCGGCCCTGCGCTACATCGCCCCCGAGGCGCTGGACCAGGAAATAGCCGAGCGGCCGCACACCTTCACCCCCTGGTTCAAGAGCGAATGGCAACGGCTGCGCCGTGACCACGCCGAGGTGTTCGCCCCGTTGGCTTGATGACGCGAAGGAGACTGTGGTGGGTATTCCAATTATTCAGCAGGTCAAGATCGCCGGGTACATCCTGGGCAAGAAGCTCACCGGCCAGCGCCGCTACCCGTTGGCGATGATGCTCGAGCCCCTGTTCCAGTGCAACCTGGCCTGCGCCGGCTGCGGCAAGATCGACCACCCCAAGGACATCCTCCAGCGGCGCATGAGCGTCGAAGATGCCCTGCGCGCGGTGGACGAATGCGGCGCCCCGGTGGTGTCGATTCCCGGCGGCGAGCCGCTGATCCACAAGGAGCTGCCGCAGATCGTGCAGGGCATCATCGCCCGCAAGAAGTTCGTCTACCTGTGCACCAATGCCATCCTGCTGGCCAAGCACATCGACGAGTACCAGCCCTCCCCCTACTTCACCTGGTCGATCCACCTGGATGGCCTGCGCGAACGCCATGACCAGTCGGTGTGCATGGACGGCGTGTTCGACAAGGCGGTGGCGGCGATCAAGCTGGCGCTGTCGCGCGGCTACCGGGTCACCGTCAACTGCACCTTGTTCAACGAAGAACCGCCGGACGACATCGCCGCCTTCTTCGACTACGCCATGGAACTGGGCGTGGAAGGCATCACCGTGTCCCCCGGCTTCAGCTACGACCACGCGCCGCGCCACGACGTGTTCCTGGGCCGCACCGAAAGCAGCCAGCTGTTCCGCGAGGTGTTCAAGCGCGCCAAGGGCCGCTCGCGCAAATGGGTGTTCAACCAGTCGTCGATGTTCCTCGACTTCCTGGCCGGCAACCAGCGCTACCAGTGCACGCCCTGGTCCAACCCCACCTACAACATTTTTGGCTGGCAGAAGCCCTGCTACCTGCTGGTGGACGAAGGCTACGCGCCCAGCTACCAGGCGCTGATGGACAGCACCGAATGGGAACGCTACGGCGTGGGCATCAACCCCAAGTGCGACAACTGCATGGCCCACTGCGGGTTCGAGGGCACCGCCGTCGACGACACTTTTGCCCACCCGCTCAAGGCCTTGCGCGTGGCGCTGCTGGGGCCGCGCACCGAGGGCGCGATGGCCGAGGCGCTGCCGGTGCGCTATGCCCAGCCCATACCGGTGAAGCTGATCGACACACCGTGACCGCCGCCGGCGCCGCGCTGGCGGCCACGGCACATAACTAGAAAAGGACCACCGATGATTATCGCCTACCAAAAACAGTGCCAGGCCTGGGTCGACGCTGGCCTGCAGGAGTTGCTACAGACGCCCAGCGCGCCCTTGCAGCATTTGTACGACGCCATGCGCTACAGCGTGCTCAACGGCGGCAAGCGGGTGCGCCCGCTGCTGGTGCACGGCGCCTGCCAGGCCCTGGAGGGCGACCCGCGCCAGGCCTTGGGCGCCGCCTGCGCCGTGGAGCTGATACACGCCTATTCACTGGTGCACGACGACCTGCCGGCCATGGACGACGATGACCTGCGCCGCGGCCAGCCCACCACCCACAAGGCCTTCGACGAGGCCACCGCGATTCTCGCCGGTGACGGGTTGCAGACCCTGGCCTTCGAGACCCTGTGCAGCGAGCGCCACAACCCCGCCGACCCCGGCCTGCGCCTGCGCATGCTGCGCACCCTGGCCCAGGCTTCCGGCCCGGCGGGCATGGCCGGCGGCCAGGCCATCGACCTGGCGGCGGTGGGCAAGCAGCTGGACCAGCCGGCGCTGGAAACCATGCACCGGCACAAGACCGGCGCGCTGATCAGCGCCAGCGTGCGCATGGGCGCCCTGGCCAGCGGCCGTGCCGACGAGGCGGCGCTCAAGGCCCTGGCCGACTACGCCCGGGCCGTGGGCCTGGCGTTCCAGGTGCAGGACGACATTCTCGACGTGGAAAGCGACACCGCCACCCTGGGCAAGCGCCAGGGCGCCGACGAAGCCCACCACAAGCCCACCTACCCTGCCCTGCTGGGGCTGGCGGCGGCCAAGGACTATGCCCGGCACCTGCTGGACGAAGCCCTCGGCGCGCTGAACCCGCTGGACCATCACGCCGACGCGCTGCGGGCGCTGGCGCGGTTCATTGTCGAGCGTCATCACTGAGGCCGCCCCGGCGTTCGCCAGCCGGGCCACGTGGGGAGAAGACCATGCAGAAAACCTTCCTGGAAATACCCCGCACCGCGCCGGCCACGCCGCTGCTCGACCACACGCCCACGCCGCTGCAATTGCGCCGCCTCAACGAGGCGCAGTTGCAGGCCCTGGCCGATGAACTGCGCCAGGAACTGCTGTACACCGTGGGCCGCACGGGCGGCCACTTCGGCGCCGGCCTTGGGGTGATCGAACTGACCATCGCCCTGCACTACGTGTTCGACACCCCGGTGGACCGCCTGGTGTGGGACGTGGGCCACCAGGCCTACCCGCACAAGATCCTCACCGGGCGCCGCGGCCTGATGCACACCCTGCGCCAGCAGCACGGCCTGGCGGCGTTTCCGCGGCGCTGCGAAAGCGCCTACGACACCTTTGGCGTTGGCCATTCCAGCACCTCCATCAGCACGGCCCTGGGCATGGCCATCGCTGCCCGCCTGCGCGGCCTGCCGCACAAGACCGTGGCGGTGATCGGCGACGGCGCGATGACCGCCGGCATGGCCTTCGAGGCCCTGAACCATGCCCCGGAGGTAGGCGCCGACCTGCTGGTGGTGCTCAACGACAACGACATGTCGATTTCCCGCAACCTCGGCGGGCTGTCCAATTACCTGGCGCGGGTGTTGTCCAGCCGCACCTACAGCTGCATGCGCG
The DNA here is from genome assembly GCF_056312595.1 of Pseudomonas sp. GYB4201. NCBI lineage: Bacteria > Pseudomonadati > Pseudomonadota > Gammaproteobacteria > Pseudomonadales > Pseudomonadaceae > Pseudomonas > Pseudomonas sp. GYB4201. The sequence goes on along the minus strand of NZ_JBWGIG010000012.1, from coordinate 13,103 downwards.
AGGGTGGCAAGCGGATCCTTGCGCGCCTGCCCGGCGCCTGGGAGCTGGGCCGGCGCACCGAGGAATACGCCAAGGGCATGCTCGCCCCCGGCATGCTGTTCGAAGAGCTGGGCTGGAACTACATCGGCCCCATCGACGGCCACGACCTGCCCACCCTGGTGGCCACCCTGGGCAACATGCGCGACCTCAAGGGCCCGCAGTTCCTCCATGTCGCCACCCGCAAGGGCAAGGGCTTCGCCCCCGCCGAGGCCGACCCCATCACCTGGCACGCCATCGGCAAGCTGCCGCCCCCCGAGGCCGCGGCGGTGCCCAAGGCTACCAGCGGGCCGAAGTACTCCAGCGTGTTCGGCCAGTGGCTGTGCGACATGGCCGCCGCCGACCCGCGCCTGACCGGCATTACCCCGGCCATGAAGGAAGGCTCGGACCTGGTGGCCTTCAGCGAACGCTACCCCCAGCGCTATTTCGACGTGGCCATCGCCGAGCAGCACGCCGTGACCCTGGCCGCCGGCATGGCCTGCGAGGGGCTGAAGCCGGTGGTGGCGATCTACTCGACGTTCCTGCAGCGCGCCTATGACCAGCTGATCCACGACGTGGCCCTGCAGAACCTCGACGTGCTGTTCGCCATCGACCGCGCGGGCCTGGTGGGCGAGGACGGCCCGACCCACGCCGGCAGCTTCGACCTGTGCTACCTGCGCTGCGTGCCGGGCATGGTGATCATGGCGCCCAGCGACGAGAACGAACTGCGCCGGCTGCTGAGCACCGGCTTCCAGTATTCAGGCCCCGCCGCCGTGCGTTACCCGCGCGGCACCGGGCCCAACGCGCGCATCGAGCCGGGGCTGCAGCCGCTGGAGATCGGCAAGGGCGTGCTACGCCGGCGCGGCCGCCAGGTGGCGCTGCTGGTGTTCGGCACCCTGCTGCCGGCGGCCCTGCAGGTGGCAGAGGCGCTGGACCTGAGCGTGGCCGACATGCGCTTCGTCAAGCCCCTGGACGAGGCGCTGATTCGCCAGCTGGCGGCCGAGCATGAGTTGTTGGTGACGGTGGAGGAAAACAGCCTGATGGGCGGCGCCGGCAGCGCCGTGGGCGAATACCTGGCCGCCCAGGGCATCACCATGCCGCTGCTGCAGCTGGGCTTGCCGGACCGCTACATCGAGCACGCCACCCCGGCGCAGATGCTGGCCGAGTGCGGGCTGGACGCGGCGGGCATCGAGACCGCCATCCGCCAGCGCCTGGCGCCCGCCGTGAAGGTAGCCTCACGCTCAGCCTGACACCCCGTAGCAGCTGCCGCAGGCTGCGTCCGGGCACACCGCGGTCAACCGCTCTTCTTGCCCATCAACCCGCGCACAGTTTCCTGCAGGTCGGCGGGCAACACCACCACCTTGGCGTTGTTGCTGGCCGCCAGCGACTGCATGGCGTCGATGTAGCGCTCGCCCAGCAGGTACATGGCCGGCACCATGTCATCGCCGATCGCCTGCTTGATCTTGACGATGGACGTCGCCGAGGCCTCGGCCAGCTTCACCGTGGCGGCAGCGTCCTTGGTGGCCGCTTCTTCGCGCGCGGTAGCCGCCAGCACCGCCGCCTGGCGTTCGCCCTCGGCGCGGGTCACGGCGGCCTTGCGCTCACGCTCGGCGGCGGCCTGGCGTTCCATGGCGCCCTGCATGGACGCCGACGGCTTGATGTCCTGGATCTCCACCGAACGCACGGCAATGCCCCAGTCGTCGGTCTGGGTGCTCATGGCCTCGGCCAGCTTGGCCTTGATGGCCTCGCGGCTGGACAGCGCCTCGTCCAGGTCCAGGGTACCGATGATGGCGCGCAGCGCGGTCATGGTCAGGCTGGACACCGCGTACTGGTAATCCTGCACGCCATAGGCGGCTTTCTGCGGGTCGATCACCTTGAGGAAGCACAGGGCGTTGGCAACGATGATGGCGTTGTCCTTGGTGATGATTTCCTGCTGCTGGATGTCGAGGATGATGTCCTTGGTGGGCAGGTTGTATTGCACCCGGTCCATGTACGGAATGACGAAGTTGAGCCCCGGCTTGAGGGTGGTGTGGTAGCGCCCCAGGCGCTCCACTATCCATTCCTCGCCCTGGGGCACGATGCGCACGCCCTTGGCCAGGGTGACGAGGGCGAAGGCGGTGAGCAACAACGGGATGATCAAGCTGCTGAAGAGCATGGTGTCGGTCCTTGAGAATGTTGAGCAGGAAAATCAGGCCACGGTGACGCGCACCGTGCCACCTTCCACCTTCACCAGGCGCACGCGGGTGCCGGCGCTGATGGCTTCGTCGGCCACGCAGGCCCACTCCTCGGCGCCGAGGATGGGCTTCTGGAAGCGCACCCGGCCCTTCTGGAACGGCGCCACGGCCACGGTCAGCAGGCCCACCTCGCCCAGCACTTCGTCCACGCTCCAGCGGGTTTCGGGGCGGCGCTTGCGAAAGAACTTCAGCCACACCAGGGCGATCAGCGAGGACAGCAGCACCCAACTGACGATCTGCGTGCCCAGGGTGACAGCGGGCACGACCAGCGCCACCACGCCGATGAGCACGGCGCCCACGGCGAACCAGAGGATGAAGAACGTCGCGGTGAAGAGCTCCAGCACCGCCAGGGCCACGCCCAGGGCGATCCAGATCTGCCAGTCAAAATCCATGTCGGCTCGCTTGTGTGTATCGGGGAAGGAGGTACAGGCGAGAGTGTGCCAGAGAACCCGGCAGCGGATCGAGAAGAGGATGTAACAAGACAGGATGCCACAGCCTTGTAGCCGCTGCCGACAGGCTGCGCTGACCCTTGGGTACGCTGGAAATTTCCAGTGTATTTGAGGGCCAGCGCAGCCTTCGGCAGCGGCTACGAGGGCGCGTGGCTAGGCGATATCAGCGGGTACCCGCGCTGCGCAGCGCGTTGGGGGTGTAGTCGGCTGGGGTCATCTTCAGGTCGAACTGCACGAAGTTGCGCTCTTCGTTGCTCATGCCGGTAACGATGTAGCGGCCGCCCAGCAGGTCATACAGCCCCTCGAACGCCTCGGCCTGCACCTGGCGGTGGTAGTACGGCATCAGCATCGCCTGCCCTACGCGCCACAGCTGGCCGCGGCCGTCGTACAGGTCGGACATGGCGATGTTCCAGCTGTCCTCGTCCACATAGAAGGTGCGCTTGCCGTAGATGTTGCGCGCGCTGGGCTTGAGCGTGGCTTCCACCACCCACACCCGGTGCAGCTCATAGCGGGCCAGGGTCTGGTTGGTGTGGCCGGCCTGCAGGATGTCGGCGTATTTCACCGTCGGCAGCGCCAGGCGGAAGTTGTTGTAGGGGATGTACATCTCCTGCTTGCCCACCAGCTTCCAGTCGTAGCGGTCCGGGGCGCCGTTGAACATGTCGAAGTTGTCCGAGGTGCGCATGCCGTCCGAGGCGGTGCCCGGGCCGTCATAGGCCACCTGCGGGGCACGCCGCACGCGGCGCTGGCCGGCGCTGTAGACCCAGGCTTCGCGCGGCTGCTTGATCTGGTTCAGCGAGTCGTGCACCAGCAGCACGTCACCGGCCAGCCGCGCCGGCGCGGTGACTTCCTGCTTGAAGTACAGCAGCGCGTTCTGCGCCTCCTGGGGGTCGATGCCGGGCATCTGGTCAGGGAAACCGACCTGGTCACGCAGTTGCACGATGTTGTAGGAGCCGTTGGCCTGGGGCGCGGCCTGGGTGTACACGCGGCTGAGGTTGCCACCGCGGTAGCGGGTGATGTGGTTCCAGATCACCTCCAGGCCGTTCTGCGGGATCGGGAAGGCGTAGAAGCGGCTCTGGTCGAAGTTTTCCAGGCCGTTGCCGTCCGCCACCAGGTTGACCTTGGCAGCGCTGATTTTCGCCGCCGCGGCCACGTTGGCCGGCACCGCGACGCTGCGGTGGGTGGTGTACACCGGAATCACGAAGGTGTCGGGGTAGCGCTTGAACAGGGCGATCTGCCCGGCCGAGAGCTTGCCCTGGTACTGGTCGAGGTTCTTCGCGGTAATGGTGAACAGGGGTTTTTCGCCGGCGTAGGGGTCACCCAGGAAGCCATTGCTGTCCACCGGCGCGGCGTTGGTTTTCAGGCCGCCGTCGTAGGCCGGGATGCTGCCGTCCTTGTTGCCGGCCTTCTCGCCACCCAGCGGGGTCAGGGTGGTGCCCAGCTTGGCCACCTGGTCGGGGCTGACCGCCGCCATCACGTTCACTGCCACCAGGCTCAGGGCCAGGGCGGCGCATTGCATTGCCTGCTTGCCAATCATCATGAGTTCCCCACCTTAGAAGTTCACGCCGAAGCTGAGGGCGACGAAGTCGCGGTCAGACACGGTGTTGTAATCGCCACCAAAGAAGTTGGTGTAGTTGAGGCTGGCGGTGTAGGTGTTCTGGTAGTCGGCATCCAGCCCCAGGCTGACGGCCTTGACCCCCTCGTTGAACACCGGCCCATAGCCGTGCACGTCATGTGACCAGGCAATGTTGGGCTTGAGGTTGATGCCGGCGATGGCGTTGGCATAGTCCCAGATGGCCCGGGCGCGGTAGCCCCACGAGGTGGTGGTGTAGAAGCCGCTGGAACCGTATTCGGCATCGGCGGCGGCGTTTTCGGGGATGCCGAATACCGCGTCGCGGCCAAAGCGGTTGCCCGCCACGTTGCCCACGCCGGAGATGTGGTCCATGCCCACCTCGCCCACCAGCGTCAGGCGCTGGGCGCCCATCACCTGGTCGAAGAAGTGGGTGAAGGTGGTCTGCACCTGGGTGACCGGCTTGCGCACGTAGCCGCTGTCCACCTGGTTGGCCTGGGCCAGCGCCGCGGCCGCGCCGCCGGTAGCCGCGGCGGTGGCCACGGAACTGGCCAGCATGGTCGTGACGTCGGTGGTGTTGAGCTGCAGCGGCATGTTCGGCCGGTAGCTGACCTCGCCGCTCCAGGCGGTGCCGGTGGGCAGTGTGGTGGCGAAGCTCAGGCCGTACAGGCGGATGTCCTCGGGGTATTCGAGGAAGTAGCTGCCGCGCCCCAGCAGAATCGGCTGCGCCAGCGCCGGGGTGGTCAGCGCGCGACGGATGTCGGCGGCGCTGGCGTTCTGCACGCTCACGAACGGGGTACGGCTGTGATAGTTCATCGCGTACGCACCGTACTCGGTGTTATCGCCCAGCCAGCGCAGGGCCAGGCCCCACTGGCCGGAATCGCGTGGGTCATTGTCGGAACCGCGCGGCACGATCAGGCCCTCGGGTGTCACGTTCACCCCCAGGGAATTCAGCGCGGCCTTGGTGCCCGGCTGATTCAGCGCGTTGACGGTGGTGGCGTCGAGGATGGTGTAGTTGTTGCGGCAGCCCTTGGCGGCCACGTCGGTGGACGAGAAGAAGGTACCGCAGTTGTCGAGGATGGTGTTGTCCCAGCCCAGTTGGTAGAACGCCTCGGCGGACAGTTTGTCGGTCAGGCCCTGGGACACGTACAACATGTTCACCGGGATCAGACCTTCCTTGATTTCCGCACCGGGGCGGCGGAACGCCGACACGTCGATGGGGTTGATGGAGTTGATACCACCGCCAATGAAAGTACTTTCACCCCAACTCACCACTTGCTTGCCCAGGCGCACGCTGCCGGGCTTTTCCGCGAGCTGGTAGTTGTAATAAGCGAAGGCGTCAAGTAATTCGATGCCGGAAGATTTGGCCGCTTCCTGGCGATGGTCATTACTGACGTTCTTGAAGTCCTGGTTCTCGTCCTGAAGTTCGAAGTCATACCAATACTTGGCGCGGGTAAACACGCCAAAATTATCGTACTTCAATTCCAGGTCATGGATGCCCTTGAAAATCTTGGAGAAAGTCTCGCCTTTCTCGAAGTTCAAGCGCCCGTCATCGTTGGTCTGGGTAAAGCCATGACCGCCGTTGGCCGAGCCGATCAGCGACTGCTTGGGGCTCTGGGTGCTCCAGCTGGCGCCGATGGACAGGGACGAGTCGAACTGCCCCTCGATTTCCCCAATGTTGAAGTTCACCGCCTGTGCCTCGAAGCTGACGGCACACCCCGCGACGACGGCCACAATGGTTGATGAAAAACCCGCGAACCTTATTTTTGTTATCATTTGGCGCTCCCTGGTGAATCCCCACATTATTGTTGCACCGCCCGCGCGAACGCCCGGTCATGCCTTTTTTTATTCCGTGAAGACAGCTAAAGATGCGGAAGGTTAATTCAACTGTACGCATTTGAAACAACCTGCCAACAATCTATGTGCCATCCCTGATACTGTCAAATTGGCCCAAACGCGTGCAGGCCCATGGCGCCGGGCCTGGGTACGATTGTTGCTTGGGCAGTTAAAACCTTTCAGCCCCGCCAAACTCGCGGGCTGCACCAGGTATATGCGGGGGCGTTATAGGGGCCCATAAACAAAAGCCCGCGATGAGCGGGCGGTGTTATTCATGGCGCAATGTGAGCTGTATCACCAAACAACATGTGTGACACATTGTTTCACCGAGGATGGGGTCGTTGCCGGACGCACCCTTCGGCAGCTGCTACGTCTGTGGGAGCGTCCGAGGCGACGCGGACTCTTCAAATAAGCGCCTGCTTCAAACTCGCGATCACCATCTCGCCCATGCGCGTGCGCGTCTGCACGGTGGCGCTGGCGCGGTGCGGTTGCAGCACCACGTCTTCGCGGGCGAACAGCGCCGGCGGCACGTTGGGCTCGTCGACGAACACGTCCAGCCCGGCCCCGGCGATGTGCCCCGCTTCCAGCGCGGCCACCAGGTCCGGCTCGTTCACCAGCTTGCCGCGCGCCACGTTGATCAGGTAGCCACCGCTGCCCAGGGCCTGCAGCACCTTGGCGTCGATGATGCCTTCGGCCTTGTCTGCCGCTGCCGCCACGATCAGCGCATCGCTGTGGCGCGCCAGTTCCACCAGGTCGGCGACGAAGGTGTACGGCACGTCCCCCATGGGCTGCAGGTCGGTGTAGCTGATGGGGCAGCCGAACGCCGTGGCGCGGGTGGCGACGGCGCGCCCTACCCGGCCCAGGCCGACGATGCCCACGCGCAGGCCACTCACCTGGCGCGCCAGGGGCAGCGGCGCCAGTGGCGTGGCGCTGGCGGGCCACTGGCCGCTGCGCACGTAGCGGTCGCTGGTGCACAGGCCGCGGCAGGCGGCGATCAGCAGGCCCATGGCAAGGTCGGCAACGTCCTCGGTCAGCGCGCCCACGGTGGCGCTGACGGTGATGCCGTGGTCGCGGGCATAGGCCAGGTCCACGGCGTCGGTGCCCACGCCGTTCACGGCCACCACTTCCAGGTGGGGCAGCTGTTCCATCACCTGGCGGGTAATGCCGGTGTGGCCGCCGGTGATCACGCCACGGATCTGCCCGCCCACTTCACGCAGGTACGCGGCCTTGTCGGCCTGCTGGTAATAGGGGTGCACGGTGAACAGCGTGGCCAGCTGCTCGCGAATTTCGGGGATGAGGATGGGGCTCAGTTGCAGAATGTGCGGCTTCATGGTGACCTCGTAAACAAAGGGGAACGGCGCGGCTCAGCCACGGCCCACGAACGGCATGTTGGTGGCCATCACCGTCATGTTCAGCACGTTGGCCGACAGCGGCAGCCCGGCGATGTAGCGCACCGCGTCGGCGATGTGCTGCACGTCGACCATGGGTTCCACGGCGATCTCGCCGTTGGCCTGGCGCACGCCCTTGGTCATGCGCACCGACAGCTCGGTGAGGGCGTTGCCGATGTCGATCTGGCTGCAGGCGATGTTGAACTCGCGGCCGTCCAGCGCCAGGCTCTTGGTCAGGCCCAGCACCGCGTGCTTGCTGGCGGTGTAGGGCGCGCTGAACGGCCGTGGCGCGTGGGCCGAGATCGAGCCGTTGTTGATGATGCGCCCGCCCTGGGGCTGCTGGCGGCGCATCAGGCCGAAGGCGCCGCGGCTGCACAGGAACACCCCGGTGAGGTTGGTGTTGATCACGTTCAGCCACTGGTCCACGGCCAGCTCGTCGATGGGCACCGCGGGGGTGTTGACCCCGGCGTTGTTGAAGATCACGTCCAGGCGGCCGTACACCTCCTCCACCGTGGCGAACAGCGCGTCGACGCTGGCCGGGTCACGCACGTCGGTGGGCACTGCCAGCGCCTCGCCGCCTTCGGCACGGGCCTTTTCCACCAATTCCTGCAGGGGCTCGGCGCGGCGGCCGGCCAGCACCAGGGTGAAGCCGTCGGCCAGCAGGCCCAGGGCCACGGCGCGGCCAATGCCACTGCCGGCGCCGGTTACCAGAGCCACTTTGCGCGTTGTCGTTGTCATGTCGCTCACTCCTTGATGAATGGATTAACGGCGCGCGCCCACGCGCACGCTCAGTTCGCCGATGCCGTCGATGCCGGCGCTGATCACGTCGCCCGGTTCCAGCGCGGCCACCCCCGGCGGCGTGCCGGTCATGATCAGGTCGCCGGGGCGCAGGGCGATGGACTGGGACAGGCGGCTGATGATCTCGCTCACCGACCAGATCTGCTGCTCCAGGCTGGAGCGCTGGCGCTCCACGCCGTTGACCTGCAGCCACACTGCGCCGCGGTCGGGGTGGCCGATGCGGCTCACCGGCACTACCGCGCCGATCGGCGCCGAGCCGTCGAAGGCCTTGGCCGCCTCCCAGGGCTGGCCGGCGGCCTTGGCGGCCATCTGCAGGTCGCGGCGGGTCAGGTCCAGCCCTGCAGCGTAGCCCCAGACATGCTCTAGCGCGCGGTTTTCAGGGATATCGCCGCCACCGCTGCCGATGGCCACCACCAGCTCGATCTCGTGGCAGAACTCGCGGGTCAGCGGCGGGTACGCCAGCTCGCCGCCGGCCTGCACCACGGCGCTGGCCGGTTTCATGAAGAACATCGGCGCCTGGCGCACGGCGTCCTGGGCGTCGCCCCAGGGGTAGTTGCGGCCCAGGCAGAACACCCGGTTCACCGGGAAGCGCGCGTCACTGCCCTGCACGTCCAGGGTCACGCCCGCGTCGGGGGCAAATACGAAAGGGCTCATGGTCTACCTCGTGGCCTGTGTGTCGTTGGCCCACAGCGTACGGCGCCGTGGGCGGTGAAAGTTGGAGAAAACCGTGGCTGTCCTGGAGTAAACCGGGCTCAGCGGGCACGCAGTTGAATGCGGTACAGGCGCCCCAGCAGCAGCGAGTACGACAGCGTGCCGCACAGCGCCACCGCGCCGATGAACCAGAAGGCGTAGGCGAACGAGCCGGTGGCATGGACGATGCCGCCGATGACGATAGGCGTGACGATGCCGCCGATGTTCGCCGCCAGGCTGGTGATGCCACCGGTCAGGCCCACCAGCTCCTTGGGCGCCACCTCTGACACCGCCGCCCACGACGCCGAGGCGATGCCCTGGGCGAAGAACGCGGTGGTGAGGATGGCGATGCACACCACGTTGGAGTCGGTGAAGTTCATCAGCACGATAGACATGCCCAGCATCGAGCCCACCACCAGCGGCAGCTTGCGTGCAAAGGACATGGAATAGCCGCGGCGGATCATCCAATCCGAGAGAATCCCGGCCAGGAGAATGCCCACCGTGGCGCCGAGGAACGGCATCACCGCGAAAATACCGACCTTGATCATGGTCAGGTGGCGCTCTTCGATCAGGTAGGTGGGGAACCAGGTGAGGAAGAAATACAGCGCCGAGGTGCTGGCGAATTTGCCGATGCAGATCGCCCAGATCTGCCGGTAGCTGAGCAATTCGCCGATCTGCCGCCAGCTGAAGCGGGTGCGCTGGGCGCTGGCTTTCACCAGGCCGCCGCCGTCCTCGATGTACTGCAGTTCCTGGGCGCTGACCTTCTTGCAGGCCAGCGGGTCGCGATACAGGTACAGCCAGGCCACGCCGAAGGCGATGCCCACCAGGCCCGTGGTGTAGAACACGTGGCGCCAGTCATAGGTGGTGGCCAGCCACAGCAGCGCGCCGGTAAACAGCGCCGTGCCCAGGTACTGGCCGCACACGTAGATGCTGCTGGCCAGGCCGCGCTCGCGGGCCGGGAACCACACCGCCACCGCGCGGCTGTTGGCCGGAAACGCCGGGGCTTCCAGGGCGCCGACCGCCAGGCGCAGGCCGAACAGCGAGGCAAAGCCACCCGCCAGGCCCTGGCCGACGGTAACCGCCGACCAGGTGATCAGCGACAGGCCGTAGGTGAAGCGCGAGCCAAAGCGGTCGGCGACGAAGCCGGCCGGCACCAGCGCCAGCGCGTAGGTCCAGGCGAAGCCGGAGAAAATCAGGCCCATCTGGATCTTGTCCAGGCCCAGGTCCTTGGCCATGAACGGCGCGGCGATGGAGATGTTCACCCGGTCGACGTAGTTGATGATGGTGGCGATCAGCAGCAGCGACAGCATGAACCAGCGTCGCCGGGTGGGCAGCCGCGCGGCGCTGGTGCTGTGGTCAAAGGTTTCGGCGGGGGCGGCCACCAGGTCGGCGTCGACGTTGGGCATCTGCCGGTTGCTGGGGGCCAGGTACTCGTGGGGAGTCGTCTGCATGGTACGAACACCTTCTAATTATTGTTGATAGGTATCGAGTCGGACGCCCCCAAGGTGATCGTACAACCATTGAAAATCAACGGGCCGGTTAGAACGTTTTTGCACAGCGAAACCGGCTCTCGGTCAAAAGTCCAAAAACAAAAAGCGCTGAAAACAGGCTGGCAAAACACCAATTTATCGCCAGGATTATTGAGTTAGAGCGGTTAACATCGGCCAGGCACACAGCAGGGTTTTTGCACTTGGCAAAAACCACAAAGCCACGCAAAGTGTGCAAAGTGATCGTACAATCACCCAAAACAACACGCCTGACAGCCGCCCCCAGCGGCTGAACAACAGGAGAGACACCATGCAGTCTTCCAGCCGCGTGCCCACCTTCGGCATGCAGCAACGCAGCGAACGCCCCGACTTCTACATCCGCGACGAAAGCGTGCGCAAACCCGAGACGGCCCCGCACCGCCACGAGTATTTCCAGATCCAGGTGAACCTGGGCGGCGACACCGTGCAGCACATCGGCAACGTGCAGCGGCCCTTCCCCAGCCGCGCCCTGGCGTTCATCCTGCCGCACCGGGTGCACATGATCCCCCACCCTGCGCACGCGCATTTCCAGCTGATCAATTTCTCCCAGGCCTTCCTGCTGCCGCACCTGAGCTGCGACCCGCTGGACCTGGAAGACGTGTCGATTGCCCTGGCCCCGGAGCTGGCGCCGTTTCGCTTCCAGGAGCACCTGGACTTCATCCTCGAGCCCGCGCCCTTCGCCCAGGTGTGCGGGTTGCTGGAGCAGATGCACGCCCTGGACCGCGACCGCCAGTTCGGCATGCGCGAGTCGCTCAAGGGCCTGCTGCTGCAGCTGATCGGCGGCGTCTGCAGCCAGTACGCCGAGCCGCTCAAGGCCCTGGCCAGCGGCAATGCCGCCCAGCTCAGCCGGCGCGATGCGCTCAAGCGCATGTCCACCTACGTGCGCGCGCACCTGGCCGACCCGGAGCTGGACCTGAAGAAGGTGGCGGCCGCCACCTACCTGTCGCCCCACTACCTGACCCACTGGCTGAAAAAGGAGATCGGCAAGAGCTTCAGCGAGCTGGTGCTGGAGCGGCGCATGCACCTGGCCCGGCAGCTGCTGCTGGACAGCCTCAAGCCGGTGGGTGAGATCGCGCGGCTGTGCGGGTTCGCCGACGAGGCCTATTTTTCCCGGCGCTTCCGCCATATCCACGGCCTGCCGCCGGGGCAGTACCGGCGCCAGCAGCAGGCGGTTACCGGCCAGGCCGGCTAGCCCCTATACTGGCGGGCATCGCCCTAGCATCAAGGACAGTACATGCGCGTCATCGTCATCGGCGGGTTGGGCAACTTCGGCGCCCGCATCTGCCGCCGCCTGGCCATGGAGCCGGGGCTGGAACTGGTGGCCACCGGCCGCAAGCCGGTCAGCGGCAGCGCCTTCTTCGGGCCGCTCAGCGCCATCACCACCGCGCCCCTGGACATCGACAGCCCGCGGTTGCAAAGCCAACTGGCCGACCTGCGGCCGCAACTGGTGATCCACTGCGCCGGCCCCTACCAGGGCCAGGACTACCGCGTGGCGCTGGCCGCCTGCGCGGTCGGCGCGCATTACCTGGACCTGTCCGACGGCCGCGATTTCGTCGCCGACTTCCGCGCCAACGTGCACACCGCCGCCAGCGCCGCCGGGGTGCTGGCGGTCAGCGGCGCCAGCACCCTGCCCGGCCTGTCCACCGCCGTGGTGGACCAGTTGAGCGCCGGCTGGGCACGCCTGGACAGCGTGCAGGTGGCCATCGCCCCCGGCCAGCAGGCGCCACGCGGCGAAGCGACGATCAAGGCGGTGTTCGGCTACGCCGGCCAGGGCTTTAAGCGCTGGCATAACGGCCGTTGGGCCACGGTGCACGGCTGGCAGAACCTGCGCCGCTTCAGCTTCGAAGGCATCGGCCCGCGCTGGGGCGCGGCCTGCGACGTACCCGACCTGGAACTGTTCCCGGCGCGCTACCCCGGCGTGCGCGAGGTGAGCTTCCATGCTGCCCTGGAGCTGCGTATCCAGCACCTGGGCTTGTGGTTGGTGGCGGCGTTGCGGCGGGTGGGCGTGCCGCTGCCGATTGCCCAAAACGCCGCGCGCTTGAACCGCTGGGCCAATGTGCTGCTGGACCGTTTTGGCAGCGACCTGGGCGGCATGCGCGTGCGGCTCAAGGGCGTGGGCGCCGACGGCCGTGGCGTGGAATGCACCTGGCAGCTGACTGCGCCGGGGGGCAATGGCCCGGAGATTCCGTGCATGGCCACGGTGTTGCTGGCGTGCAAACTGGCCCGCGGCCAATTGCACCAGACTGGCGCCATGGCGTGCATGGGGTTGCTGACGCTGGATGAGTTCGCACCGGAGTTTGCGCGGTGGGGGTTTGCGCAGAGGGTGGAGCACAAGGTGACGTGATGCACCGAGGTGAAGCTGGTTTGTGAGTTGCTGTTGATCTGCTGTTGATCTGCTGTTGATCTGCTGTTGATCTGCTTGTGATCTGCTTGTGATCTGCTTGTGATCTGGCTTGTGATCTTGATCTGGCTCTTGATCTTGATTGTATGCCCCGTAAAGCGCCCGGGCCGACTGGAGGCGTCGATCAACGGGCTGCCCGAAGGGCCGAGGCCGCAGGCCGAAGAGACGGTAACCCGCAGGCTTCTATAGCGGGTGCCGT
>NZ_JBWGIG010000011.1:0-206525 GCF_056312595.1 Pseudomonas sp. GYB4201 | reverse complement strand
GTAACTTTTTGGCAGTCGCCCCAAAAAGTCACCAAAAAGGGCTTGCCCCTGCTTGGGCCCTCCGCTGCGCTACGGGTCCCCTCCTTCCGGCGCCGCTCAACGGGCAGACGGCACCCGCTATAGAAGCCTGCGGGTTACCGTCTCTTCGGCCTGCGGCCTCGGCCCTTCGGGCAGCCCGTTGATCGACGCCTCCAGTCGGCCCGGGCGCTTAACGGGGCCAAGATCAAAAGCAAGATCAAGATCAAGATCAAAAGCCAGATCACAAGCCAGATCACAAGCAGATCAACAGCCGATCAACGGCAGATCATCTGCCCCGCAAAACCTTCGCGATGGCGCGGCATCAGGCGCCTCGATTATCGTCGCGGCAGCGCCACTCCGCACCTATGCTGGTTCTCATTCCCGACAACGACAACAACGAGGTGTGGCATGCGTGAAGTGGTGATCGTCGACAGCGTGCGGACCGGCCTGGCCAAGTCCTTTCGCGGCAAGTTCAACCAGACCCGCCCCGATGACATGGCGGCTCATTGCGTCAACGCGCTGCTGTCGCGCAACGGTATCGACCCGGCCAGCGTCGAGGACTGTATCGTGGGGGCGGCGTCCAACGAGGGCGCCCAGGGCTTCAACATTGGCCGCAACGTGGCGGTGCTGTCGAAACTGGGCACCGGCACCGCTGGCATGACCCTCAACCGGTTCTGCTCCTCGGGCCTGCAGGCCATCGCCATCGCGGCCAACCAGATTGCCTCGGGCTTCAGCGACATCATCGTCGCCGGCGGCGTGGAGTCCATCAGCCTGACCCTGCGCAGCGTCAATCAGGACCGCCTGCTCAACCCCACCCTGCAGGAAAGCTCGCCGGGCATCTACATGCCCATGGGCCTGACCGCCGAGGTGGTGGCCAAGCGTTACCAGGTCAGCCGCCAGGCCCAGGACGCCTACGCTCTGCAGAGCCAGCAACGCACCGCCCAGGCCCAGGCCGATGGCCGCTTCGACGACGAGATCGTGGCCATGCACACCCGCTACCTGGTGGAGGACAAGGCCAGCGGTGAACAGAAGTGGCTGGACGGCGTGGTCGATCGCGACGACTGCAACCGCCCCGACACCACCCTGGAAAGCCTGGCCAGCCTGAAGCCGGCGTTCAGCGAGGACGGTTCGGTGACCGCCGGCAACGCCTCGCAACTGTCGGATGGCGCCTCCATGACCCTGGTCATGAGCCTGGAACGTGCCCAGGCCCTGGGCCTGAAGCCGCGCGCTATCTTCCGCGGGTTTACCGTGGCCGGCTGCGAGCCGGACGAGATGGGTATTGGCCCGGTGTTCGCCGTGCCCAAGCTGCTGAAGGCGGCGGGTGTGAGCTTGCAGGACGTGGACCTGTGGGAGCTGAACGAGGCGTTTGCCTCCCAGTGCCTGTACTGCCGGGACCGCCTGGAGATCGACAACGCCAGGTACAACGTCAACGGCGGCTCCATCGCCATCGGCCACCCGTTCGGCATGACCGGCTCGCGGCAGGTGGGGCATATCGTGCGTGAACTGCAGCGGCAGAAGCTGCGCTACGGCGTGGTGACCATGTGCGTGGGCGGCGGCATGGGCGCGGCGGGGCTGTTCGAGGCGCTGTAAGCCTTCAGCCTTGGCGCTGCATGCGCTGGATATAGGCCTCGGTCTCCTGCGCCGCCAGCTCGCGGGTAGGGTAGGGGCCTTCCTGGGTGTTTTCCCGGGTGGTGAAGAAAAACTCGCCGTTGACCATGATCACCCGGTCACTGCGGTAATGCACCGTGGGTACCGGGTCTTGCGCACGCTTGCCGTACATGGAAATTCCCCCAGGCTGGTTGCCTTCATCTTATCCATTTCCCCCCGCCAGCATAGCTACCACCCGTCACCCCCGTAGCAGCGGCCATCAGGCCGCGTCACGGGCGCCGCGGTGTGCCAGGCGGAGCGCTGTCAGCCGTTTTTCCCTGATTCGAGCATGTTTTCCGGGCGCACCCACTGGTCGAACTCGGCATCGGTGAGGTAGCCCAGGTCCAGCGCCGCCTGGCGCAGGGTGAGGTTCTCGGCGTAGGCCTTCTTGGCGATCTGCGCGGCCTTGTCGTAGCCGATGTGCGGGTTCAGCGCGGTTACCAGCATCAGCCCGCGTTCCAGGTGGTCGGCCATCTGCACCGGGTCGGGCTCCAGCCCGGCGATACAGTGCGCCTGGAAGTTGCTGCAGCCGTCGGCCAGCAGGCGGATGGATTGCAGCAGGTTGTGGATGATCACCGGCTTGTACACGTTCAACTGCAGGTGCCCTTGGCTGGCGGCAAAGCCGATGGCCACGTCGTTGCCCAGCACCTGGCAGGCCAGCATCGACAGCGCCTCGCACTGGGTGGGGTTGACCTTGCCGGGCATGATCGAGCTGCCCGGCTCGTTGGCCGGCAATTTCACCTCGGCGATGCCTGCGCGGGGGCCGGAGCCCAGCAGGCGCAGGTCGTTGGCCAGTTTCATCAGGGCCACCGCCAGGGTCTTCAGGGCGCCAGCCAGGGTGGTCAGCGGCTCGTGGCCGGCCAGGGCGGCGAATTTGTTTGGCGCGGTGATGAATGGCAGCCCCGACAGTGCCGCCAGCTCGGCGGCGATGGCCTCGGAAAAGCCGTGGGGCGCGTTCAAGCCGGTGCCTACCGCGGTGCCGCCCTGGGCCAGTTCGCACACCGCCGGCAGCGCTGCGCGAATGGCGCGCTGGGCGTAATCGAGTTGCGCCACGTAGGCCGACAGCTCCTGGCCGAAGGTGATGGGCGTGGCGTCCATCATGTGCGTGCGCCCGGTCTTGACCAGGTGCATGTGCCGCGCCGCCAGCTCTGCCAGGCCCGCCGACAGCTCAGCGATGGCCGGCAGCAGGTCCTGGTTCACCGCCTGGGCAGCGGCGATGCTCATGGCCGTGGGGAAGCAGTCGTTTGAACTCTGCGAACGGTTGACGTGGTCGTTCGGGTGCACTGGCGCCTTGCCGCCGCGGCCCTTGCCGGCCAGCTCGTTGGCGCGCCCGGCGATCACCTCGTTGACGTTCATGTTGCTCTGGGTGCCGCTGCCGGTCTGCCACACCACCAGGGGGAACTGGTCGTCGTGCTCGCCGCCCAGCACTTCGTCGGCCGCCTGTTCGATCAGCCGGGCGATGTCGGCCGGCAGGTCGCCGTTGCGGTCATTGACCCGCGCCGCGGCCTTCTTGATCAGCGCCAGGGCATGCAGCACCGCCAGGGGCATGCGCTGGTCGCCGATGGCGAAGTTGATCAGCGAGCGCTGGGTCTGGGCCCCCCAGTAGGCCTCGTCGGGAACTTCGATGGGGCCCAGGCTGTCAGTTTCTGTTCGGCTCATGCGACGGTCCTCCTTAACGGTGTGATTGGCAGTTTAGGCTGCGGATCGCCGTTGCGGTTCCATCAGGTTTCATCTGCCGACCGTGCGCCCGGGGTTGAGCCACAGGCTTGCTTGGGCGCAGAATGTTCGATTCCGGGGTACTACCTCGCCTGCTAACTTAAGGAAACTCGATGACCCGTCTTCGTGCCATCTGTACCGCGGTTGCTCTGGTCTGCGCCAGCGGCCAGGTCTTCGCCGACACCGCCAGCCACAACGCCAGTGCCGAATCGTTCCTGATGATGGCGCACGCCGACAAGCTCGGGACCCCGGTCTACATGCAGGTGCAGCAGATGTTTGCCCAGCGTTTCGAACAGACCAAGGCCCCGGACTCCAAGCGCGCCGTGCTGGAAACCTACCAGGCCAAGGCCAACGCCGCCCTGGACCAGGCCATTGGCTGGCCGAAGCTGAAGCCGGACATGGTCAAGCTGTACACCGACAACTTCACCGAGCAAGAGCTGCGTGACCTGGTCAAGTTCTACCAGTCGCCACTGGGCAAGAAAGTGCTGGAGAAGATGCCTTCGGTGACCCAGCAGTCCGCCCAGCTCACCCAGCAGAAGCTGGAAAGCGCGGTGCCGGTGGTCAACAAGCTGTTGTCTGACATGACCAACGAACTGGCACCGGCCAAGGCCGCCGCGCCAGCCGCACCGGCCAAGAAGCCGTAAGCGGGGCCCGTCATGACCATGCAGCAACGCATTGAACAGGCCCTGGTGGCCCTGAACCCGGCGCATTTGCAGGTGCTCGACGAGAGTCACATGCACAGCCGCGGCCAGGAAACCCACTACAAGGTGGTGCTGGTCACCGACCAGTTCGCCGGCCTGTCGCGCGTGAAGCGCCAGCAGATGGTCTATGCCACCCTGGGTGAGCTGATGGGGCAGTTCCACGCCCTGGCCCAGCACACCTACACCCCCGAGGAATGGGCACAGCTGGGCGTCGCCCCGGCGTCGCCCACCTGCGCGGGCGGGCATTGATCCAGAGCAATACTTCCTGGACCAGTTTTTTGCTAGAATTGGCGCAGAAGTAGCAGCCCTCCATTGAGAGGGCCTTGTGGGAGCGGGCTCTGCCCGCGAAGCAAACACCGAGGTGCTTCAGGCATCACGCGGTGTTCACTTCGCGGGCAGAGCCCGCTCCCACTGTCGTTTAACGAACATTCAAATATCAACCCGGTCCGCCCTTTACGAGGGCAACCACCTGGAGTTTCATCCATGACACAAGCCATTGTCGTGGCGGCACTGTACAAGTTCGTCACCCTGGAAGATTACGTTGACCTGCGTGAGCCCCTGCTCAATGCCATGGTCGACAACGGCATCAAGGGCACCCTGCTGATCGCCGAGGAAGGCATCAACGGCACGGTCTCCGGCACCCGCGAAGGCATCGACGGCCTGCTGGCCTGGCTGCGCAGCGACGCGCGCCTGGTGGACATCGACCATAAAGAGTCGTACTGCGACGAGCAGCCGTTCTACCGCACCAAGGTCAAGCTCAAGAAAGAGATCGTGACCCTGGGCGTGCCGGGCGTGGACCCCAACCGCAGCGTCGGCACCTACGTCGACCCAAAGGACTGGAACGCGCTGATCAACGACCCCGAAGTGCTGCTGATCGACACCCGCAACGACTACGAAGTGGCCATCGGCACCTTCGAAGGCGCCATCGACCCCAAGACCACCTCGTTCCGCGAGTTCCCCGACTACATCAAGGCGAACTTCGACCCGGCGGTGCACAAGAAAGTGGCCATGTTCTGCACCGGCGGCATCCGCTGTGAAAAAGCCTCCAGCTACATGCTGGGCGAAGGCTACGGCGAGGTGTTCCACCTCAAGGGCGGCATCCTCAAGTACCTGGAGGAAGTGCCCCAGGAAGAGTCCAAGTGGCAGGGCGACTGCTTCGTGTTCGACAACCGCGTCACCGTGCGCCACGACCTCACCGAGGGCGACTACGACCAGTGCCACGCCTGCCGCACGCCCATCAGCGTCGAAGACCGTGCCAGCGAGCACTACGCGCCTGGCATCAGCTGCCCGCATTGCTGGGACAGCCTGAGCGAGAAGACCCGCAAGAGCGCCATCGACCGCCAGAAGCAGATTGAATTGGCCAAGGCGCGCAACCTTCCGCATCCGATAGGCCATAATTACCGTAAAGCCGCTGCCCAGGACTGACGCCATGCAAAACCGCCTGCTCTACGTGATGGACCCCATGTGCTCCTGGTGCTGGGGCTTCGCACCCGTGGCGCAGGCGCTGATCGAGCAAGCCCAGGCCGCTGGCGTGGGCGTGCACCTGGTAATGGGCGGCCTGCGCACCGGGGGCGGCGCGGCGCTGGAACCGTCGCTGCGCAGCAGCATCCTGCACCACTGGCACGCGGTGCACGAGGCCACCGGCCAGCCGTTCCAGTTCGACGGCGCGCTGCCCGAAGGCTTCGTCTACGACACCGAACCGGCCTGCCGGGCGGTGGTGGCGGTGCGCAGCCTCGACGAAGGCGCGGCCTGGGCCATGGCCAAGCTGATCCAGCACGCCTTCTACGCCGAAGGCCGCGACGTGACCCAGGTGGCAGTGCTGGTGGAACTGGCCGAGGCGGCCGGCATCCCGCGCATCGAGTTCGCCGCCGCCTTCGACAGCGCCGAGCAACTGGCGGCCACCGCGGCCGACTTCAACTGGGTGCGCGACCTCAACATCGCCGGTTTCCCTACCTTGCTGGCCCAGCGCGGCGGCCAGATGGCCCTGCTGACCAACGGCTACCAGCCGCTGGACGAGCTGGCGCCGCTGTTCGCCCGCTGGCTGGAAAGGGCTGCCCATGCTTGACCTGCCCGGGCCGACCGAACTGCCCCTGCGGCCCGAGCCGGTCACCCCCGACCGGCTGAGCTGGGCGCACATTCGGCAATTGGCCCTGCGGCACCGCAAAGCCCTGTGGCTGGCCAATGGCGTGGCCGTGCTGGCCACCCTGTGCAGCGTGCCCATTCCCCTGCTGTTGCCGTTGCTGGTGGACGAAGTGTTGCTGGGCCATGGCGACACCGCGCTGCAAGTGATGAACCACGTGCTGCCCGGCGCCTGGCAGAAGGCCGCCGGCTACATCGGCCTGATGTTGCTGGTGACCTTTGCCCTGCGCTGCCTGGCGCTGGTGTTCAACGTGGTGCAGGCCAGGCTGTTCGCTGGGCTGGCCAAGGACATCGTCTACCGCCTGCGCATCCGCCTGATCGAACGCCTCAAGCGCATCTCCCTCAGCGAATACGAAAGCCTGGGCGGCGGCACCGTGACCACGCACCTGGTCACCGACCTGGACACCCTAGACAAGTTCGTCGGCGAGACCCTGAGCCGTTTCCTGGTGGCCATGCTCACCCTGGTGGGCACCGCCACCATCCTGATGTGGATGAACTGGAAGCTGGCGCTGCTGATCCTGTGCTTCAACCCGTTGGTGATCTTCGCCACGGTGCAGCTGGGCAAGCGCGTCAAGCACCTGAAGAAGCTGGAAAACGACAGCACCGCACGCTTCACCCAGGCGCTGACCGAAACCCTGGAGGCCATCCAGGAGGTGCGCGCCGGCAACCGCCAGGGCTTCTTCCTCGGTCGCCTGGGCCAACGCGCCCGTGAAGTGCGTGACTACGCCGTGGCCTCGCAATGGAAAAGCGACGCCTCGGGGCGTGCCAGCGGCCTGCTGTTCCAGTTCGGCATCGATATCTTCCGCGCCGTGGCCATGCTCACCGTGCTGTTCTCCGACCTGTCCATCGGCCAGATGCTGGCGGTGTTCAGCTACCTGTGGTTCATGATCAGCCCGGTGGAACAACTGCTCAACCTGCAATACGCCTACTACGCCGCCGGTGGCGCGCTGACCCGCATCAACGAACTGCTGGCGCGCGCCGACGAGCCGCAATACCCCGGCGGCATCGACCCGTTCCGCAACCGCGACACCGTGGGTATCGAGGTGCGCGACCTGAGCTTCGGCTACGGCGAGGACCAGGTGCTGGAACACCTGGACCTGTCCATCGCCCCGGGCGAGAAAGTGGCCATTGTCGGCGCCAGTGGCGGCGGCAAGAGCACCCTGGTGCAACTGCTGCTGGGCCTGTACACGCCGCAGAGCGGGGTCATCCGCTTTGGCGGTTGCACCCAGCAGGACATCGGCCTGACCACCCTGCGGGAAAATGTCGCGGTGGTGCTGCAGCACCCGTCACTGTTCAACGACACCGTGCGCGCCAACCTCACCATGGGCCGCGAGCGCAGCGACGAAGCCTGCTGGCAGGCCCTGGAGATCGCCCAGCTGGACGCCGCCATCCGCCTGCTGCCGCAAGGCCTGGACAGCATCGTCGGGCGCTCTGGCGTGCGCCTTTCCGGCGGCCAGCGGCAGCGCCTGGCGATTGCCCGGATGATTCTGGCGCAACCCAAGGTGGTGATTCTCGACGAGGCCACCTCGGCGCTGGACGCCGCCACCGAGTACAACCTGCACCAGGCCATGGCGCGCTTCCTCAACGGCCGCACCACGCTGATCATCGCCCATCGCTTGTCGGCGGTGAAACAGGCCGACCGGGTGCTGGTGTTCGATGGCGGAAGAGTGGCCGAGGACGGCGATCACCAGCAATTGATTGCCGATGGCGGGCTGTACGCGCGGCTGTACGGCCACCTGCAACAGGTCTGAAACGTCCGGTTTTGAGTACATTTGTACCAAAGACAACGCTAGCCATTCATTTGGATAGGCCTGTAAAGTGCCGCCTCGAACGAAATGTAATGCCTGATCATCGATAACCCACTGAACGCGCAGTTTTCGCCTAGGCTGAGCTGATGTGAGTGGAGTTTTCCTGGATGGTTGTCTGGCTCTGCTGATGCAAGGGACCTCATGAAGCAAAATCGGACTCTCGAAACGCCGAGATTATTAGGCATCGTCTGGCCATTTATCGCAGTCGTATTGTTTCAGGCACTGTTGGGGTGCATCAGCCTATACGCGTTGTCGGCCGTGCGGGGCTATGTGGCCGGCGAGAGTCTGTGGTCCAAGGGCCAGAAAGACGCCATCTACTACCTGAACCTGTACGCCGACAGCCGCGATGAACGCATTTTCAGCAAGTACCAGGCTGCCATTGCCGTGCCGCAGGGCAGCCATGACCTGCGCGTGGCCCTGGACCAGCCCGTCCCGGACCTGGTCGCGGCGCGCCAGGGCATCCTGCAGGGCGGCAACCACCCTGACGACGTGTCCAGCCTGATCTGGCTGTACCTCAATTTCCGCCATTTCAGCTACCTGGAGCGCGCCATCGAGCGCTGGACCGTGGGCGACAGCTACCTGGTGCAGCTGGACTCGGTGGCCCAACAGATGCACGCCGGCATCGGCAGTGGCAGCGCCAGCGAAGAAGACATCATGCGCTGGAAGGACCGCATTTTGGCCATCAACGACGGCGTCACGCCGGCGGCCAAGGCCTTCAGCGACGCGCTGGGGGAGGGCTCGCGGTTCCTCTGGCGGCTGTTGATGCTGGTCAACGTCGGCACCGCGCTGCTGCTCATCGCCCTGGCCCTGTGGCGCAGCCACAAGCTGCTGGTGCAGCGACGCGCCTTCGCCACCGCCCTGGAGCTTGAGAAAGAGCGTGCCCAGGTGACCCTGGCGTCCATCGGCGATGGCGTGATCGCCACCGACTTCGAGGGCTGCATCGCCTACATGAACCCGGCTGCCGAGCAGCTCACCCACTGGAACGCCGAGCAGGCGGCCGGCCTGCCGCTGGCCTCGCTGTTCAACCTGCTCGACGAAAACGCCGAGAAAGACAGCTTCACCCTGATCGAGCACATCCTCGGCGGCCAGCTGACCGGTGGCAGCGAGCACGCCAAGCTGATCCAGCGCCTGGACGGCAGCACCGTGTCGGTGACCCTGGTGGGCGCGCCCATCCGCACCGACGGGCGCATCAGCGGCACCGTGCTGGTGCTGCACGACATGACCCAGGAGCGGCAGTACATCGCCAACCTGTCCTGGCAGGCCACCCACGACGCCCTGACCGGCCTGGCCAACCGCCGCGAGTTCGAATTCCGCCTGGAGCAGGCGCTGGGCAACGTCGGCCGCAACCAGTGCCGCCACTCGCTGATGTTCCTCGACCTGGATCAGTTCAAGCTGGTCAACGACACCTGCGGCCATGCCGCTGGCGACGAGCTGCTGCGGCATATCTGCACTTTGTTGCAGTCGGGGCTGCGCGACGGCGACACCCTGGCGCGCCTGGGTGGCGACGAGTTCGGCATCCTCCTGGAAAACTGCCCGGCCGATGTCGCCGAGCGCATCGCCGACAGCCTGCGCCAGACCGTGCAGAACCTGCACTTCGTGTGGAAGGGCCGGCCATTCGTGACCACCGTGAGTATCGGCCTGGTACACATTGCCCAACTGCCCACCACCCTGGAAGCCTCCCTGCGCGCCGCCGACATGGCCTGCTACATGGCCAAGGAGAAGGGCCGCAACCGCGTGCAGGTGTACCACGCCGACGACACCGAGCTGTCCATGCGCTTCGGCGAGATGGCTTGGGTGCAGCGCCTGCACATGGCCCTGGAAGAGAACCGCTTCGTGCTCTACGCCCAGGAAATCGCCGCCCTGGGCCGCACTTCGGCCTCTGGCGGCCACGTGGAGATCCTGCTGCGCCTGCACGACGAAAGCGGGCGCATCATCATGCCGGAGAACTTCATCCCCGCCGCCGAGCGCTACGGCCTGATGACGGCGCTGGATCGCTGGGTGGTGCAGAACGTCTTCAAGATCATCCAGCAGTGCATGAGTGAAGGGGTGGAAGGGCCGCTGGCCATCTGCGCCATCAACCTGTCGGGCACCAGCATCGGCGACGAGGCGTTCCTGGAGTACCTGCGCGAGCAGTTCCAGCGCTTTGCCATTCCGCCGGAATTGATCTGTTTCGAAATCACCGAGACCGCGGCGATTTCCAACCTGGGCAGCGCCATCCGCTTCATCAACGAGCTCAAGAGCCTGGGCTGCCGCTTCTCGCTGGACGATTTCTGCGCCGGCATGTCCTCGTTCGCCTACCTCAAGCACCTGCCGGTGGACTTCCTCAAGATCGACGGCAGTTTCGTCAAGGACATGCTCGACGACCCGATCAACCGCGCCATGGTCGAGGTGATCAACCATATCGGCCACGTGATGGGCAAGGAAACCATCGCCGAGTTCGTCGAAACCCCGCTGATAGAGCAGGCTTTGCTGGAAATCGGGGTAGATTATGCCCAGGGTTATCTGATAGAACGTCCACAGGTATTCACCTGCGAAAGTCTGCAGCGTCGCGAGGTCCGCCCGCGCCCCTTGTTGTTCAAGGCGCCGGGGACTTTTCGCTGATGCTGCAGCCGTGACCGTCACTCAATAAAGAAGGAATCTGACAAGTGATCGAGGCGTTCGTCCGTACTGGCCCCCTCATGGAAGCCACCAGTTACCCGCTTTGGGCCCAACAGCTGATTCGTGACTGCAGCGAAAGCAAGCGGCGCGTGGTGGACCATGAGCTGTACCGCGCCATGCGCGATGCCACCCTCAGCGCCAAGACCATGCGTCAGTACCTGATTGGTGGCTGGCCGGTGGTGGAGCAGTTTGCCCTGTACATGGCCCAGAGCCTAACCAAGACCCGCTTTGGCCGCCACCCGGGCGAGGACATGGCCCGCCGCTGGCTGATGCGCAACATTCGCGTGGAACTCAACCATGCCGATTACTGGGTGCACTGGTGCAACGCCCATGGCGTCAGCCTGGAAGATCTGCAGGCGCAGGACGTGCCTGCCGAGCTGCTGTCGCTGAGCCACTGGTGCTGGCAGACCACGTCGGCGGACTCGCTGATCGTCGGCATTGCCGCTACCAACTACGCCATCGAGGGTGCCACCGGCGAATGGTCGGCGGTGGTCTGCGCCAACGACGTGTACGCCAACTCGTTCCCCGAGGAAGGCCGCAAGCGCGCCATGAAGTGGCTGAAGATGCACGCCCAGTACGACGACGCCCACCCGTGGGAAGCGCTGGAGATCATCTGCACCCTGGCCGGCCACAACCCCACCAAGGCGCTGCAGGCCGAGCTGCGTCGCGCGGTGTGCCGCAGCTACGACTACATGTTCAACTTCCTGGAGCGCTGCATGGCGTTCGAGCGCGAGCAGCACAGCGTGCGCCGCGAACGCCTGGCGGCCGTGGCCGCCCAGCACTGAGGGTGATTACTGGGCGTTGAACGCCTGGCCGTTCACGGCCTTGCTGTCCGGGCCCATCAGGTACAGGTACACCGGCATGATGGCCTCGGGCAGCGGGTTTTTCTCCGGCGCTTCCGCCGGGTAGGCCTGGGCACGCATGCTGGTGCGTGTGGCGCCCGGGTTGATGCTGTTGGCGCGCAACGTGCCCATGCCATCCAGCTCGTCGGCCAGGGTCTGCATCAGGCCTTCGGTGGCGAATTTCGACACCCCGTACGCACCCCAGTAGGCCCGGCCCTTGCGCCCGACGCTGCTGGAGGTGAACACCATCGAACCATCCGCCGACAGCTTGAGCAGCGGCAGCAGCGTGCTGGTGAGCATGAAGGTGGCGTTGACGTTGACGTGCATCACCCGCATGAAGTGCTCGCCCGACAGTTGGTCGAGGGGCGTGCGCGGGCCGATGATGGAGGCGTTGTGCAGCAGCCCGTCGAGGCGGCCGAACTCGTTCTCGATCATCACTGCCAGCTCGTCGTAGTGATGTGGCAGGGCGGTTTCCAGGTTGAAGGGGATGACCACCGGGCGCGGGTGGCCGGCGGCCTCGATCTGGTCGTAGACCTCGCTCAGGTTGGCTTCGGTCTTGCCCAGCAGCAGCACGGTGGCACCGTGGGCGGCGTAGGCGAGGGCGGCAGCGGCGCCGATGCCGCGGCCGGCACCGGTCACCAGGATGATGCGGTCCTTGAGCAGGGCGGGTGGGGCGGTGTAGTCGAACATGAAAATTCTCCTTTGCGGCCGCCACATCCCCGTAGCCGCTGGCGAAGCCTGCGCTGGCCCTGAAGTGCGCCGTAGATCTCCAGCGGGGCATAGGGCCAGCGCAGCCTGGCGGCAGCGGCTACGGGCGTGGTGGGCCGGCGGTCAGCAGCTGCACATGGCCTGGTCGAGCACCTTGCGCAGTTCCAGCGGGTGGTCCACCACCACGTCGGCGCCCCAGTGGCTGGGGTTGTCGTGAGGGTGAATATAGCCATAGCGCACGGCTGCGGTGCGGGTGCCGGCGTCGCGGCCCGACTCGATGTCGCGCAGGTCGTCGCCCACGAACAGCACGCTGGCCGGGTCCAGGTCGAGCATCTTGCACGCCAGGGTCAGCGGCTCGGGGTCGGGCTTGCTGTTGGTCACGTGGTCCGGGCAGATCAGCAGCGCCGAGCGCTCGGCCAGGCCCAGCTGCTGCATGATCGGCTCGGCGAAGCGCACCGGCTTGTTGGTGACCACGCCCCAGCGCAGGCCGGCTTTCTCGATGTCGTCCAGCAACTCGGCCATGCCCTCGTAGAGGTGGCTGTGCACCGCGCAGCCCACCTGGTAGCGCTCCAGGAATTCCAGGCGCAGGGCCTCGAACTCCGGCGCCTGGGGCGACAGGGCGAAGGTGGCCGAGACCATGGCCTTGGCACCGCCCGACACCACGTCGCGAATCAGCTGCTCATCGATGGCCGGCAGGTTGCGCTCGGCGAGCATGGCCTGGCAGATGGCGATGAAGTCCGGCGCCGTGTCCAGCAGGGTGCCGTCCATGTCGAAGAGAACCGCTCTCAAGCGCATCGATCACTCCTCCCGCAGGGTCTGGACCATGTAGTTGACGTCGACGTCGGCGGCCAGCTTGTAGTGCTTGGTCAGCGGGTTGTAGGTCAGGCCGATGATGTCCTTGACCGACAGGCCGGCCGTGCGCGCCCAGGCGCCCAGCTCGGAAGGGCGGATGAATTTCTTGAAGTCGTGGGTGCCGCGCGGCATCAGCTTGAGGATGTACTCGGCGCCGATGATGGCGAACAGGTAGGACTTGGGGTTGCGGTTGATGGTGGAGAAGAACACCTGGCCGCCCGGCTTGACCATTTTGTAGCAGGCGCGGATCACCGACGACGGGTCGGGCACGTGCTCGAGCATTTCCAGGCAGGTGACCACGTCGAACTGGCCAGGCATTTCCTCGGCCAGGGCCTCGGCGGTGATCTGCCGGTATTCCACCTGCACGCCGGACTCCAGCTGGTGCAGCTGGGCCACGGCCAGTGGCGCCTCGCCCATGTCGATGCCGGTGACGGTGGCGCCGCGCAGGGCCATGGCCTCGCTGAGGATGCCGCCGCCGCAGCCTACGTCCAGGACCTTCTTGCCGGACAGCTTGGCGCGCTCGTCAATCCAGTTGACGCGCATGGGGTTGATGTCGTGCAGGGGCTTGAACTCGCTCTCGCGGTCCCACCAGCGGTGCGCCAGGGCTTCGAACTTGGCGATTTCGGCGTGGTCGACGTTGCTCATTGGGGTGTCCTTTTGAAAACTGTGTTGAATTTGGCGTAGTGCCGGCCGCCACCAGGCGGCCGCAAGGGTTATTCGTGCCGGGCCGCGATGCGCTGGCCCCAGCCGGCGGCGGTGGCCGCCAGGCCCTGTTCGTCCATGCGCGTCAGCGCACGGTCCTGAAGCAGGGCGCTACCACCGACCCAGACGTGCGTCACGCAGTCCCGGCCCGTGGCGTAGATCAGTTGTGAAACCGGGTCGTACACTGGCTGCTGGGCCAGCCCCGACAGGTCGAACGCGGTCATGTCGGCGGCCTTGCCCACTTCCAGCGAGCCGATGCTGGCTTCCAGGCCCAGGGCGCGGGCGCCGTTGAGCGTGGCCATGCGCAGGGCGCGGTGGGCGTCCAGGGCGGTGGCGTTGCCGGCCACGGCCTTGGCCAGCAGCGCGGCGGTGCGCGTCTCGCCCAGCAGGTCGAGGTCATTGTTGCTGGCGGCGCCGTCGGTGCCTACTGCCACATTGACGCCGGCCTGCCACAGGCGTTCCACCGGGCAGAAGCCGCTGGCCAGCTTGAGGTTGGATTCGGGGCAGTGCACCACGCTGGTGTTGCTTTCCACCAGCAGG
This sequence comes from Pseudomonas sp. GYB4201, assembly GCF_056312595.1. Taxonomy (NCBI): domain Bacteria; kingdom Pseudomonadati; phylum Pseudomonadota; class Gammaproteobacteria; order Pseudomonadales; family Pseudomonadaceae; genus Pseudomonas; species Pseudomonas sp. GYB4201. The sequence continues at coordinate 192,194 of NZ_JBWGIG010000011.1, read as the reverse complement.
GCCAGGTCCTCTTCGCTGATTTGCGTCATGTGCACGGCCTGGAAGCGCGGGCCCAGCAGGCCCAGGCGGCCCAGGCGCGCCAGTGGCCGCTCGCCACCCTGCGCCAGGGCCTGCTCCACTTCGCCGGCCGTCTCGTGCACGTGCATCTGGATGGCAGCGTCCAGTTCGTCGGCCAGCACGCGGATTTTTTCCAGGTTGGCGTCACCCACGGTATAAGGGGCGTGGGGGCCGAAGGCAATGGAGATGCGCGGATGGTGTTTCAGGTCACTGAACAGTTCCACGCCCTGGTGCAGGGCTTCATCGGCGCTGCGTGCACCCGGGATGGGGAAATCCAGCACCGGAATGCTGATTTGCGCGCGCATGCCGCTGTGGTGCACCCGTTCGCTGGCCGCGCGCGGGTAGAAGTACATGTCCGAGAAGCAGGTAACGCCGCCTTTCAGCTGCTCGGCGATGGCCAGGTCAGTGCCGTCGCGCACGAACGCCTCGTCCACCCAGCGCCCTTCGGCGGGCCATATGTGGTCCTGCAGCCAGGTCATCAGCGGCAAATCGTCGGCCAGGCCGCGGAACAGGGTCATGGCCGCGTGGCCGTGGGCGTTGACCAAACCCGGGGTCAGCAGCATGCCGGGCAGCTCGCGCACCTCGCGGGCCGCCAGCTTCAAGGCTTCCGCTCGCGGGCCGATAAACACTATATTGCCGTCACGCACGCCCAGGCCATGCTCCTTCAGCACCACGCCGGCCGGTTCCACGGGCACCAGCCAGCTGGGCAACAGCAACAGGTCGAGGGGCTGGGCAGCGTCGGGCATGGTGAGGTTCCAGTGCTTTGGGTCGGTGATGGCGAAGTATACCCGAGCGTCTTCCCCGGGGGCTCGCTATAATCGGCCGCTTTTGATGTCAGCTTTCAGATCAGGGGTGGGCAATGCGCGAACGTCTATTGGCAGCAGAGAAAGTGAAGGCCATCGACTGGCGTGACGGGGCCCTGCATCTGCTCGACCAGCGCGTGCTGCCGCACCAGGAGACCTGGCTGGCCTACACCGACGCCGCCGGCGTCGCCGAGGCCATCCGTGGCATGGTGGTGCGCGGCGCGCCGGCCATCGGCATCAGTGCCGCCTATGGCATCGTCCTGGGCGCCCGCCAACGTCATGCCCAGGGGGGCGACTGGCTGGCAGCGCTGGAGCAGGATTTCACCGTGCTGGCGGCCTCGCGGCCTACGGCGGTCAACCTGTTCTGGGCGCTGAACCGCATGCGCGAGCGCCTGGAACGGGTCAAGGGCCATGCCGACGTGCTGGGCCTGCTGGAGGCCGAAGCCCTGGCCATCCATGAAAGCGACCGCGAGGCCAACCTGACCATGGCCCAGCTGGGCGTGGATCTGATCCGCCGTCACCAGGGCAACGCCCAGGCCATCCTAACCCACTGCAACACCGGCGCCCTGGCCACCGGCGGCTTCGGCACCGCGCTGGGGGTGATCCGCGGGGCGTTCATCGAAGGCATGGTCGAGCGCGTCTACGCCGATGAAACCCGCCCGTGGCTGCAGGGCTCGCGCCTGACCGCCTGGGAGCTGGCCAACGAGGGCATCCCGGTCACCGTCAACGCTGATTCCGCCGCCGCGCACTTGATGAAAACCAAAGGCATCACCTGGGTCATCGTCGGCGCCGACCGCATTACCGCCAACGGCGACGTGGCCAACAAGATCGGCACCTACCAGCTGGCCGTCACCGCCATGCACCACGGCGTGCGCTTCATGGTGGTGGCGCCCAGTTCCACCATCGACATGAGCCTGGCCAGTGGCGAGGACATTCCCATCGAGGAGCGCGACGGCCGCGAACTGCTGGAAGTGGGCGGGCAGCGCCTGGGCGCCGATGTCGATGCCTTCAACCCGGTGTTCGACGTGACCCCGGCGGACCTGATCGACGCGATCATCACCGAGAAAGGCATCGTCGAGCGGCCCGACGCGGCCAAGCTGGCCCAGCTGATGTGTCGCAAGCGGTTGCATTGACTCGCACCTGCGCCGCGCACCCTCTGGGACCGCGCCGATCCGGGACGCAGCCTTCGGCAGCTGCTACGGGGAAATCAGGGGTGTAAACATTGCCAATTGCGCACAAAAGCCCCTCAGAGCCATCCCAGGCGCGATCACTCATCAATTAATGGGTTTGCAAGCCTTCCAGGGGATAGGTCCCTGACGGGCTTTGTGGTAACATCCGACGGTTTCCAGGGTCGCCCTTTGAGGTGGCCCCCACTGCGCAGATCCAGAGCATAACTCGTTGATTTGTCGTAAGTCGCCTCACGGCCGTGCCGTCGGCGGCGAGCTTCGTTCGTCCCATTGGATGTGACGGAGTTTCACCAGAAAAAGGAATCAGGCTTCTCATGGGCGAACTGGCCAAAGAAATCCTCCCGGTCAATATCGAAGACGAGCTGAGACAGTCCTACCTCGACTACGCGATGAGCGTCATCGTCGGGCGTGCACTGCCTGATGCGCGTGATGGCTTGAAGCCCGTGCATCGCCGCGTTCTGTTTGCGATGAGTGAACTGGGTAACGACTGGAACAAACCGTACAAGAAATCCGCCCGTGTGGTCGGTGACGTGATCGGTAAGTACCACCCTCACGGTGACACCGCGGTCTACGACACCATCGTGCGTATGGCCCAGCCTTTCTCCCTGCGCTACCTGCTGGTAGACGGCCAGGGCAACTTCGGTTCGGTGGACGGCGACAACGCCGCGGCCATGCGATACACCGAAGTGCGCATGACCAAGCTGGCCCATGAGCTGCTGGCCGACCTGCACAAGGAAACCGTGGACTGGGTGCCCAACTACGACGGCACCGAGCAGATCCCGGCGGTGATGCCGACGCGCATCCCCAACCTGCTGGTCAACGGCTCCAGCGGTATCGCCGTGGGCATGGCCACCAACATCCCGCCACACAACCTCGGTGAAGTCATCGACGGTTGCCTGGCGCTGATCGACAACGCCGACATCACCGTCGACGAGTTGATGCAGTACATTCCCGGCCCCGACTTCCCGACCGCAGGCATCATCAACGGTCGCGCCGGCATCATCGAGGCCTACCGCACCGGCCGTGGCCGCATTTATATGCGTGCCCGTTCCACCGTCGAAGACATCGACAAGGTTGGCGGCCGCCAGCAGATCGTGGTCACCGAGCTGCCGTACCAGCTGAACAAGGCCCGCCTGATCGAGAAGATCGCGGAGCTGGTGAAAGAGAAGAAGCTGGAAGGCATCACCGAACTGCGCGACGAGTCCGACAAGGACGGCATGCGTATCGTCATCGAGCTGCGTCGCGGCGAAGTGCCGGAGGTGATCCTCAACAACCTCTACGCCCAGACCCAGATGCAGGCCGTGTTCGGCATCAACGTGGTGGCCCTGATCGACGGCCGCCCACGGGTGCTGAACCTCAAGGACCTGCTGGAAGCCTTCGTGCGCCACCGCCGCGAAGTGGTCACCCGCCGCACCGTGTTCGAGCTGCGCAAGGCCCGCGAGCGCGGCCACATCCTGGAAGGCCAGGCCGTTGCCCTGTCGAACATCGACCCGGTCATCGCCCTGATCAAGGCCTCGCCGACGCCGTCCGAGGCCAAGGAAGCCCTGGTCAGCACTGCCTGGGAATCCAGCGCCGTGGTAGCCATGGTGGAAGCGGCCGGCGCCGAGTCGTCGCGCCCCGAGAACCTGGATCCGCAGTACGGCCTGCGTGACGGCAAGTACTGGCTGTCGCCGGAACAGGCCCAGGCCATCCTCGACCTGCGCCTGCACCGCCTCACCGGCCTGGAGCACGAGAAGCTGCTGGCCGAGTACCAGGAGATCCTCAACCAGATCGGCGAGCTGATCCGCATCCTCAACAGCGCTGCGCGCCTGATGGAAGTGATTCGCGAAGAGCTGGAAGTGATCCGCGCCGAATACGGCGACGTGCGCCGCACCGAGATCCTCGACGCGCGCCTGGACCTGACCCTGGGTGACATGATCCCGGAAGAAGAGCGCGTGGTGACCATCTCCCACGGCGGCTACGCCAAGACCCAGCCACTGGCTGCCTACCAGGCCCAGCGCCGCGGCGGCAAGGGCAAGTCGGCTACCGGTGTGAAGGACGAAGACTACATCGCCCACCTGCTGGTAGCGAACAGCCATACCACCCTGCTGCTGTTCTCCAGCAAGGGCAAGGTGTACTGGCTCAAGACCTACGAGATCCCGGAGGCCTCGCGTGCCGCCCGTGGTCGCCCGCTGGTCAACCTGCTGCCGCTGGACGATGGCGAGTACATCACCACCATGCTGCCGGTGGAGGAATACACCGAAGGTCACTTCATCTTCATGGCCACCGCCAACGGCACCGTGAAGAAGACCCCGCTGGAATCCTTCAGCCGCCAGCGCAGCGTGGGCCTGATCGCCCTGGAGCTGGACGAAGGCGACGTGCTGATCTCGGCCGCCATCACCGACGGCGAGCGTGAAGTCATGCTGTTCTCCGACGGCGGCAAGGTCACCCGCTTCAAGGAATCCGACGTACGGGCCATGGGTCGTACCGCCCGCGGCGTGCGCGGCATGCGCCTGCCAGAAGGGCAGAAGCTGATTTCCATGCTGATCCCTGAAGAAGGCAGCCAGATCCTCACCGCTTCCGAGCGTGGTTATGGCAAGCGCACCGCCATCGGCGAGTTCCCCGAGTACAAGCGTGGCGGCCAGGGCGTCATCGCCATGGTCAGCAACGACCGCAACGGCCGTCTGGTCGGGGCTGTACAGGTGCTGGACGGCGAGGAGATCATGCTGATTTCCGACCAGGGCACCCTGGTGCGTACCCGCGTCAGCGAAGTCTCCAGCCTGGGCCGTAACACCCAGGGCGTGACGCTGATCAAGCTGGCCAGCGACGAGACGCTGGTAGGCCTGGAGCGCGTGCAGGAGCCATCGGAAGTCGAGGGCGAGGAATTGCTCGAGGGCGAAGAGGGCTTCGAAGCGCCGGCCGAAGGCGCCGAGGTGGCGGATGAGGCGCCAGGCGACGACGAGTTGCCGCAGGAATAAATTGTCGTGATGGATCATGGGGGCACTTCGGTGCCCTCAATGATATTTGGGTGGTGGTGCTGGTTGCCGTCAACGTTGGCCGTAGGAGCCGGCCTTGGCCGCGATGGCCTCACCGCCGATCTAACGAATTCAAGCAGAGCGAGAGTGGATGTGAGCAACCGAGCCTTTAACTTCTGCGCAGGTCCCGCTGCGCTCCCTGAAGCTGTCCTGCAGCGCGCCCAGGCCGAAATGCTGAACTGGCGCGGCAAGGGCCTCTCCGTCATGGAGATGAGCCACCGCAGCGACGACTACGTGGCCATTGCCGAGAAGGCCGAGCAGGACCTGCGTGACCTGCTGTCCATTCCGTCCAACTACAAGGTCCTGTTCCTGCAGGGTGGCGCCAGCCAGCAGTTCGCCGAGATCCCGCTGAACCTGCTGCCCGAAGGCGGCACCGCGGACTACATCGAGACCGGCATCTGGTCGAAGAAGGCCATCGAAGAAGCGCGTCGCTACGGCAACATCAACGTCGCCGCCAGCGCCAAGCCTTACGATTACCTGGCCATCCCTGGCCAGAACGAGTGGAACCTGACTCCAGGTGCCGCCTACGTTCACTACGCGTCCAACGAAACCATCGGCGGCCTGGAATTCGACTGGGTACCGCAGACCGGTGACGTGCCGCTGGTGGTGGACATGTCCTCCGACATCCTCTCGCGCCCCATCGACGTGTCGCAGTACGGCATGATCTACGCCGGCGCGCAGAAGAACATCGGCCCCAGCGGCCTGGTGGTGGTGATCATTCGCGAAGACCTGCTGGGCCGCGCCCGCAGCGCCTGCCCGACCATGCTCAACTACAAGATCGCCGCCGACAACGCGTCGATGTACAACACCCCGGCCACCTATTCCTGGTACCTCTCGGGCCTGGTGTTCGAGTGGCTGAAGGAGCAGGGTGGTGTCGAGGCCATGGAAGCGCGCAACCGCGCCAAGAAAGACCGCCTGTACGGCTTCATCGACAGCAGCGCCTTCTACACCAACCCGATCTCGCACAACGCCCGCTCGTGGATGAACGTGCCGTTCCGCCTGGCGGACGAGCGCCTGGACAAGGCCTTCCTGGCCGGCGCCGACGCCCGTGGCCTGCTCAACCTCAAGGGTCACCGTTCGGTGGGCGGCATGCGTGCCTCCATCTACAACGCCCTGGGCCTGGACGCGGTTGAAGCGCTGGTTGCCTACATGGCCGAGTTCGAGAAGGAAAACGCCTGATGTCTGACCAGGAGCTGAAAGCCCTGCGGGTGCGCATCGATGCCCTGGACGAGAAAATTCTCGAACTGATCAGCGATCGTGCCCGCTGCGCCGAAGAAGTTGCCCGCGTGAAAATGGCCTCCCTGGCCGAAGGCGAGGTGCCGGTGTTCTACCGGCCCGAGCGTGAAGCCCAGGTGCTGAAACGCGTGATGGAACGCAACAAGGGCCCATTGAGCAACGAAGAGATGGCGCGCTTGTTCCGCGAAGTCATGTCCTCGTGCCTGGCCCTGGAGAACCCACTGAAAGTCGCTTACCTGGGCCCTGAAGGTACCTTCACCCAGGCGGCGGCCATGAAACACTTCGGTCACGCCGTGATCAGCAAGCCGATGGCGGCCATCGACGAAGTGTTCCGTGAAGTGGTGGCTGGTGCGGTCAACTTCGGCGTGGTGCCGGTGGAAAACTCCACCGAGGGTGCGGTCAACCACACCCTGGACAGCTTCCTGGAACACGACATGGTCATCTGCGGTGAGGTGGAGCTGCGTATCCACCATCACCTGCTGATTGGCGAAAGCACCAAGACCGACGCGATCACGCGTATCTATTCCCACGCCCAGTCCCTGGCCCAGTGCCGCAAGTGGCTGGACGCGCATTACCCCAACGTCGAGCGTATCGCCGTGTCCAGCAACGCCGAGGCCGCCAAGCGGGTCAAGGGCGAGTGGAACTCGGCGGCCATCGCCGGCGACATGGCGGCCAGCCTCTACGGCCTGACCCGCCTGGCCGAGAAAATCGAGGACCGCCCGGATAACTCCACGCGGTTCCTGATCATCGGCAACCAGGAAGTGCCGCCCACCGGCGACGACAAGACCTCGATCATCGTCTCCATGAGCAACCGCCCGGGTGCGCTGCACGAGCTGCTGGTGCCGTTCCACGACAACGGCATCGACCTGACCCGTATCGAGACCCGTCCGTCACGCAGCGGTAAATGGACCTACGTATTCTTCATCGATTTCGTCGGCCATCACCGTGATCCGCTGATCAAGGGCGTGCTCGAGAAGATCAGCCAGGAAGCCGTGGCACTCAAGGTGCTGGGCTCGTACCCGAAAGCCGTTCTCTGAGGTTTAGCAATGAGTGATTTTCTCGCCCTCGCGCAGTCGGGCGTACAAAAGCTGTCGCCTTACGTCCCCGGCAAGCCGGTGGATGAACTGGCCCGCGAGTTGAACCTGGACCCGGCGAACATCGTCAAGCTGGCCAGCAACGAAAACCCGCTGGGTGCCAGCCCCAAGGTGCGCGAAGCCATCGCCAACGAGCTGGCCGAGCTGACCCGCTACCCCGACGGCAACGGCTTCGAGCTGAAGACCCTGTTGGCCGAGCGCTGCCGTGTGCAGGTCAACCAGGTCACCCTGGGCAACGGCTCCAACGACATCCTCGAGCTGGTGGCCCGCGCCTACCTGGCCCCTGGCCAGAACGCGGTGTTCAGCGAGCACGCCTTCGCCGTCTACCCGATCGTGACCCAGGCCGTGGGCGCCGAGTCGCGCGTGGTGCCGGCCAAGGAGTGGGGCCACGACCTGCCGGCCATGCTGGCGGCCATCGACGCCAACACCCGCATCGTCTTCATCGCCAACCCCAACAACCCGACCGGCACCTGGTTCAATGCCCAGGCGCTGGGCGACTTCCTGCGCGACGTGCCGCAGGACGTGCTGGTGGTGCTGGACGAGGCCTACATCGAATACGCCACCGGCGGCGAGCTGCCGGACGGCCTCGACTACCTGGCGCAGCACCCCAACCTGCTGGTCTCGCGCACCTTCTCCAAGGCCTATGGCCTGGCAGCGTTGCGCGTGGGCTACGCGCTGTCCTCGCCGGTGATCGCTGACGTGCTCAACCGCGTGCGCCAGCCGTTCAACGTCAACAGCCTGGCCCTGGCGGCCGCCTGTGCGGCGCTGACCGACAGCGCCTACCTGGCCAAGAGCCGCGAGCTCAACGAGTTCGGCATGCAACAGCTGCAGGAAGGCTGCCGCGAGCTGGGCCTGGGCTGGATCCCGTCCAAGGGCAACTTCCTCTGCATCGACCTGGGCCGCGTGGCTGCGCCGGTGTTCCAGGGCCTGTTGCAGGAAGGCGTGATCGTGCGTCCGGTGGCCAACTACGGCATGCCCAACCACCTGCGGGTGACCATTGGCCTGCCGACTGAAAACGCTCGTTTCCTGGAAGCGCTGAGCAAGGTCCTGGCACGTGGTTGATGGTTTTTCGGTAGTAGCACCCAAGCCCCTGATCGGCCGCCTGGTGGTGGTCGGCCTGGGCCTGATCGGTGGTTCCTTCGCCAAGGGCGTGCGCGAAAGCGGGCTGTGCGCGGAAGTGGTGGGCCTGGACCTGGACCCGCAGTCGCGCAAGCTGGCGGTGGAACTGGGCGTGGTCGACCGCTGCGAGGCGGACCTGGCCGAAGCCTGCAAGGGCGCCGACGTGATTCAGCTGGCCGTGCCTATCCTGGCCATGGAGAAACTGCTGGCCAAGCTGGCGCAGCTCGACCTGGGCGATGCCATCCTCACCGACGTGGGCAGTGCCAAGGGCAACGTCGTGCGTGCGGCGCGTGAAGTGCTGGCGCCGGCGCAGCTGCTCAACTTCGTGCCCGGCCACCCGATTGCCGGGTCCGAGCAGAGCGGGGTGGAGGCCTCCAACGCCAAGCTATTCCAGCGCCACAAGGTCATCCTCACGCCGTTGCCGGAGACCGCGCCGCGTGCGTTGTCCATCGTCGACGCGCTGTGGCGCGCATTGGGCGCCGACGTCGAGCACATGGCCATCGAGCGCCACGACGAAGTGCTGGCGGCCACCAGCCACCTGCCGCACCTGCTGGCCTTCGGCTTGGTGGATTCCCTGGCCAAGCGCAACGAAAACCTGGAAATCTTCCGCTACGCCGCGGGCGGTTTCCGCGACTTCACCCGTATTGCCGGCAGCGACCCGGTGATGTGGCATGACATCTTCCTGGCCAACCGCGACGCGGTGCTGCGCACCCTCGACACCTTCCGCAGCGACCTTGACGCGCTGCGTGACGCCGTGGACGCTGGCGACGGGCAGAAGATGCTCGGCGTGTTCACCCGCGCGCGCATGGCGCGCGAACACTTCGGCAAGATCCTCGCCCGCCGTGCCTACGTGGACAAGCGCGAGGCGCGCGACCTGAATTTCGTCGCCGCACCGGGTGGCCGCCTGTCGGGGCGTATCCGCGTGCCGGGCGACAAATCCATTTCCCACCGTGCGGTAATGCTCGGCGCGCTCGCCGACGGCACCACCGAGGTGGAAGGCTTCCTTGAAGGCGAGGACGCCTTGGCCACCCTGCAGGCGTTCCGCGACATGGGCGTGGTCATCGAGGGCCCGCACCACGGCCGCTTGACCATTCATGGCGTCGGCCTGCATGGCTTGCAGCCGCCGCCGGGGCCTATTTATGTCGGTAATTCCGGCACCAGCATGCGCCTGCTGGCCGGGCTGCTCGCGGCCCAGCGCTTCGACAGCGTGCTGACCGGCGATGCGTCCTTGTCCAAGCGCCCGATGAGCCGCGTGGCCAAGCCATTGCGGGAAATGGGCGCGCAGATCGAGACCGGCGCCGGCGGCCTGCCGCCGCTGACCATTCGCGGGGGCCAGCCGCTCAAGGCGCTGGACTACACGCTGCCCATGGCCAGTGCCCAGGTCAAATCCAGCCTGCTGCTGGCGGGCCTGTACGCCCAGGGTGAGACCCGCGTCACCGAGCCGGCGCCGACCCGCGACCACACCGAGCGCATGCTGCGTGGCTTCGGCTACCCGGTCGACACCCAGGGCGCCACGGTGTCCCTGGCGGCCGGCCAGCCACTGACGGCCACGCGCATCGAGGTGCCGGGGGATATTTCTTCCGCCGCGTTCTTCCTGGTGGCCGCGTCCATCGCCGCAGGGTCGGACCTGGTGCTGGAGCACGTGGGCATCAATCCCACCCGCACCGGTGTCATCGACATCCTGCGCCTGATGGGCGCCGACATTCGCCTGGAAAACCGCCGTGAAGTGGGCGGCGAGCCGGTGGCCGACCTGCATGTGCGCTCGGCCGCGCTCCAGGGCATCGATATTCCCGTCGAGCTGGTACCGCTGGCCATCGACGAATTCCCGGTGCTGTTCGTCGCCGCCGCCTGCGCCCAGGGGCGTACCGTGCTGCGCGGCGCCCAGGAACTGCGGGTCAAGGAATCGGATCGCATCCAGGCCATGGCCGACGGCCTCACGGCGCTGGGTGTAACATGTCAGCCAACCGAGGACGGCATCATCATCGACGGCGGTGCAATGCACGGTGGCGAAGTGCAAGGGCAGGGCGACCATCGCATCGCCATGGCCTTCAGTGTCGCCGCGCTGCGCGCCAGTGCGCCCATCCGCATCCTGGATTGCGCCAACGTCGCCACCTCCTTTCCCAACTTCCTGGCCGTGTGCGGCCAGGTCGGGATCCGTGTAACCGAAGAGGGCAAGTCGTGATTTCCCACGCGCCAGTAATTACTATCGACGGCCCAAGCGGCTCGGGCAAAGGCACTGTGGCCGGTATCCTGGCCAAGCGCCTGGGCTGGAACCTGCTGGACTCCGGCGCCCTGTATCGCCTGCTGGCCTTCAATGCCGGCAACCATGGCGTGGCCCTGGACAACGAAGCCTTGCTCGCGCAACTGGCCGCTCATCTGGATGTGCAATTCATCGCCGCCACCGAAGGCCAGCTGCAACGCATCATCCTCGAGGGTGATGAGGTCAGCAGCGTGATCCGCACCGAGACCGCCGGCGCCGGCGCCTCGAAAGTCGCCGCCCTGCCGGCGGTGCGCGACGCCCTGCTGCAGCGCCAGCGCGCGTTCCTGGAGGCCCCGGGCCTGATCGCCGATGGCCGCGACATGGGCACCGTGGTGTTCCCTGATGCACCGCTGAAAATCTTCCTGACCGCCAGTGCCGAGGAGCGTGCTCGTCGACGTTACTTGCAGTTGAAGGGCAAAGGCGAAGATGTTAGTCTGTCGAGTCTGCTAGATGAGATACGTGCGCGCGATGAGCGTGACACCCAGCGAGCGGTAGCCCCGCTCAAGCCGGCGGCTGACGCCATACAGCTGGATTCCACGGAATTGTCGATCGAGCAGGTGTTGGAACGCATCATGAGCGAAGTCGCACTACGCGACATCGCCGGGTGACCAGAACGCGTACGGGAAACCAGTCCCTAGCCCGTACGCCTTCTTTACTATGAACGAACCCGCATTGTCTGGAGTGCGGCTGATGGGCGTTTCTACCGCCCAAATCTACAGGAATTAAAATGAGCGAAAGCTTTGCGGAACTCTTTGAAGAAAGCCTGAAAACCCTCAACCTTCAACCAGGTGCGATCATCACCGGTATCGTTGTCGATATCGACGGTGACTGGGTTACTGTCCACGCCGGTCTGAAATCCGAGGGCGTCATCCCGCTCGAGCAGTTCTACAACGAAGCTGGCGAGCTGACCATCAAGGTCGGTGACGAAGTTCACGTTGCGCTGGACGCGGTCGAAGACGGCTTTGGCGAAACCAAGCTGTCCCGTGAAAAAGCCAAGCGCGCCGAGTGCTGGATTGTTCTGGAAGCAGCTTTCGCCGCCGAAGAAGTGGTCAAGGGCGTTATCAACGGTAAGGTTAAAGGCGGCTTCACTGTCGACGTTAACGGCATCCGTGCGTTCCTGCCTGGTTCCCTGGTCGACGTCCGTCCGGTTCGTGATACCACGCACCTGGAAGGCAAAGAGCTGGAATTCAAGGTCATCAAGCTGGACCAGAAGCGCAACAACGTTGTCGTTTCCCGTCGCAGCGTCCTGGAAGCAGAGAACTCGGCCGAGCGCGAAGCTCTGCTGGAATCGCTGCAGGAAGGCCAGCAAGTCAAGGGTATCGTCAAGAACCTCACCGACTACGGCGCCTTCGTGGACCTGGGCGGCGTGGACGGCCTGCTGCACATCACCGACATGGCCTGGAAGCGCATCAAGCACCCTTCCGAAGTGGTCAACGTTGGCGACGAGATCGACGTCAAGGTTCTGAAGTACGATCGCGAGCGCAACCGCGTTTCCCTGGGCTTCAAGCAACTGGGTGAAGACCCATGGGTTGCTATCAAGGCTCGTTACCCAGAGAACACCCGCGTCATGGCGCGCGTGACCAACCTGACCGACTACGGCTGCTTCGCTGAGCTGGAAGAAGGCGTTGAAGGCCTGGTACACGTTTCCGAAATGGACTGGACCAACAAGAACATCCACCCTTCGAAAGTCGTACAAGTCGGCGACGAAGTGGAAGTCATGGTTCTGGACATCGACGAAGAGCGTCGTCGTATCTCCCTGGGCATCAAGCAGTGCAAGTCGAACCCATGGGAAGACTTCTCTGGCCAGTTCAACAAGGGCGACGAAATCTCCGGCACCATCAAGTCGATCACCGATTTCGGTATCTTCATTGGTCTGGACGGCGGCATCGACGGTCTGGTTCACCTGTCCGACATCTCCTGGAACGAAGCTGGCGAAGAAGCAGTACGCCGCTACAAGAAAGGCGATGAGCTGAACACTGTGATCCTGTCGGTTGATCCAGAGCGTGAGCGCATCTCCCTGGGCATCAAGCAACTGGAAAGCGATCCGTTCTCCAACTACGTTGCTGTCAACGACAAAGGCGCTATCGTTCGCGGTACCGTTAAAGAAGTTGACGCCAAAGGCGCCATCATCACCCTGGCCGACGACATCGAAGCCACTCTGAAAGCTTCCGAAATCAGCCGTGACCGCGTTGAAGACGCGCGTAACGTCCTGAAGGAAGGCGAAGAAGTCGAAGCCAAGATCATCAGCGTTGACCGCAAGTCGCGCGTGATCAACTTGTCCATCAAGTCGAAAGACGTTGAAGACGAGAAAGAAGCAATCCAGAGCCTGCGCGACAAGCCAGCTGCTTCGGACATCGCAACTGGTCCAACCACCCTGGGTGACCTGCTGCGTGCTCAAATGGAAAAGCAGAACTAAGTTCTGATTGACCATTAGAAAAAGGGCGACTTCGGTCGCCCTTTTTTGTGCCCGCGATTTGCGTCCGCCCACGTATCCCTGTAGCAGCGGCCCCAGGCCGCGTCATGGTTGTCGCGGTATAAGCAGGACCACCGCCGACGCAGCCTTCGGCAGCTGCTACAGCGTGCATTTTGAAACAATCCCTTCGTTGATCCTCCTCCCAGTCTTGTCGCACTATCGCTCGGGTCACCCATGCAGGAAGCCCGCGCATTCCACAGTCGCGGCCGCTCAACCCAAGGAGAAGCGCCCATGCCCACCGGCACCGTCAAATGGTTCAACAACGAAAAAGGATTTGGCTTCATCGCCGCTGAAGCAGGCAAGGATCTGTTCGTCCACTACAAGGCCATCAAGGGTGATGGCTTCAAGAGCCTCCTGGAGGGCCAGAGAGTGACCTTCACCGTGGAGCGCACCCCAAGGGGGGATCAGGCCGTCGACGTCGAGGTGCAGTGAGCCAGTGCCCTCCAACAGCAGGCAGGCCGTTTCAACCTGCCTGCTGATTGTCTTGTCGCGGCAGCGGTGCACCTTCTACCGGCCTGCTACATTAAACAGTCATAAACAGTCGCCACTCTGTTGCTCCGCCGGAAGAAATCCGGGATGCAGGAGAATCTCCTGAAAAATCAGTTGTCTACCCAAAAGAGGGCATGCGGCGACCCGGCGAAACGGTCATTGACCGTTTCGGGGGCAATCAGAAGGACCGGTAATGAAAGGATGGCTGCCTCTCACCCTGTTGATCACGTTGTCCGGCTGCTCAGCGACCATGTCCAGCCACAACGTGAAGGGCCTCGCTACCCTGCACATCAATTGCTCGGGTATCACGTCCTCGTGGGAGAAGTGCTACGAGAAAGCGGAGAGCGCCTGCGGGGTGCGGGGTTATAGCGTGCTGAGCAAGTCCACGGACCTGACCGACGATACGCCTGACTACCCCTTTGGTATCAATCCTGCAAGCATGTCGAGTCGTAGCCTGGTGGTGCGTTGCAAGCAATCCTGATGTCCGGATTCCGCGATCTACCGTAAACCTTTGCAACAAGTCAATACGCGGGCTGTTCAAATCCCTCCAGCCATGCTAAAACCTTTGAAGCGATTGTCTAGCTTCTTGATAAAGAAGGGAAAAATATGACGAAATCTGAACTGATCGACCGTATTGTCACCCATCAAGGCCTGCTTTCATCCAAGGATGTGGAGCTGGCCATCAAGACCATGCTTGAGCAGATGTCACAGTGCCTGGCCACGGGTGATCGTATCGAGATTCGCGGTTTTGGCAGCTTCTCGCTGCACTACCGGGCACCACGGGTAGGCCGCAATCCCAAGACCGGGCAGTCGGTCAGTCTGGATGGGAAATTCGTTCCTCACTTCAAGCCAGGCAAGGAGCTGCGCGACCGGGTGAATGAGGATGAAGAGCACGAACATGCCTGAGGCATTCGGCAAAAGGAGTGCGTAGTGCACAAGGTTAAAAAACTGCTGCTAGTGGCCCTGGTCCTCCTGGTGCTGGTGGCGGGCGTCGTGTTCATGCTGGAGAACCAGCAACCCGTGAACATCGTGGTGCTGGGCTACACCGGCCCGCAGTTGCCGGTTGCAGTGCTCATCATCGCGGCATTCCTGGCAGGCATGGTCCTGGGTCCTGTCCTTGCGGTCCTGGCTTCCCTGCGCCGCCGCCGCAAAGTCGTCAGCCGGCCACTATGACTCAATTGATACAAGGCCGTCGGTGAACCAGATCGATATTTTGCTGCCTTACAAGTCGCAAGCCACTGGCATGAAGCCTTGGCGGTCCATTCTTGCCTTCGGCCACCCCTTTGTGGTCATGGATAATTAAGGTTGGTGAACAGCATGTACCCCGCGATCCACACTCAATGTTTCAAGGCCTACGACATCCGCGGCCAGGTCCCCTCCCAGCTCAACGATGACATCGCCTATCGGATAGGCCGGGCATTGGTGCTCGAACTCAGCGGCAAGGCCATCGTGGTAGGTCGCGACATGCGTCTGGAAAGCCCCGGCCTGGCCGCAGCCCTGGTCCGTGGCATCACCGAGGCCGGCGCCGACGTCATCGACATCGGCCTGTGCGGCACCGAGGAAGTCTACTTCGCCACCAGCCATTACAAGGCTGACGGCGGCGTGATGATCACTGCCAGCCATAACCCCAAGGGTTACAACGGCATGAAGCTGGTGAAGGCCGAATCCCGGCCCATCAGCGGCGATACCGGCCTGGATGCAATCCGCCAGCGTGTCGACGAAGGCAACCTCGGCACCCCGGCCGCCAAGGCTGGCCAAGTGCGCGAAGCCTTCGACAAGAGCGCCTACCTCGACCACCTGGTAGGTTACGTCGACGTCAAGGCCCTCAAGCCACTCAAAGTCCTCGCCGACCCGGGCAACGGTGCTGCCGGCCCTGTGGTCCAGGCCTTGGCCAGTCGCTTGCCGCTGGAGTGGGTATTCATCAACGTCGAGCCCGACGGCAACTTCCCCAACGGCGTGCCCAACCCGCTGCTCCCGGAAAACCGCGAGCTGACGCGCAAGGCCCTGCTGGAAAACGGCTGTGACATGGCCATTGCCTGGGACGGTGACTTCGACCGCTGCTTCTTCTTCGACGCCGACGGCCGCTTCATCGAAGGCTACTACCTGGTAGGCCTGCTGGCCGAGATGCTGCTCAAGCTGCACCCCGGCAGCAAGATCATCCATGACCCACGCCTGACCTGGAACACCATCGAACAGGTGGAGCAGGCCGGCGGCGTCGCCATTCAAAGCAAGACCGGCCACGCCTTTATCAAGGAGCGCATGCGCCTGGAAGATGCGGTCTACGGCGGCGAAATGAGCGCCCACCACTACTTCCGTGATTTCGCCTACTGCGACAGCGGCATGATCCCATGGTTGTTGGTGGCAGCGCTGATGTCCGAGACCGGCAAGACCTTGGCGCAGTTGGTAGACGAGCGGATCGCGGCGTACCCGTGCAGCGGCGAGATCAACTACCGCGTCGACGATGTGCCAGGCAGCATCGAGAAGATCCTGGCGCATTACCTGCCGCACAACCCCGCGGTTGATCGCACTGACGGCATCAGCGTGGAATTTGCTGATTGGCGGTTCAGCCTGCGCGGGTCGAACACCGAGCCGTTGCTGCGGTTGAACATTGAGAGCCGTGGGGATGAAGCGGTGGTGGGTAAGCGGCTGGCTGAGATTGAAGGCATGATTCAAGGGTAGTAGCGAGTGGCGGCATCAGGGGCTCTATATGGGCCCCGATTCATATGGATAGCCCAAGGGTTTATCCGTGATGGCAAATTGCCGCTTCGCAGATAATTTGTACGTAAGTACTTCAAATGGATGGCCTAATAATATTACCGTCGCGGGAAAACCTTTCGTTGAAACACGTGCTTACCCACTCATGAAGTCATTCGGGCTACAACGGGAAGCTTTGAAAATTCTTCTCTGGTATTCTGGCCAACAGCCATTCTCATTACGGTCTCACTCTCGCTAACCAAAAAGCTAGCAAAGCCCTTTCGCAAGTAACCACCAGAAATATGACTTTTGCCCCATTAACCTGGCAATGGCTAATGGGCTGTTAAGGATTAAAAAAATCTATGGAAATGATTCCCGTAATTCTGTCCGGTGGCGTCGGTAGCCGGTTGTGGCCTGTATCTCGGGAAGCTCACCCCAAGCCATTCATGGCGCTGCCAGACGGGCAAAATCTGATTCAGAAAACGTTTCTGCGCGCAACTCGCCTGGACGATGTCGTTGAGGTGATGACGGTCACCAACCGTGAATTGCTGTTCAAGACCGAGGACGAATACCGCACCGTCAATACCTTGGGTCGGGCACTGGGCTATATTCTGGAGCCGTTTGGGCGCAACACCGCGGCCGCCGTTGCCGCCGCCGCACTGCAGTTGAACGAGAGCCGCGGCAGTGATGCGCAGATGCTGGTACTCGCTGCCGACCATTTGATTCAAGATGAAACGGCTTTCGCCGCTGCAGTGAAACAGGCGTCGCAGCTGGCCGCGCAAGGATGGTTGGTTACATTTGGGATTCAGCCCCAATATCCTGAAACCGGCTTCGGGTACATCGAGGCCGCCGCGACGGGTGATCTTCCTTTTGGCCAGAAAGTGAAGCGCTTTGTCGAAAAACCGGACCTGCAGACCGCGGAATCCTACCTGGCTGCCGGGAACTATTTCTGGAACTCGGGCATGTTCTGCTTCCGGGTTGGCACTGTGCTCGAGGAGTTTGCTGCGCACGCGCCTGACGTGCTGGCAGCCGTTACGACCGCCATCGAGCAGTCGCGTTGCTCCAAAGCCTCGGGCTATAGGTGCCTCACGCTTGATGTGGATGCATTCAGCCAGGTGCCAGACATTTCTGTCGACTACGCCTTGATGGAGCGCTCTTCCAAGGTCGTCACTATCCCTTGTGATATCGGCTGGAGTGACATTGGCTCGTGGAATGCGGTCAGTGAATTGACCCGCGCAGATGCCAACGGCAACCGCTTTGAAGGCGAGGTACTGGCACATGGCTCCCTCAACAACTATGTCAACAGCGAGCATCGCCTGACCGCATTGGTCGGCGTTGAAGATCTGCTCGTCATCGACACGCCTGACGCCATGCTGATTGCTCACAAGGACCATGCCCAGGACGTCAAGCATATCGTAGGCCAGCTGAAAGCCAAGTCGCACACGGCGCATCTGTTGCACCAGACGGTCCACCGTCCATGGGGTACCTACACCACGCTGGAAAACGGTGAACGCTTCAAGATCAAACGCATCGTGGTCAAGCCAGGGGCCTCCTTGTCATTGCAGATGCATCATCACCGCAGTGAACACTGGATTGTCGTCAGTGGCATGGCCGTTGTAGTCAATGACACCCAGGAGCTCATGCTCAATACCAACGAGTCCACGTTCATCCGAGCGGGGCACAAGCACCGCCTGAAAAACCCTGGGGTTATTGACCTGGTGCTGATCGAGGTGCAAAGCGGAGACTATCTAGGCGAGGATGATATCGTTCGCTTCGAAGATAATTACGGGCGTGTCGGAAAATAGTACTTCCTTGTTTTGTACTTACTCGTCCGCACCAGCGGTTTGCGCTGGAATAGCATTGTCGTTCGGATGGTAGGGCAGGGGGGTAGGGGTACGGTATCTCACCGTATCGCTGCGATTGAGCGCTTGATTCAGGGGTAAATATGTTTGGTATGTTGAGAGGGCTTTGGGATTACCGAAGCTTCGTTATCAACTCGATTAAAAACGAGTTTATTGCAAGGTTTGCCCGCAGTCGCTTGGGCGGACTTTGGATGATTATTCATCCACTGACTCAGGTTGCGATATACGCCCTCATTCTGTCCAATGTCCTTGCGGCAAAACTGCCCGGTGTCGACAATAAATACGCCTATGCGCTGTATCTCATGGCCGGCATGCTGGCGTGGAATCTGTTTTCTGAAATCGTCTTGCGCTGCCTGACGGTTTTCATCGAAAACGGGAACCTGATGAAAAAGATGCGTTTTCCGCGTATAGCTTTACCGGTGATCGTCGTCGGCTCGTGCCTGCTTAACAACCTGCTGTTATTTGTTGCGGTGCTGGCTGTATTCGCGATTCTTGGCCATTTTCCAACACTGCAGATGTTCTGGTTGGTACCACTGGCATTGGCAGTGGTTGCGCTCGCGGTAGGGCTTGGCCTGGTGTTAGGTGTGCTCAACGTCTTCTTGAGGGACATTGGGCAAGTGGTCCCGATTGTATTGCAGGTGCTGTTTTGGTTTACGCCGATTGTGTACTCCGTGAATATCATCCCGGAGACGTTGCGTGGGGCGCTGGTCTATAACCCTTTGTATCCGCTCGTTACTGCTTATCAAAGCGTTATGGTTTACGGGGCTTCGCCTACTTTGCAACAG
The DNA here is from genome assembly GCF_056312595.1 of Pseudomonas sp. GYB4201. Classification (NCBI taxonomy): domain Bacteria; kingdom Pseudomonadati; phylum Pseudomonadota; class Gammaproteobacteria; order Pseudomonadales; family Pseudomonadaceae; genus Pseudomonas; species Pseudomonas sp. GYB4201. The sequence continues at coordinate 173,121 of NZ_JBWGIG010000011.1, read as the reverse complement.
GTCGCAGTTGCCTTCGCCCTGGCGCTCTGCCTGATGGTGCTGGGCCTGTTTCTTTTCCGTCGAGCTGCACCTGAGATGGTGGATTCCCTATGAGCCTGCTCAGCGTTAAAAACCTGGGCAAAGCCTATCGTAGCTATCGTTCGGAGTGGCAGCGCATTGCCCGGTGGTTCTTCCTGCCGGTGTCGCCCAGTGAAGAACACTGGGTGCTCAAGCACGTAAGCTTCGAGATTCAGCCGGGAGAGGCGGTTGGCATCGTTGGCCAGAATGGCGCGGGTAAATCCACCCTGCTCAAGATGATCACCGGGACATTGCAGCCTTCCGAAGGGACTTTGCAGGTCAATGGCCGCATCGCAGCGATTCTTGAGTTGGGCATGGGTTTCAACCCCGAGCTCACCGGCCGCCAGAACGTCTACCACGCAGCTGGACTCATGGGGTTCAGCGCGCAGCAGTTGGATACAGTCATCGGTGATATTGAGGCGTTTGCCGAGATTGGCGAATACTTTGATGAGTCCGTGCGGACCTACTCAAGTGGGATGCAGATGCGCGTAGCGTTTGCCGTCGCCACCGCGTTCAGGCCCGAGATACTGATCGTCGACGAAGCGCTCTCCGTAGGCGATAGCTACTTTCAGCACAAAAGCTTCGACCGCATTCGAGAGTTCCAGCGCCTAGGCACCACGTTGCTGATCGTGTCCCATGACCGAGGTGCGATTCAGGGGCTTTGCAGCCGAGCGATCCTGCTGGAGTCCGGGACCGTGATCAAGGATGCCGCGCCAGAAGAGGTGATGGACTATTACAACGCCATAATCGCGGCCAAGGAAAACTCGACGGTAACCGTTACCCAGCTTGAGGACGGTAGCACCCAAACCCGGTCTGGTTCGGGTGAGGCGACGATTCGATCCGTTAGCCTGCATAACAGCGCAGGTGAGCCTATCGAATATGTGCAGGTTGGCGAGGCGGTCAGTCTGTGCATCGATATCCAGGTTAATAGCGATATCCCCGAACTGGTGACGGGCTATATGCTGAAGGATCGTTTGGGGCAAACCGTGTACGGGACCAATACTCACCACTTAGGTCGTGAGCTGGAGCACCTGACGGCAGGCCAGGAAGTACGCTATAGCTTCCGTTTCGAGGCCAACCTGGGTGTTGGTTCGTACTCGGTGGCGGTTGCCCTGCACACAACCGAGAATCATATTGCCTGCAACTATGAGTGGCAGGATCTGGCGCTTGTTTTCAATGTGGTTAATGTCTCTAAAGCAGAGTTTGTCGGCCTTGCCTGGCTACCGCCAACATTGGAAGAAAATAGATGAGTACAACCTTTTATCGCGCTTTTGAGGACCGACATCGTGGTAGCCGCGAGCTCATCGCGAAGCGCTTGGAGGTGTACCTGCCTTTCATCAGTCCACTCAAGGTGTTGTACTCCACCTGTCCTGCACTGGATGTGGGGTGTGGCCGTGGTGAATGGCTTGAATTGCTTAACGCGCATGGCTTTGCTGCCCGGGGAGTGGATCTTGACGAAGGCATGCTGGACGCCTGCCGGGAGCTGAACCTCGTGGCAGAGTATGGGGATGCATTATCGGCGCTTGCAGCGCTGGACGATAATAGCCAATCCGTTGTTTCCGCGTTCCATCTGGTGGAACACATACCTTTCAGTGATGTGCAGACGTTGGTGAAGGAAGCGTTGCGGGTGCTTAAACCCGCAGGACTGTTGATTATGGAAACACCTAACGCTGAAAATTTGGTAGTCGGGACCAGCAACTTCTTTCTCGACCCGACGCATGAAAAACCCGTTCCTCTGGATTTGCTTGGCTTTCTGACTGAGTACTCAGGGTTTTGCCGTAGCAAAGTAGTGCGGCTGCAAGAAGATCCGTTATTGCATGAATCGCAACAGTTGACCCTCATGGATGTCCTCGGTGGCGCTAGCCCCGATTACGCGATCGTTGCCCAGAAATCAGCCCCTCCTGATCAGTTGGCGATGTTCGAGGCCTGCTTTGCCCGCGATTACGGATTGAGCTTGGAACACTTGGCGAAGCGTTACGAGTCGCAGGTGCAGCAGCGCCATCAGGAGACCGTGGACAAGTTCCGGCAGGAGACCGTGAACAAGTTTCGCCTGCCCGAGCTTCAGGACCAGATCCTGGAAATCAAGACTGAACTGCAGTTGGTGCGCGAGCAGCGCGACGAGGCGTTGGCCAAGGCACATGAACTCTGGTTACAGGCCTGTGCGAACGACAGCGCCCTCCAGGCCTTGACCAGCAGCACGTCATGGCGCATCACGAGGCCGTTGCGGTGGGCGGTGCATAACGCGCAAGTAATGCCAGCAGTATGTGTCGGGGCGCTCAAGGCCGCCCCTCGGCGAGCATTGATTTCAGGCGTTCGTTTTGTGCTCGCGCGGCCAGCACTTCTGGACGGGCTGAACAAATTAATCAGGCGCGCTCCGGGTTTACATAATGCGCTGAAAAGATTTGCCCACAACCATAGGGTCATCACCGACGCTACGCTGGCTTCCAGCCAGTCGGCCGAGGGCTCAGTGCCGCAGCATCTTGATAGTTTGTCAGTAGAAGCTCGCCAGGTTTACCACGACTTGAAAAAAGCTATAGATCAAAAGGATCTGGGTTGATGCGTATTGTCCTAGACATGCAGGGCGCTCAGGCGCGTTACGTTAAATCTGAGGCGTCGTGCTACGTCACCAACCTGGCACGTAGCTTGGTCGAGTACTCGGGTGAGCACGAAATCATATTGGCCCTGAGCGGCTTGTTCGAAGGGAGTATCGAGGCGCTTCGCTCGGAGTTTCACGGTTTACTCCCGCGCGAAAACATTCGTGTATGGTCCGCTCCTGGTCCGGTCAGCCACAAGCACGGGGTGAATGAAGGACGCACGCAAGTTGCCGAGCTGATTCATGCAGCGTTTCTCGCAAGCCTCAAGCCTGACCTGCTATTGGTGTCGGATGCTTTCTACAGCGATGACAGCGAGCTTTTTTTCACTCCCGCAGCATTGGCGCAGGCACCCTGCAGTGTCGTTGTACTTGAGCATTTGGCGGAGGTGGAACATCCCACTGCCGCACAAATCGCTCGTCGTGCGCGGCAGCTCCAACAACTTGAAATGGCCGATAACGTGCTGTTGCTTCCGCCGTTGGAGGTCGAGCCAGTAAGCCGGACATTCGGTCTGCCCGTCGAGCGGTTTACCCGGCTGGTGTCGACTCCCATTGGAGGATTTACCGACCAAGGTTTGCGCGAAGATGCGTTGACAGTGTTGGCACTGCAGCCTCCTATCGAAGCTTCCCCGGAACGGGGCGCTCCGGTTGCACGGCAAAAGTTGGCCTACGTTTCACCATTGCCCCCCCAGAAAAGCGGCATCGCCGGCTACAGCGCAGAATTGTTACCTGAACTTAGCCGTTACTACGACATAGAGGTGGTAACCGGGCACCCGGAGGTAACTGATCCGTGGGTTGTAGCCAATTGCCCGATACGCACGGTTGAATGGTTCCGCCAACATGCAGAGAGTTATCAGAGGGTTATCTACCACTTCGGTAATAACCCGATGCACGCCTTCATGTTTGAGCTACTGGACGAAATTCCAGGCGTCGTGGTGCTACACGATTTCTATCTCAGCGATGTGCAATGGTATTGCCAGGTGCATGGCATCAAGCCTGATGCCTGGGTAAAAGAGCTGTACCAAGGGCATGGCTACAAAGCGGTGGCGGACTTTTACCGAGACGGAGTGTCCGGCACCCTGGCCAAGTATCCAGGTAGCCTTGGCGTGCTCAGCAAGGCATTAGGTGTCATCGTTCACTCCGACCATTCCTTGTCCCTGGCGCGGCAATGGTACGGGGATGCCCCCCACTGCTCGATGATTCCACTGCTGCGCATACCTGCTGCTACCCCAGATCGTGCGCGCGCTCGCAAGGCCTTGGGTTTGAGTGAGGATGACTTCGTCGTCTGCAGCTTCGGTTTCATGGGCAGGACCAAGCTCAACCATCGATTGCTGGCTGCTTGGGAAGGCTCCGCGCTGTTACGCCAGGATCCCAAGTGCAAGCTGTTTTTCGTGGGGCAGAATGAAGCTTCCGACTACGGCCAGGAAATCGAGCGCAGTTTGCGCGCCCGTGAAGAGGCATCGAGTGTAAGTATCGTGGGTTGGACGAATGCCGACACCTACGAACTGTACCTGGCTGCTGCAGATGTTGGGGTTCAACTGAGGGAGTTGTCGCGAGGGGAAACCTCCGCCGCTGTACTCGACTGTTTCAACTACGGGCTTGCTACTGTCGTGAACGCCAATGGCGCCATGGCAGACCTTCCCGATGATGCAGTGATCAAACTCCAGGATCAATTCAGCGATACACAGCTGACTGAAGCGCTTGAGGGGCTGCGCAGTGACGTGCAGGCCCGCGCCGAACTTGGGGGCAGGGCTGCTGCGTATGTGCATCGTGAGCATGCCCCGGCGCACTGTGCCGAGCTCTACGTTGAACGAATCGAAGCTCATTATCATGAGCGTGGCCACTATCAGGCGTTTATTTCTTCGTTGGCGAAGGTGTGTGGCGATAACGAAGGGCAAGTGGATATTCTTGCAACTTCACAGTGCATTGCCCTTAACCGACCGCCAAGGATGGGGCTGCGACGCATCTATGTAGATGTGTCTGCAATGGCTCGTGTCGATTTGCGCACAGGTATTCAACGCGTTGTACGGGCATTGCTGCTCGCACTCATTGAATCTCCGCCCCCAGGCTACCTGTTCGAGCCCGTTTACCTGAGCAACGCTAACGGGGCATGGCATTGGCGCTACGCGCGCAACTTTATGCTTACGCTGATGGGATGCCCGACCGGTTGGTTGCGGGACGACGCAGTGGACATGCAGCCGGGCGAGCAGTTCCTGGGCCTCGATTTTGCCGGCTCTTACGCCGTGGAAGGTGGCAAGGCCAAGGTGTTCTCACGTATGCGCGAGCGTGGGGTAAGAACCACATTTGTTGTATACGACCTGATTCCGATCTTGTTCGAAAAACATTTTCCGCCGGGCACCAAGGAGGCTCACGCCCAGTGGCTATACGAGATTACCCAGGCAGATGCGGCGCTTTGTATCTCTGCGGCAGTGGCTCACGATCTCCAGTACTGGGTTGCTGTTCACGGTGCGCCGCGGGCGCCTCACATGCATCTCCAGACTGGCTGGTTCCATCTTGGGGCTGATCTCAACTCATCGGTTCCCACTACAGGAATGGCAGACGGCGCAGCCCAGGTGCTCAAGTCCCTACGCGATGCGCCGACGTTCCTGTCCGTGGGGACCATTGAGCCGCGCAAGGGCTATGCCCAAGCGCTTTCGGCGTTTGAGTTGCTATGGGCCCAGGGCGAACAGCTTAATTTGGTCTTCGTGGGCAAACAGGGCTGGATGGTCGACGATCTTGCTGCACGCCTGCGTGAGCACCCGCAATTGAACAAGCGTCTTTTCTGGCTTGAAGGTATCAGTGATGAATACCTTGAAGCGCTCTATGCGTCCTCTTCCTGTTTGCTGGCGGCTTCCGAAGGCGAAGGGTTTGGTTTGCCACTGATCGAGGCTGCCCAGCACAAATTGCCGATCCTCGCTCGAGCACTGCCAGTATTTTGCGAGGTTGCAGGCGAGCATGCTGCGTTCTTCGAGGGGGATAGCGCACAAAACCTAGCCGATGCAGTGCTCCAGTGGATGACGGACAGTCATGAGGGAAGGACCATCGGCTCTACCAATATGCCTTGGCTAACGTGGAAGCAAAGTGCAGAGCAGTTCAAGGCAGCCTTGCTCGGTTTGGAGCAAGCTCACTTTACAGGACAAAAAACCATTGAGTCGCCAATGACTAGCGCAGCGACTCCCGCACAGGCTGCCCATCATGGTCAACCCGACGGCGTAGCTCATCGCTGAAGGTAATTAGCGCTAGCCCCGTTGAAGAAGCTCTGCAATCAACCCGCTACGGCGGGTTTTTTGCGTCTGCATGAAACTACAGGTTTTTTTGGGAGGGACTTGGCTGGGCGGGGATGGCCGTTTCAGGGCAGTTCCGGTACCGGCTTTCGCCGGTACCGGTGCCTGATCATTGAGTGATCCGCATTGATACGAAACCAATACCCAGAATACGCCGATCAGTGTTTCCGGTGAGCCGTTGTGGAGAAACTGGCTCTGGAGGGACGAAGGTAATGCTGTCCGCACTCGCACCTTCGAGGTCAACATCCAAGTGTACTTCAGAGACTCCCGCAGTGAGCTGAACGCTATATTCGTGGCTACCGATCAGAACGCGAGTCGGCTTTTGAGCATTGCCGCCGTATGCTTGGGCCTTCAGTACAAGTGTAAACTTCTGCGGCAAGGGGGATGTAAACTCAAACATTGCCTGCTGGGAGGACCAGCGTCCCCACGGCTCGACGCCGTAAAGGCCCTGAGCGCTACTAATGAACTCAGGCATTCCATTGCGAGTGAAGTCTATGCCGCTCGCCAGAGTGGCACTGTAGCGAGGTCCCAGCGCGTCCCCGAAGTATCCTGCCGTGTGCTGAATTTGCTTCATCGACAAGCCCGCTAGGTCAGGGTGCACGCTGTTTTCAAGCTTGAAAAAAACGATTTCCTTGTCATCGCTCTGAAGCAGCGGTTGCTGCTGCAGCAACTGCGACAGTTCCTGAATCTGTGCGTCACCGTTGTCGGCATAGCCGCGTCGGTCGATATAAATACCGTCGAAGCCCAGCTTGCGGATGACCTCAAGCTGTCGAGCCATGGGTTCTTGTGCCAGCGCGCGGTAGAACAAGTCACCCGGCCGCCCCTTCATGCCGCCGAAGCTCCAGTGCAATGCAGTTGAATGCAGCACGCCGACCATCATCTGGTAATTGATCAGACGTTGCAGCATAGGTACTTCAGGGAAGCCAATGTAGGGTAGCTGGTAAACTGCGCCTCCGGGAGGAAGTGCTTTCTCGATCGCCTGTACAAAGCGCTTGTCGCTATCAAATTGCGCGTTTTGGGTGGCTGTACAGCTTTTGCATGGCGAGGTGGTCTGGTCGAACAAGCCTACGAGTAGAAGCAGGGTTGCGACGGCAATGGAGTAATTTCCCAGGCGCGGTGCGATTTTCTGCAAGAACAACTGCAGCGCGACGAACAGGAAGAGCAGGGCGCCGCATGCGATGAATATGCTGTCCCTGTTCCAGGCTCTGATGGACGGCGAGACAGTCATCGCGAACAGCATGCCTAAACCGCCCACCGTGGCGAACAGAAATAACAAAACTGTTGTGACTGCCAGCAGGCGAAGCCTATCGTCGACCTCGGCACGGGCATGGGCAAAAAGGAAATAAAGCAACGCTAGCAGGAAGCCAGCGGCTGCTAGGGCGCCGAGCGACGAAGTGGAGTTCTCGTTAACCAGAGGAGTTGCTTGGTTATAGCGCTGGGCGATAACGCCAACTCGCCCTACGCGATGGTCGGGGCGAGGCATCAACAGCTGCATCATCTTCATTCCGTAGACTTCAGACTCCTCAGGCGCGCGCTGCGCAACTTCCAGGTTGGGACCGTTCTGATAGGTGCCGATCAGGTTGGGCGCAATGTTGATGAAGACACCAAAAACCGTAGCAGCGATGAGCAGGGCGGCTTTTCGTAGGCCATGTGTATGACGCGCTTTGACCACGCTCATGACACCGGCTGCGGCCAGGATAATCACTCCAAACAATGCGTAGTAGACGCCAAAGGAAGCCAGGACCAGCATGCCTACGGCCGTCGCGATTAGCGAACGAACCTTAGACTTGATTCCGTTGGATGTGGCCGGCGCTTGGGTGAGGTAGATGTCCAGTGCAAGGTAAAAGAACAGCGGTGCTATGAAGTACCACGTATAAAAGAGGTGCTGGAGGCGCAAGAAATGGAAGGGCGCAAACGTGTAGAGGACGCTGGTTGCCACTGCAAAACTGCGATTGAGGCCGTAGGCGCGGGCAGCTACATAGGTAGCCACGAAGCAGGTAGGAAAGCCGAAAAGATAAAACAGCTTGACCCCTGCCGGCCAGCCTCCGCCCAAGAGAGCAAAGACTTTGATGAGCACATGGTCCCCGCCGTCCGAGCCAGGGAAATCGAGGAAATTGGAGCCGAATGGAAAACCACTTCGGGCGTTGTCGAACAACCAGCCTTCCGCTACACGTTGGGCCATCCATGCGTGGAAGAGACCATCTCCCGAATAGGCATAGGGCCTTGTCAGGTCTGGCATCAGGCCAGCGGGAAGGCCGCTGATAATAATGCTGGCAAGGAGAAGCGATGCCAGCGCGCCTACAAGAATTAGCTTCCAGTCCGTGGCGAAAATTGTTCGCCATGTAGGGTGGGAAATTAACCGGGCGGAGGCAGGCGTGGCTATAGAATGTTGTGAATTCACGGGCTAGGCTCGAATTATTTAGTCAAAATTTACGCGTTCGATTTCGACCACGAGCGGCATGTTGCGAATTTTGGTGTGAACCGAGCCCAAGTATTCACCCAGCATCCCCAGAAATAGGATTTGGACCGAGCTGAAGAAGAACAACGAAATGAGGAGGGGGGCGATACCCATCTGGAAGGAGTTCCAGAACGCCAATTTCGCAATCAGGAACCCGAACGCAGCCAATAGGCTCAGGCCTGCTAAGAACGCACCACCCATAACCATCAGCCGCAATGGAACTTTGGAGTGATTGGTAATGCCGAGCATGGCAATGTCATACAAGGTATAGAAATTGTTCTTGGTGATACCGCGCATGCGGCGTGGTTGCTTGAACGGAACGGTCGCGATCGGGAACCCGATTTCACATAGCAGGCCGCGGAAGTATGGATATGGGTCGTCAATCTGTTTGAGGATGTCCAGGACCGCGCGGTCAAATAGACCGGCACCAGTGGCATTCTGCACCAGCGGCACTTCCGATATGCGTGTGACGAACCGGTAGTAGGCGCGTCGTGCAATAAACATCAGCCGCGACTCTTCGCTTTCCGGTTTAACTGCCATCACCGTCTTGAAGCCTTCCTCCCACTTTTTGACGAACTCCTCGATCATCTCGGGTGGGTCCTGCAGGTCGGAGGCGATCAGCACGGCGGCGTCGCCACGAGCCTGAAGCAGCGCATGGTAGGGCGAGCGGATGTGACCGAAGTTGCGCGCGTTCAAGATGAGTTTCACGCGCTGGTCCTGTGCGGCCAAGGCGCGTAGCTTGACGATGCTTCCGTCAGTTGAACAATTGTCAATGAAAATATGTTCGTAGTCGTAGTCAAGGCGGGACATCACCTCGACGATGCGCTGATAAAGCTCATCAATATTGGCTTCTTCGTTGTAGCAAGGTGTCACTATGCTGATGAGCTTACGCATAATTGAAAACATACCTGTTATTAATGACAAATGAGAGAAGTGCCATGGGCACGATCAGCGCTATACCGGCTAGGTAGGGACTTACCCCGAATAGCTTGAGTGCCGCAATTCCTGCAACGTTGGCGCCGTAAACAACCGCATACCCGAGCACAAAGCGAAAGATCAGCTTGTTGTTCTTCGAGCCAAACACCAGGGCACCGGTGCTTTTAAAGTTGAATAGAACGCCTAAAATTGTTGCCAGCAGCAAGGCCGCGCTGTAATGCAGGCCGACGTAAAGGAAGCCAGCAAAACAGCCGTAGCCGAATACCGCGTTCATTACCCCTACTAGTAGGAATCGAACCAATTTCATTTTCAACAGCGCACGCAGCCGCGGCAGTCCTTTTTCAATCTCTTGCATTCAGCGCCTGCCTGATTTCACGCAATACGCCGCTCAGCGAGGATTCGCCGGGTAGGTAGCCGAACAACTGTTCGGCTTTGCGATTGTGCGAATAGTAATGTGCCTTGGGGCCGGTGGCATTAACACGCGCTTGGTCTCCCGCTACGGTAAATCGCAGGCCAAATTGCTCGGCCAGGGCTGTCAGTAACTCGAATTTACCCACAGGCGCCAAGCTGTAGCAGTCCACTGCTGTATTACACGCGGGACCCCGAAGTACCTTGTCGATCAACTGCATGAAGTCGGCAGGGGTGAGGTAATCCCGGAGCATGTCATCTGGTGCGACCTCCAGCAATGTTCCCGCGCGCAGCGCTCGCAGGATATCGCTGAGGAAAAAGCGTGCTTCGGGCGCCTGGCGATAGCTGAAATAGCTGAACACCCGCACATCGACGATTGCGGCATCCGGCAGCGCCCGATGGCGGCACTCGGCTTGAAACTTTGCAGCGCCGTACCAATCCTGGGGCTGCAGCGAATTGATCGGGAAGACTGCAGCAGAGGCTGCAGTGACGGGGGTAGCGAAGTTGCTGCCATAGGCAGCGCCACTGCTCAGGTACACATATCGGCATGCGGGGTGGTTGCGCAGGTAGGCCAAGGCCAGGTTGTCATACTGCTCGGTGATGGTGAAGATGGCCGAGCCCATTTGAACGGCCCTGGCCGGATCTCCTACTCCGACGAAGTTGATGACCGCGTCAAACTGGCAGCTTTCATTGAACGCTGTGTAGTCGGACACGGCAAATCCACTGTTTGCGACAATCGCTTGAAACTCTGCATCCAGTGTCCCCGGTGTACGCACGAACAAGGTACAGCGGTAAGCGGTGTGCTTGGCCAGGCTGGCGATCAAGTCCTTGGCGATATGGCTGCTCGCTCCAAGGATGGCCAGCTTCATTGGCCTAATTCCAGCAGGGGCGACTGCTCATTGATCGGGCGGCCGAACTCCAGACGGGGGCGGCATTCCCGCGCATCAGGCATCAATACCTCGATGAGCGTGGGCTTTCGGTCGGCCAGGAATTCAGCCACCGCAGCCTTGAATGCTTCCAGGCCAATCACGCTGAGTGAATGCAATCCATAGGCGGCCCCCAGCGCCTTGAACTGCGAGGTGTAACCGTCCCAATAGGTTGATGAGTTACGACCTTCAAAATACATTTCTTGGAAGCCGCGAACCATGCCTAGCGAATGGTTATTTAGCACAACGGTCAGGATGGGCAGCCGCTCACGGGAGATAATATCGAGCTCCTGAATATTGAGCTGGGCGCCGCCATCGCCAGTAATTACTACTACCGGCTTATCGCCCGCTATGCAGGCGCCCACGGCAGCTGGAATGGCAAAGCCCATCGTACCTAGTCCGCCGGAGTGGTGCATGGCCTGGCGCGGGCCTAGGCGCAATGTGTGAGCCGCCCACATCTGGTTGTTACCCACATCAACGACGTAATCCAACGGCTGGTTGGCAGCAAGCTCATTGAGTGTATTGAACAGTTGGAAAGGACTAATGCTCCACTCTAGGTACTCGTCCATGAAGGACTGTTCGAACACCTGTGCCAAACGTGCGCGCCAGATCGCCTGGGTGGGACTTGCTTTAGGAGCGGTGGCGATGAACGAGGCAAATACCGCCTCCAGGTTGGCGCTTATCGACTGCTGTGCCTTTACCCGATTATCCAGCTGGGCAGGATCCAGATCGAATTGCACGATGTGTGCATTTGCTGCGAAGGTTTCTGTCTTGGCGCCAGTTTGGCGAACATCCATGCGGCTGCCGAACACGACCAGCAAATCGCAGTTCTGCACGGCGTAGTTGGCTGCGCGGGTACCGTACGCACCGAGCATTCCAAGGTAGTGCTCGCTGGCAGTAACTTTTTCTGCGCCCTTGAGGCTGGCAACATGAGGAATTCCTAGCTTTTTGACCTCGCTCAGCCATTGGTCGAAGCCCGGCATGTTTACCGCGCCTCCACCAATCAGGAACAATGGCTTCTGTGCCGTCTCAAGCATCGTCCAGACGTCGTCGAACGAGCTGTTTTGTACTGGGGCAGGCGCCGAGGCATGGGCCCAGGTAGTCAATAGCTCATCGAGTGTTGCTTCATCAATTTCAGCGCGCTGGATATCCATGGGGATATCCAACAGCACGGGGCCCGGGCGCCCCTCGCGAGCGATAGTAATCGCCTTGAGCAGGCAGGGAATCAAATCGTCGACGTGGGTAACCTGGTGAGCGTATTTAGTAATACTGCTAACCAGTGCAACGCTATCGAGCTCTTGAAAACCCTGCTGCCGGATCGCCCGTTCGCCCTTCAATTCGTGGGTGTTGACTTGGCCGGTCAAAAACAGGCACGGATGGCTGTCCAGCCAGCAGTCTGCAATACCGGTGATCAGGTTCGTGGCGCCGGGGCCGCTAGTGCCCAGCGCCACGCCCATGACTTTGTGATTGGTCGCGCGAGCGACAGCGGATGCAGCGAAGGAGGCGCCTTGCTCGTGGTGCATGGACAGCAACTTGGTCTTGCCTAGCAAGTTAATACTGTCGACCAGATGGGCAATCATTCCACCAATGAGCTCAAAACCATAGAGGACCTGGGTGTCCGCCAAAACCTTTGCTACTGCATCCGATGCTTTCATAAGTTAGAAACCGATCCCGAAGAACTCTTCCAGTTTTTCACCGACATAGTTGAAATGTTCCTGACCGAGCGACGGCTGCACACCCAGCCAGAAGGTCTGGTTCATGGTGCGGTCGGTATTGGTCAACTCGCCTACGACGCGGTATTCCACGTTGTGGAAATACGGTTGGCGAATCAGGTTGCCGGCAAACAGCAATCTGCTGCCGATCTTGTGCTGGTCGAGGAACTTCAGCAGGTCAACACGCTTGACGCCGGCGCTTTCTTTCAGGGTGACTGGGAAGCCGAACCAGGAAGGGTCGCTGTTGGGCGTAGGCTCGGCAATCTCCAGGAAATCGCTGAGGCTGGACAGGCGCTCTTTCAGCAGCTTGAAGTTACGCTTGCGAGTCTCGATGAATTCCGGTGCGCGGTCCAATTGGGCCAAGCCGCACGCGGCTTGCATGTCGGTAATTTTCAAGTTGTAGCCGAGGTGGGCGTACACGTACTTATGGTCGTAGCCATGAGGCAGGCTGCCGAACTGTTGGCCGAAACGGTTGCCACAGGTGTCGTCGCAACCCGGGGCGCAATAGCAATCGCGGCCCCAGTCACGGAACGATTCAGCGATCATTCTGAGTTGGGCGTTATTGGTGAATACCGCACCGCCTTCGCCCATGGTGATGTGGTGTGCCGGATAGAAGCTGAGGGTGGCGATATCGCCAAAGGTGCCCACCATCTTGCCGTCGTAGGTGGCGCCCAACGCATCGCAGCAGTCTTCGACCAGCCACAGGTTGTACTTCTCGCACAGAGCCTTGACCTTGCCCAAGTTGAATGGGTTACCCAAGGTGTGGGCAAGCATGATTGCCTTGGTTTTCGGCGTAATGGCCGCCTCGATCAGGTCCGCATCGATGTTATGCGTCGCCATATCTACATCGACGAACACCGGAATGGCGCCGAACTGTACGATTGGGTTGACAGTTGTCGGGAAACCAGCGGCGACGCCAATGACCTCGTCGCCTTTCTTGATAGCGCGGTCACCCAGTTTTGGCGAGGTGAGAGTGCTGAAGGCGACCAGGTTCGCGGAAGAGCCCGAGTTGACGGTCAGCAAGTAGTTCACGCCGAGGAATGCGGCCAACTTCTTTTCAAACTCTGCGTTGAAGCGGCCAGTCGTGAGCCAGCCGTCCAGCGACGCCTCGACCATCAATTGCAGTTCGCGGGCGCCGATCACCTTGCCCGAGGGAGGGATGACGGTTTCGCCCCCAACAAACGGTTTGGTCGCCAGGGCAGTCTGGGCGTAACGCTCTACGAGCTGGCTGATTTCCTGACGGAGCATATCGGGGGTCATAGTAATTCCTGCTCAAGCTAATTATCGGTTAGGCGCCAGAGTCCATGGCGGCCATGTAGCTATTGATTTCGTCCACGCACCGGGCGTGCATATCGTCACCTTGCAACCAGCGGCGATGCCAGTCGACGATATGGGTCAACGTAGTTTCCAAGTCCCATGTGGGCTCCCATTTCAGATGGGTGCGAGCCTTGGAAATATCCAACTTCAAATAACGTGCTTCGTGTGGCTGCGGATTCTCGTCGAGCTGCCAGCTCGCACCCGCCCCCCACGCTTGCACCATATGATCAAGGATCCATTCGACGGGCCTTGCGTCTTCATCTCTGGGGCCGAAGTTCCAGCCTTGTGCGACTGCATGGCCATGCTCCCACAGGTGCTGGGCCAGGACAAGGTAGCCGCTGAGTGGCTCCAGAACGTGCTGCCAGGGGCGTGTCGCCTTGGGGTTGCGCACAATCACGGGGGAGCCCTGTTCCACTGCGCGCAGGATGTCCGGGATCAATCTATCTTCGGCCCAGTCACCGCCGCCGATTACGTTGCCAGCTCTCGCCGAGGCCAGCGCAGCGCTGTGTTCTGAATTGAAGAATGAATTGCGGTAAGCGCTAGTGACCAGTTCTACACAGCCCTTACTGTTACTGTACGGGTCGTGGCCGCCCATGGGTTCATTTTCACGATACCCCCATTCCCATTCCTGGTTTTCGTAGCATTTGTCCGTGGTCACATTGACGATCGCGCGAAGCCCCGCGCATTTGCGTGCGGCCTCCAGCACGTGAACGGTACCCATCACGTTGGTTGCGTAGGTCTCGACCGGCTCCCTGTACGAAAGTCGCACTAGAGGCTGGGCCGCCATGTGGATAAGGATGTCCGGATCAAATGCGACCATGCTTTCGGTAATGGCCTGCAAATCGCGAATGTCACCGATTTCCGAAATCATCCCGTGCGCCACGTGCGCTTGCTCGAATAGCGCGGGTGTAGTGGGTGGGGCCAGGGCGAAGCCCTTAACCTGCGCGCCCATGCCCTGCAGCCAGAGGGCCAGCCAACTACCCTTGAAGCCAGTATGGCCCGTGAGAAACACCTTCTTGCCCATCCAGAAAGCGGGCGTCACAGAAGCTTTCATATGCGTACTCAGCTCCAGGATTTCCATGGCGCGGTGCCAGTCTGCCATAACTTCTCAAGCAGGGTTTTATCGTGGAGTGTGTCCATCGGTTGCCAGAAGCCAGGGTGTTCGAAAGCCATCAACTGGCCATTCTCGGCTAAACTCATCAACGGGTCCTGCTCCCAAACCGTGCTGTCATCCTTCAGGTATTCCAGCACTTGGGGGGAAAGCACAAAGAAACCGCCATTGATCATGGCGCCATCGCCCTTTGGTTTTTCCTTGAAGTTGAGTACCTGGCCGTCGCGAATGTCCAGTGCGCCAAACCGACCTGGCGGGTAGGTAGCGGTCAGAGTGGCAGCCTTGCCGTGGCGCTTGTGGAAGGCGATAGTGGCGCCAATGTCCATGCTCCCGACGCCATCGCCGTAGGTGAAGCAAAAGGCTTCATCATTGCGAACGTAGTCCGCCACACGGCGCAGGCGACCGCCCGTCATGGAGGTTTCACCGGTGTCCACCAGCGTGACGTTCCAATCTTCGGCGCGCTTATCGTGAACCTTCATGCTGTTGTCACGCATGTTGAACGTAATGTCCGAGGTGTGCAGGAAGTAGTTCGCGAAGTATTCCTTGATCATGTAGCCCTTGTAGCCACAGCAAATGATGAAGTCATTGATGCCATGAGAGGAATACATTTTCATGATGTGCCACAGAATCGGCTTCCCGCCGATCTCGACCATGGGCTTGGGCCGAGTACCTGTCTCTTCGCTCAAGCGAGTCCCCAGCCCACCCGCCAAAATGACTGCTTTCATAACCGCTCCTTGTTAGTTTGAACTCACGAATGCATCTGAGTAGAAGTGTTTGACGGGCAAGCCGGCAACCGTAAGTGCTTCACGAGCAGAATGAATCATTGACTCGGAACCGCAGGCGTAGACCACGGCCTGGGTAAGGTCGACGCCATCATCAAGCAACGCCGCCTGTACATAACCGGTGCGCCCTTGCCAGTCTTCGCCGTTGCGAGACAGCACAGGAATAAATGTTGCGTTGAGCCCTTCAAGTTGAGGGGTCCAGTAGATATCGGAAGGGGTGCGACCGCCCCAGTAGATAAGAACCCTCTTGCCTGCCGCCAGCTCTGGGCTACTCTGCAACTGCTCAAGCATCGCCTTGACAGGCGCTATTCCTGTGCCGGTGGCGAGAAATACCAGAGTGCTGGCGTTCTTGTCCCGCAGGCAGAAAGTACCAAGCGGGCCTTCCAGGCGTAGCAGATCGTTCGCCTTGGCCGCACCGAACCAGTATTGCGACATCGCGCCTTGCTCGACCTCGCGGATTTGCAGCTCAAGCTTGCCGTCGGCGCGGGTAGCGTTCGCGATCGAATAACTGCGACGCAGGCCACCCTCGCCAATGACGTCCAGATATTGGCCTGGCAGGTAATGAAGCTTGCTGGTGGGCGGGACCCGCAGCACGACTTGCACCACATTTTCGGCGAGCCGGGTAATTGTGTCGATCCGGCAGGGGAGGGTCTTGACCACTATGTCGCCAAGTGCGCCGATGTCTTCCGCGTCGATCTCCACATCGCTGAGCGCCTGGCGGCAGCAAGTTAGGATCATTCCGGCGGCAAGCTCCTCCGCGGTTAGTGAGGTTTCGCCTTTCAGGGCTTCAGTATCACCGCTGAGTACGGTGGTCTTGCACACACCGCAGCGGCCCGTGCGACAGCTGTATTCCAAGGTGACGCCTGCGGCTTTGGCGCTGTCCAGGAGCGATGTGCCAGCCTCTGAAGTGAACGTTTTCCCGTTGTGAAGTTTTACTGAAACCATGGGCCTACCGGGTTCGAAATACTGAAGGGCTTTATAAGCCACTCTCGGCTAATTGTGTCAAATAATTCCAGGCGAGAGCCATATGCGGAAGAGGCCTCGATGCAGGCGCAGACGGGCTCAATCTAATGCAGCAGGCACACCTGGAGTGTTTCTGACGTTTCGTCGGGAGCCGGAGTCTAACACCCCGATACCACTTTTGTGTTGGATTATGCCGGACAGCTTTCAGCTGGAGATTTTCCTGCCATCACGCTCTTTTCCCGTTGCTTGAGCATCTGTTCCGGCGCGCTTCGTCCAATATTGCGCGCTATTCCCGACCGATGGCGTGGGACGCCAGCTAGCCCCGCCAATCTTGTGCGAGATCACCAAGATGGCTGGTTGCAGTCCACTGGATGGAAAATTGTAATAAATCAATTCGGTCCCTTGTACGCAAGTAAATGGGGGGGCGCGCGTTGGGGCCGCGCCGTCCGTCCTCCTCTGGATGGCCACCGTGCCTGTGAAAGGCAACGTTTTATTCCTTGGCAAGATCGATTTTTTGCAAAGCTATGCCCAAAACCCTGTTGTCAGTCGAACCAGTCAACGCTTGCGGCGATGTAGCCTGGGGAATGGAGACCGAAAGAATTCGGGCGCCTCTGGCTCCGGAAAAGGGAATTGCGACTTCCATGGGGCTGCCGGAGGTTGCTTCAGCCTGAATATCCCAATGCCAGGACTCCTGCTCGCTGGCAAACCGAATGGAAACAGGGTTCGCCTGGCTTGCGTTGAATGGAACGAACCTGAGAATTGCAGTGCACGTCCTGTCTGCACAATCTGCCGGAATGGGTAGCATCAATTGGGCGGTTCCGCTCGACCAGACAGACTTTGCTTCCAGCCCGTACCACCCTTTTCGAAGTATGAGAGTGCTGCCTTCTAAAACAGGACTGATTTCGATCGGGTACTGAGTGTCTTGAAGCATCGAAATTTCGGCTTTTTCGCGATGTCCCCTGAATTCCGGCCGTAAGCGTGCCACCGCGAAAAGCCTGGTCTCTGAAACTTCCATGGGGGCTAGTTTTTTCAAGGCGTCGACGAAGGGCTGTCTTACGAGCCTGGTATCGCCAGGGCAACGGAAGTCAGGAATGCCTCGCAGCTGTTGCTGCTGCTCTTCAGTCAGTTGTGCTGAAGTTTGAGTGAGGCAAGGCCATACGTGGGGGGCCCACAGCATGTGGAAGTACGGGATGACGATAGCGTCAGTTGTTCCCCTGATAAGCGTCATGGCTGCAGCTTGTGCGTTCACGGGGCTCAAATCCCCCCCAAGGCCGTTCAGGTCCTCTGGCCAGCCCGTTTGGGCAGCGGCGAGATTTTTGTCTCCGCCAATGTTGAAAGTGCGAAAGCCGACTTTTGGAGCTAGGTAGTTGGCGATGAAATCATTGCCCCACGGTAAGAACAGCGCTTTCTCTCCTCGCTGCATATGTGTGGCTAGAGCCTGTGCAAGCTGGTTGTCAATTTGTAGGAACATATCCCGGTTATCAGTCCCGTTTTGCCAACGGTCATGGAGGTTTGGAAGGTTGATGACAATCACGGCTGCCAATGCCAGCTTCCAGGCCGAGTGCAATTTGTTCTCTGCCCGTGCAGCCCCCATCATCGTCAGTGCCCACAGCGCAAATATGCCCAGTGCACACCAGCGGTAGGACGCTCGCATGACATTGAAGCCGGGCAGCTTCTCGGACATCCAGGCGTTCCCAGTTGGCATGACTGCGAGGTCTGCCGGCATCAGGGCGCTTTGTTGTTGCGGGTGGCTGGCTTGCAGGAGTGCAGGTTTCGTCGAGTCGATCTTTAGCGACGGCCCGAGGCCCATATAGATGCCGAACAGGCTGATGAGCAAGAAGCAGGAGGCAAGCTTCAGCTGGGACCTGGTCCTCCACCACCCGGCGATACCTAGTATCAGTATCGGTAGGAAAAAAGTGGTGGTCCATACGGAGGCGTCGCCGAAGTGGGCTTCATCGGTGCGCTTAAAGCTCAATCCCAGCGTGTCGGCGAGCCATAGCACTCCACGCGTAGGGGTGGTGATATAAGTCAGGTCTACGCCCCAGCCCCTGAAGAATTCGATGGGCGGGGTATCGAAACTGGATTTACCGATGTATGAACTGTAGAGAAGGTAGGCCGCGCCGAAGCTGGCGATATGGATGGGCGTGGTGAATGTCAATGCTGATTTGCGCAGCGTTGGCTGAGTAAGAACGGTGTAAAGGAGAATAAGGCTGGTGCCGCTTGCAAACATCACGAACGTGTAACCGTCCATGAAAATTGCGATAATGGTTGCGCAGAAATACAGAGTGATCGACGCCAAGGGCGGGGTGGTTGGTGCTGATTGAGCCGGAAATAGTTTCAAGGCAGCAAGAAAATAGAACGGCAGTAACGCGATTCCCCAAGACAGCATGCTGTAGCCGGCATGTGCCCAGATGATCGGCATGGTGGTCCACACGGCAGCGCCAAGCAGGGCGATCGTTCTCGTGGCGCCAAACCGATAAGCTAATTTATAAGCTGATAGGAATGCCAGCCCCAGCCATAGGGCAGCTACCATTGAGTACGCGTCAGCCGCTGACAGCCCCAATCTAATGAAAAAACTTGCCGGCCAGGCGCCTGATAGTCCGAAAGCGATCGCGGCGGGTTTGGGAATTCCAAAGTCATGAGCGAACAGGCTGAACAGGGGGCCGTTCGCCAGCGATTGGGAGAACCCCATCGACCATACGGCCTGGCCAAGCGTCGGCATCATCAAGAATGGCACTGTTTCTTGGACGAAGAGCACAAAAAAAACTGCTGCAAAGGCGAGTAGGACCTCCCAAGGCGTCCAATTCATACGTTTAAGCATTATGGGTGTCCGTGGTGGTTTTTTTTGGTATGAGGCATGAAGCGGCGACAAAAAATAATAGGTCGCCGGTGACGGTTACCAGTCTGCCGAGAAGAGTGGCCATGAGCAGGTCAGCTTCGTTCACGGCACTCTTCAGGAGTAAAAGTAAAATCATCTCGCGTATGCCCACTCCCGCAGGAGCCCCCGGGGTCACCAGCCCAGCGAGCCAGGCCACGATATACGCCCCTGCAAGGGCTGGCCAAAGTTGGAAGGGGATCATTTTATTTGCTGAAATGACATTGACCAGTACAGCGAATATCCCGCCTGATATTGCCAGGAATGCTGCCTGTTGGCTAAACGCTAATACGGTTTGTTTGCCCGTTAATCGCCGCAGTATCAAAGCGAAGACCGCAGCAGAACAAAGTAGTATCGGGACGCTCAAGGCTTCTTCGAACGTCGGAAACAGAATGGGAAACACGAGCGAAGTGAAAATCGCAGCGGTAACGACGAGCAGTCCTAGTTCCCATAGGGTGGATCGGGCTAGTGGGCCGGCGGGCAAGCCGGCCGCCATGCCTAGCGCCTGGCGTCCGGCCAGATGAAAAATATTTCCAGGCAAGTACTTGGCCAGTTGGGATATTCCATAGATCTTGATGGACTGTCGTCGGGGTAGGGATACCCCCAAATACGTCAGAAGGTGTCGCCATGCTGATGCCAGTAATACGTTGGCCAAGCCATAGATGACGGCGAGGATGCTAATGGCTAGCCAGACCTTCAAGTTGATTTTTGAAAAATCCAGGTCAAGCCAATAGGTGCGCATCCGAAGGATGACAAAAAAAATGCCTATGAGAGCGAGTCCGCTTCCAAGCCAATGTAGTTTTTTCCGGAGGCTCGGTTTGATGCTTACGTTTTTGCGCGGCATAACACCATTGTCCAAGGCAGCGGGTTGCTAGTTTCTATCACGTCAAAATACTGTGAAACTAGCTGGATGAAGCGTTGTTTCGACCAGTGTTGGAGATGTCCAGGCGTATTGCCGAGTTGTGTGATGTACTTTCCGCGGGAAAAGTTCAGTGCCCTCCAGAGAGGCTCGCGTGGGACACTGAGGATCACGTGTCGGGTAGTGACGCGTTGCAGCGCCCGTAGCCCCGCTTCAGGGTTCTCCAGATGCTCAAGGACTTCGCAGCAAACAATCAGGTCGGCACTGTCTTTGTTCGGGTCGAGGTCATAGATGCTGCGGGGTTCAAAGATCGTTGGTGGCAGCCCCCGCGCGATGGAGTTTTCTCGTGCCAGGGCAATCACGGATTTGGAGAAGTCACAGCCTCGAGCTGTCAGTCCTTGCTCCGTCCACCTGAGTACCCAGTACCCCTCTCCGCAGCCAATCTCATGTATTGATTGGGGCGCGGCTTGTGTGACAAAGTTGGACAGAGCAGTTTCAAAACCTTTCATCATCCATTGGACGATAGGGTTTGTTGAACCGTATTTGTCATAAGCATTGCCAGTAACAACACCGTCTTCTTCCGTGCCCCCGGAGATCTTTATTTTCATGATGGTTTGTTCACGTTGATTGTTGAAGGGTCCGCTTCAAGCGTGTCGTCGGTGTGGCCTGATTTAGCACCGGATTCGCGCGTGCTGGCCACTTTGAAGCGTATATCTTCAAGTAGTTTTCTGTTGGCTGCGAGCAAGTCCGCTACGAATGCGACGAGCAGTGTTTGAAAGCCGATGCCTAAAAATACAGACGCCAGGATCAAGGATTGGACATGGCCTTCGCCAGCGCCAGTCATATAGAACCATATGAAGCGCAAACCAATCAGTGTGCCGATTCCGAATAGCACGGCACCGATTGAGCCAAAAAAGGTGAAGGGGCGATAGATGATGAAGATTCGAATGATGGTGACGATGCTGCGCTGGATGTAAGAGGGTATGCTTTTGACGAGCCGTGAGGGGCGAAGGTCTTCATTGACACGAACAGGCACAGACGTTATTGCCATGTTCTTCTGGCCAGCCTGGATAATGGTTTCGAGGGTATACGTGTAGTCATTGAATACCATAAGGCGTTGCGCTGCGGAGCGGCTGATCGCGCGGAATCCGCTTGGTGCATCCGGGATGGCGGTCTTGCTGGCTACCCGTACTACCCAACTTCCTAGTTTTTGCAGTAATTTTTTTACCGGGGAGAAGTGATCAATCGTGTGTATGGGGCGGGCACCTACGACTAGCTCTGCTCTATGTTGCAGGATGGGTTCAACCAGTGCTGGTATATCGTCGGCGTTATATTGGTTGTCGGCGTCGGTGTTCACAATAACGTCGGCGCCCAGGCGCAGGCACGCATCTAGTCCAGTCATGAACGCTCTAGCCAGTCCCTTGTTGCTAGGGTGTCGAACGATATGATCTACACCGTTTTTACTGGCAACCTCTACTGTGTCATCTTGACTCCCATCATCAATAATCAGCCATTCAACCGAACTAAATCCCGGGATCGTACGCGGCAGGGCTGCCAGCGCAATGGAGAGGGTCTTAGCTTCATTGTAACAAGGTATTTGTATGATCAGTTTCATTGATTATGTTTTTGGTTACCAATGCCGAATTTCAGTTGGTAGGCGGGGAAACGTTACCCTTCTTGTCGCATTTTTGCACATTCCTTCGCTCGCAAGTAGCCTGGCAGAGTGGACAGTCACCGATGGTGCCTGCGATTATCAGCGCCTTGTTCGGGCAGGGTTGGCCTCTGAATGGCTGCCCTCGGCGAAATCACGACAACTGTCCCGGCGAGTCAGGGGCTTGAGCCAGGGTATGGTCCTCGGGTTGGCTTGGGCCTGCTGGGGGAGCATGCCGTCGAGCCAATAGCGTCACGGTTAGTCGAGCTGGCTGACCCTTGGATGTATACTGCCGATCCGTCGTGCATGCGTTCAGATTCAGTGCGGAGCTTTGCGTAGCGCTCGTTTGTCGAAGCCCCTTGTGGAACATAATGGAGTAGGTCAATTCACATGAAAGCAATCGTTACTGGTATCACGGGTCAAGACGGCGCCTACCTGGCAGAGCTGCTGCTGGAAAAGGGCTATACCGTCTATGGCACCTACCGCCGTACCAGCTCAGTCAATTTCTGGCGTATCGAAGAGCTGGGGATCCAAAACAACCCCAACCTTCACCTGGTGGAATACGACCTGACCGACCTGTCGGCCAGCATCCGCCTGCTGCAAACCACCGAGGCAACCGAGGTGTACAACCTTGCGGCCCAGAGTTTCGTGGGTGTTTCGTTCGAGCAGCCGCTGACCACCGCCGAAATCACTGGCCTGGGTGCCGTGAACCTGCTGGAAGCCATCCGCATCGTCAACCCGAAAGCGCGTTTCTACCAAGCGTCGACCTCGGAGATGTTCGGCAAGGTCCAGGCTATCCCGCAAATCGAAAGCACGCCTTTCTACCCGCGGAGCCCGTACGGCGTTGCCAAGCTCTACGCCCACTGGATGACCATCAACTACCGCGAGTCCTACGGCATCTTCGCCACCAGCGGCATCCTGTTCAACCACGAGTCGCCCCTGCGTGGCCGCGAATTCGTGACCCGCAAGATCACCGACTCTGTCGCGAAGATCAAGCTGGGCCTGCTGGACAAGATGGAACTGGGCAACATGGACGCCAAGCGCGATTGGGGTTTTGCCAAGGAGTACGTGGAAGGCATGTGGCGTATGCTGCAGGCCGATGAGCCGGACACTTTCGTCCTGGCCACCAACCGTACTGAAACCGTGCGTGACTTCGTCACCATGGCGTTCAAGGCTGCCAATATTGAGATCGAATGGCACGGTGAAGCCGAGGGTGAGCACGCCATCGACAAGGCTACTGGCAATGTGGTTGTCGCGGTGAACCCGAAGTTCTACCGCCCGACCGAGGTTGACCTGCTGATCGGTAACCCCGCGAAAGCTAAAGAAGTTTTGGGCTGGGAGCCGAAAACTTCTCTCGAAGAACTGTGTCGAATGATGGTCCTGGCCGACCTGCGCCGTAACGAAAAAGGATTTTCCTTCTGATGACCACTGCCGGCAAACGTGTACTGATAACAGGGATTCATGGTTTCACCGGTCGCTATATGGCGGCCGAGCTTCAAGCCCAGGGCTATGAAGTGCTGGGGATGGGGACTCATCCATCGCCGGAAGCCAATTACTATCAGATGGACCTGGCGGATGCGTCGGGCCTTGGCAAGTTGCTGGCAGTGATTCAACCAGACATCGTCGTGCACCTCGCGGCCTTGGCCTTCGTCGCGCATGGCGCGGCGGAAGCGTTCTACCAGGTGAACTTGATCGGCACCCGCAACCTGCTGGAGGCCATCGCTTCCTGCGGCAAGACGTTGGATTGCGTCCTGGTTGCCAGCAGCGCCAACGTCTATGGCAATGCCTCCGAGGGCTTGCTGGATGAAGCGACGGCGCCAGCGCCAGCCAACGACTATGCAGTGAGCAAGCTGGCCATGGAGTATATGGTCAACCTGTGGCATGGCCGCTTGCCTATTGTGGTCACCCGGCCGTTCAACTACACCGGGGTAGGGCAGGCCGACAATTTCCTGTTGCCCAAGATCGTTTCCCACTTCCGCCGCAAAGCGGAGAAGATCGAGTTGGGCAACCTGGACGTATGGCGTGATTTCAGCGATGTGCGGGCGCTGGTCAAGGCTTACCGTGGGCTGATCGAGGCTCGGCCGTTGGGCCAGACCGTCAACGTCAGTTCCGGAAAGGCTTACTCGCTACGCGAAGTCATCGACATGTGCAGCACCATCACCGGGCACCGCTTGCAGGTTGAAGTGAACCCGGCATTCGTGCGTGCCAATGAAGTGAAGACCCTGTGTGGTGACAACCGCAAATTGAAGGGCTTGGTGCCAGGTTGGCATACCCCTCCCTTGGAAGACACCCTGGGTTGGATGCTGGCTGAATAGATGAAGGTCATACTCTCTGTAGAGCCGGTTCGCTTTCCGCTGACCGGCATTGGCCGCTATACCTACGAACTTGCGCTCAGGCTGCAGCAAAATCCGGAAATCACGGAACTGCAGTACTTTGCCGGTCGCCGATTTCTCCCGGCCTTGCCGACGGCTGCCGAATCATCCGGCACCGGGTATGGCCTCAAGCGGGCGGTGCAGAAAAATTTCCTGGCAATCGAAGCCTATCGATTGCTGATGCCTTTTTTGCGCAAGCAAGCGCTCAAAGGGCACGGTGATTTCCTGTATCACAGCCCCAATTACTACCTGCCGCCTTTCAAGGGCCGCAGCGTGGCTACGTTCCACGATTTGTCGCCTTTTACCTGGGCGCATTGCCATGCGCCGCAGATGGCGCGGTACCTGCAAAAAGAGTTGAGTGTGACGGTGGCCCGCGCCGACGCGCTAATTACTGACTCCCATTACACCCGCAACGAGCTGGCCAATTTCTTCAATTGGCCGCTGGAGCGTATCCATGCGGTGCCATTGGCCAGCTCCCCCGAGTTTTTCCCCCGTGACGCCGAGGCGTTGCTCGCGCCGCTTGCCCGCCACGGCCTTGAGCCTGGTGGCTACAGCCTGTTCGTAGGGACGATAGAACCACGCAAGAATATCCAGACGTTGTTGGATGCCTATAGCCGCCTGCCTGTGGCGACCCGCACGCGCTGGCCGCTTATCCTGACGGGTTACCATGGTTGGGCGAACGAGGCTATCCACCAGCGGTTGGAAACCGCCAAGCGCGAAGGCTGGGCGCGCTACCTGGGCTTTGTGCCCAGCGAGGATCTGCCGTTGTTGTTTGCAGGGGCTCGGTTGTTCGCGTTTCCGTCGTTGTACGAGGGTTTTGGCTTGCCGGTCCTGGAAGCCATGAGTTCGGGGGTGCCAGTGGTTTGTTCCAACAGCTCGTCGCTGCCCGAGGTGGCAGGCGATGCGGCACTGATGTGCGACCCCCTGGATATCGATCAGCTAACG
Organism: Pseudomonas sp. GYB4201; assembly: GCF_056312595.1. Classification (NCBI taxonomy): domain Bacteria; kingdom Pseudomonadati; phylum Pseudomonadota; class Gammaproteobacteria; order Pseudomonadales; family Pseudomonadaceae; genus Pseudomonas; species Pseudomonas sp. GYB4201. Next base: position 147,875 of record NZ_JBWGIG010000011.1, on the reverse strand, counting down.
GCCCATTTGCAGCGCGGGCTTGAAGATGAAGCCTGGCGCGACCAGGCTCGCGCCATGGGTATCGCCCATGCAGCTGGGTTTTCCTGGGAGCGGTGCGCCGAGCAGACGTTCGAGGTTTACAAGAAGGTGGGCTTGGGGCAATGAGCAAGATCCTGCATTTTTTCAAGACCTATTACCCCGACAGCATGGGGGGAATCGAGCAGGTCATTTTCCAGATCGCCGAGGGTTGCAGTTCCCTTGGGTTCGATGCCGAGGTGTTATACCTCAGTGAGCGCGGCGCAGCGCGCAACGAGGCGCTCGCTCATCATGTAACTCACCGCTCGAAGTTGGACTTGCATGTTGCGTCTACCGGTTTTTCGATGTCGGCTTTCAAGGACTTCGCTGAGCTGGCCGCAGGCGCCGACCTGGTTCACTACCATTTCCCCTGGCCCTTCATGGACCTGGTGCATTTTGCCAGCCGGGTGCGCAAGCCCACCGTGGTCAGCTATCACTCCGATATCGTCAAGCAGAAGTACCTGCTCAAGCTGTACGAGCCGCTGATGAACCGTTTCCTGGCAAGCGCCGATGCGGTAGTGGCGTCGTCCCCCAATTACGCGCAGAGCAGCCCTGTGCTTCGCCGGTTGGGTGGCAAGGTTCGCATCATCCCGTATGGCCTTGACCAGGCAACCTACCCGGTACCGGATGCCGCGCGCTTGGCGCATTGGCGGCAGCAGTTGGGCGAGCGCTTCTTCCTGTTCGTGGGGGCGCTGCGTTACTACAAGGGCATCGACTATCTGCTGGAGGCCGCCAAGCTCACCGGTTTGCCCGTGGCCATCGTCGGCGGTGGTCATCTGGAATTGGAGTTGAAGGGCAAGGCGAGCGCGCTCGGGCTGAGCCACGTGCATTTCCTCGGTGGCCTGCCTGATGCGGACAAGGCTGCGCTGTTGCAGCTGTGCACCGGGTTCGTCTTTCCTTCCCACCTGCGCTCGGAATCATTCGGCATTTCGTTGCTGGAAGCAGCCATGTATGGCAAACCGATGATTTCCTGTGACATCGGCACGGGTACCTCATTCATCAACCTTGACGGGGTTACCGGGCGCCTGGTGCCGCCGCGCGATGCGCAGGCGCTCGCCGCTGCGATGGCCCAGCTGTGGGGCGCGCCGGAGCTGGCCGGCGAGTGGGGGCGCAATGCGCGCGCTCGGTATGAAAAAGTGTTTTCGGCCAATGACATGGCGGGCGCCTACGCCGGTCTTTATGATGAGCTGCTCGCCAAGGCTTAGCCTGTTGGCGGTCGACTTCCATCGGGTACGTGTTCATGTCATGCAGATCCATTCTGGTTACCGGTGGTTCGGGGTTCGTCGGGGGGGCGTTGTTACGCCACCTGGCCAGCAACAGGGGTGAGCGAATTCACGCGGCAGTGCGCAGGGCTGGTATTGCGTTGCCCGCCGGGGTCGCGCCCTTCGTGGTAGGTGAGATTGGCGCAGGCACCGACTGGTCGGCTGCACTCCAGGGCGTTGATGTGGTAGTGCATGCGGCAGCTCGTGTGCATGTCATGAACGAGCGTTCCAGTGATCCGCTTGACGCCTTCCGCCAGGTCAACGTGCAAGGCACCCTCGCCCTTGCGACCCAAGCCGCTGCGCAGGGTGTGCGCCGCTTCGTGTTTCTCAGCTCCATCAAGGTCAATGGCGAGCAGAGTGCCGAGGGGCGGCCGTTCATGGCCGATGATGAGCCCGTCTCGGTCGACCCCTACGGTCAATCAAAACGTGAGGCCGAGCAGGCATTGCTCGGCCTGGGCTCGCGGACAGGTATGGAGATCGTCATCATTCGCCCGGTGCTGGTCTACGGCCCCGGCGTGAAGGCCAACTTCCGTAGCATGATGGGCTGGCTCGATCGTGGCCTGCCTTTGCCGTTTGGCGCCGTGGGCAATCGCCGCAGCCTGGTGTACGTGGACAACCTCGTTGACCTGATCAGCGCCTGCATTGACCACCCGGCCGCCCGTGGGCAGATTTTCCTCGCCAGCGATGGTCAGGACTTGTCCACCACCCAATTGCTGCAACAGTTAGGGCAAGCGCTAGGCAGCCGGACCCGGCTGCTACCCGTTCCCGCCGCCTGGTTGGCCTTCGCGGGACGGTTGTGTGGCAAGGCGGCGCTCGTCCAGCGGCTGCTCGGGAGTTTGCAGGTGGATATAAGCAAGAACCGTGAGTTGCTGGGGTGGGAACCACCCGTGGCTGTCGAAGTGGCAATGAGGCGAACGGCGGCAGCCTATAAGGAGTCGGGGCAAGCATGAGTCATTGGATTTTGCTGTTGGTTGCACTGGTGGTTGCTTGCGGCTTGACGGGCGTCCTGCGCCGCTATGCACTGAAACGAAGCCTGATGGACGTACCTAACGGTCGCAGTTCACACACGGTGCCTACGCCGCGGGGTGGCGGGGTGGCGATCGTGCTGAGCTTCCTGCTAGTGCTGAGCGCCTTGTGGATGCTTGGGCCAGATAGTGGCCGCGGCTACCTGGCGATCGCCGGCGCCGGGGTGCTGGTGGCTGTGCTGGGGTTCATGGACGACCACGGGCACATTGCCGCGCGTTGGCGGTTGTTGGGGCATTTCGCCGCTGCAGCGTTGGCTTTGGCTTGTGTCGGTGGCATGCCCGCAGTGCCCCTGCCCGGGTTTGAGCTCGCCCCGGCTTGGTGGTTGAGCGCTGCAGGTGCGCTGTACCTGGTATGGATGCTCAACCTGTACAACTTCATGGACGGCATCGATGGCATTGCCAGCGTGCAAGCCATCACCGTTTGCCTGGGCATCTGCCTGGTGTACGCCCTGGCGGGCCAGGTGCAGTTGCTGTGGCCGCCGCTGCTGTTGGCCGCGGCCGTGGCAGGCTTCTTGCTCTGGAATTTTCCACCGGCCAGAATCTTCATGGGCGATGCCGGCAGTGGCTTCCTGGGTATCGTGCTGGCCGTGATGTCGCTGCAGGGTGCAGCCGTGGACGGGCGTTACCTGTGGGTATGGCTCATCCTGATGGGTGTTTTCATTGTCGATGCGACCTTCACCCTGATTCGCCGGCTGTTGCGCGGTGAAAAAGTCTACGAGGCGCACCGCAGCCATGCCTACCAGTACGCCTCTCGCCGCTGGGGTGCCCACCGCCCGGTGACGCTGGCCGTGGCAGCCCTGAACGTCGGCTGGTTGCTGCCGGTCGCATTGGCAGTGGCGGTACTTGGGTTGGATGGCCTGACCGGGCTGGTGGTGGCCTATGTGCCTTTGCTGCTATTGGCCTGGAAATACCGCGCCGGTGCGCGTGAGGCCCTGAATACAGCGGTGTGAGCGCCCCGTGCGACATTCCCGCTACAATGGAGTCGGACTAATGAATGCCAGACCATGAAGGTTGAGAAGTTATGGATCGATTTAGAGCATTTCTACTGAGTCTCCCGCGCCGCCAGAAGCGCATCATTCAAGTGGCGACGGACGTGGTGCTTGTCTGGATGGCGCTGTGGCTTGCGTTCATGGTGCGTCTTGGCATCGATGACATGTACAACCCGATCAGGGTGCACGGTTGGCTGTTCCTGTGCGCACCGGTCGTGGCTATCCCGCTGTTCATTCGTTTCGGCATGTACCGGGCGGTCATGCGTTATTTCGGCAACGATGCGCTGGTTGCCATCGTCAAGGCCGTCAGTTTGTCCTCGCTGATCCTGGCCGTTGTCGTCTATTGGTACAGCAACCATCAAGCGATCGTGCCGCGCTCGATCATTTTCAACTATTGGTGGTTGAGCATGGTGATCATCGGCGGCCTGCGCCTGGCCATGCGGCAATATTTCATGGGGGACTGGTTCACCTCCAACTACGTACCGTTTCGCAGCCGTGACGAAGGGCTCACCAAGGTCGCCGTCTATGGTGCAGGGGTGGCCGGAAACCAGCTGGTAGCGGCGCTGCGCATGGGGCGCACCATGCGTCCGGTAGCCTTTATCGACGATGACAGCAGTATCGCTGACAGGATCATTTCCGGGCTTCAGGTGTTCAATCCCAAGCATATCCAGCAAATGATCGATGTCACCGGGGCTCAGGAACTGCTGCTGGCACTGCCTTCCACCAGTCGCGCCAGGCGTCGGGAAATCCTCGGTTTCCTGGAAGGTTTTCCCTTGCACGTGCGCAGCGTCCCCAACTTTACCGACCTGGCCGCAGGCCGCGTGAAGGTGGACGATATCCAGGAGGTCGACATCGCTGACCTGCTGGGGCGCGACCCCGTGCCCGCCCAGGATGATTTGCTGGAGCACTGCGTGACCGGCAAAGCAGTCATGGTGACTGGCGCTGGTGGCTCCATCGGGTCGGAGCTTTGCCGGCAGATTCTTTCGCTGCGCCCCACGCTTCTGGTGCTGTTCGAGCACAGCGAGTTCAACCTCTACACCATCATGAGCGAGCTGGAGCCGCGGCTGGCGCGTGAAGCCTTGACTGTGCGGCTGCTGCCGATCCTGGGCTCTGTGCGGCACCCGCACAAGTTACTGGAGGTGATGAGGACCTGGAACATCAATACGGTTTACCACGCCGCGGCCTACAAGCACGTGCCAATGGTTGAACACAATATTGCAGAGGGCGTGCTCAACAACGTCATGGGCAGCCTCAATGCTGCTCAGGCAGCGCTGCAGGCCGGGGTGGCGAACTTTGTGCTGGTGTCCACCGACAAGGCGGTCAGGCCCACCAATGTCATGGGTAGCACCAAGCGCCTGGCGGAAATGACGCTTCAGGCAATTAGCCGGGAAGTGGCGCCGGTGCTCTATGGCGACCCGGGGAACGTGGCGCGGGTCAACAAGACCCGCTTCACCATGGTGCGGTTCGGCAACGTGCTGGGCTCCTCGGGCTCGGTGATTCCGCTGTTCCATAAGCAGATCAAGTCCGGCGGCCCGCTGACGGTTACCCATCCCAAGATTACGCGTTACTTCATGACAATTCCGGAAGCCGCACAACTGGTGATTCAGGCCGGCTCGATGGGGCAGGGCGGTGATGTCTTCGTCCTGGATATGGGCGAGCCGGTGCGCATTGCGGAATTGGCCGAAAAGATGGTTCACCTCTCCGGTCTCAGCATTCGCTCGGAAAAAAACCCTCAAGGCGACATAGCCATCGAGTTCACTGGCCTGCGCCCGGGGGAAAAACTCTACGAAGAGCTTCTGATCGGTGACAACGTGGCGATGACCCGCCACCCCATGATCATGAGTGCCCATGAAGAGCACCTTCATTGGGATCAGTTGAAAGAAAAACTCTTTGCATTAATGCAGGCCGTTGAGAGCAACGACTACGACCTGGTGCGCCAGCTATTGCGCGACACTGTCAGCGGGTATGCACCGGATGGCGAGATAGTCGACTGGGTGCATCTGCACCAGCGCCAGGAGCTTTGAACGAGGATGATGAGCGGGATGTAAGGCCTCTGGAAACATCCCCTAACCAGTCCTTTTTGGACAAGCTCCCCGGAGCAGCTAGGTTATGAAGGCGGCTTAGGAAAGCCGCCTCAGAACCCACTGACGTCAAGGAGCTTCACCCATGCGTAACCTCTCTCTCTCGGCCCTGCTGGCCGCTATCCTGTTCACCGCTTCCATTGCCGCGCACGCCGCACCTGCTGCCGCTGGGCAACCCATGGCCCCGGCGACGATGCAGGCCACCCAGGTGAACCTCAACAAGGCTGACGCCGACACCCTCCAGCGCGAGCTTACCGGCATAGGCATGGCCAAGGCCGAGGCGATCGTGGCCCACCGTGAGGCCAACGGAGTGTTTACTTCCGTGGACGAGTTGCTTGAGGTGAAAGGTATCGGCAAGTCCTTGCTGGACAAGAACCGCGAGCGGTTGGCAGTAGAGTAACCTCGACGGTAAAGGCCGGTGTGCTCCGGCCTTTACCCCATGGCGTTGGTCAGCGGACTTCGATGCTGCCTTCAGTGCTCTGCCGGACAATCGTGTAAGGCAGTGCAAGGGTGTCAAGAACGCCCGAGATCCCCATGTCCACCAGCAATCCCAGGGTATTGCCAGCGGAGGGCTTGAAGTCATTCGTTTCGGGTTGTGGCGCGTTCAACGAGCAAAAGTTGTACATGACGCCACTGTATACCCGAGGCACTGCCCCGCAGTAAGTTTTGACCTTGGTGAGATTTTGCTTCGTTACCGCGTCATCCCTGAATACCGTGTTGATGGTCCCACAGCCCGATAGCAGCGCCGCGGTGGCCAATACCAGTGCCACTAGCTTCATGATTGATGTCCTTCTTGATGAGGCAGTCCATTGTTCGTGTGCATGATGTTACGTCTGCGCAGCGGATATGGACGTGGAAATCTGTATCAAGCCTTGACCAAATTACTCATCTCTTCCCGGTACCGCCCACGGCTATCCACCAGCAACCGCGCATTCTCGCCAATCATCCCGTAGTCAAACCGATCATGGTCCGTAGCCAGCACCACGGCGTCGTACCCCGCCAGCCCTTCGGCAGTCAGCGCCACGCTGTCCATCTGGAAGTCGTAGACGCCGTGGCCATGGAACGCCGGGATATGCGGATCGCTGTAGCCCGCCAATGCCCCGCGCTCGCGAATCAGCTTGATGATCTCCAGCGCCGGTGACTCACGCATGTCATCGATGTTCTTCTTGTAGGCGATGCCCAGCACCAGCACCTTGCTGTTTTTCAGCGCCTTGCCGTGGTCGTTGAGGCCGTCCACCAGCTTGCTGACCACGTATTCGGGCATGCCTTGGTTGATCTCGCCCGACAGTTCGATGAAGCGGGTGTGCAGCCCGTAGGCCCTGGCTTTCCAGGTGAGGTAGAAGGGGTCGATGGGAATGCAGTGGCCGCCCAGGCCGGGGCCCGGGTAGTAGGGGGTGAAGCCGAAGGGTTTGGTGGAGGCGGCGTCGACGACTTCGAAGATGTCGATGCCCATTTTGTCAGCGACGATTTTCATTTCGTTCACCAGGCCGATGTTGACGGCGCGGTGGATGTTTTCCAGCAGCTTGGTCAGTTCGGCGGCCTTGGTGGAGCTGACGGGGACTACGCGGTCGATGGCCACCTGGTACAGGGCCACGCCCACTTCCAGGCAGGCCTTGGTGGCACCGCCCACTACCTTGGGGATGGTCTGCGTGTCGAAGTGCTGGTTGCCTGGGTCTTCGCGCTCTGGGGAGTAAAGCACGAACACGTCGGTGCCCACGGTCAGGCCCTGATGGATGATGCGCGGGATGATTTCTTCGTCGGTGGTGCCGGGGTAGGTGGTGCTTTCCAGGGACACGACCTGGCCAGGCCGAAGGAAGGGTGCGATGGCGTCGGCGGTGTTGGTGACGTAGCTGATGTCGGGTTCGCGGTATTCGTTGAGCGGCGTGGGCACGCAAAGGATCAGGGCGTCGCATTCGGCGACGCGACTGAAATCACGGGTAGCGTGAAAACCTGCTTCGCGCGCCTGGGCGATGCTGGCGCCGGGAATATGCTCGATGTAGCTCAGGCCGTCGTTGAGCATGTCGACTTTATGGGCATCGATGTCCAGGCCCAGCACACGAAAGCCGGCGGCGGTGTAGCGCAGCATCAGCGGTAGCCCCACGTAGCCCAGGCCAACGATGCCGATGAGGGCCTCGCGGCTGTCGATTCGGGCGAGGAGGGTGGTTTTGGCGTCCATTACGAAGGTGTCCTGTGTTTAAAGTGGCGCGTGGCGTGGCGTGGCGTGGCTTCAGGCGGTCAGGCGGGGCAGCCATCGAGCGATGCGCTGGTACCAATTGGGGGTGCGGGTGGGCAAGGGCTGGGCGGGCAGCTGCAGCACGTGGGCAAAGTCGCCGACCCGCTGTGACAGCCGATGACGCTCGCGCACCAGGGCCAGGCCATTGGCGGCAATGCGTTGCAGGCGCTCGGGCTGGGCTTGCAGCTCCTGGAGCTTGGCGGCGGCTTCTTCAAAGCTGTCGTAGTGCACCACGTTGTGCATGTCCACCAGGCCCAGGGCTGCGTCTTCCGACGCTTGGCGCTTGGCCATCAGCAGGCAGCCGCAGCTCATGGCCTCGAAGTTCTTGGCCATGTATTCGTTAAAGCCGATGTCAGCGCTGAGGAAGACGGCGATGCGGTTGAGCAGGTGCAGGTATTCGTCCGGGGTCTGCGTGCGCAAGGCCTGCAGGCCGTGCTGGGCACTCATGCGCTCGAGCAGGTGGCGGCGCTCGTTGTAGACCTGGCTCTTGGTACGGCCTATGAAGCCCAGGCCGATGTCGCGGGGTATGCCCAGGTCGTGCAAGGCGGCGTCGTCGTAGGCCTTGGGAATGCACCAGGTGTCGATGCCACGGGCGTTGAAGTAATCGCGCATGTGGTAGCTGGTGACAATGATGCGGGCGTTGCCCAGTTGCTTGAAACCGTTGGCGAACTGATTGCGGAATTTGCTTTCGGCCACCAGCTCCTGGCAGGCATCTTCTTCGTAGAACACCAGGCCCTGGATGCCTGCCAGGCCCTTGGCGGCATTGCCCAGGCGTCGCAGGGGGACGTCGAACAGCACGCGGTCCCAGGCGCTGAAGTCGGTCTGCCGCAGGTAGGGCCGGATGTCGTGAACCTGGGCCTTGGTCAGCTTGTGCACGGTGACCTGGGCGAAGCGCTCCTGAAGCCCGGCGAACAGCGTGTCGAACGAACGGGCGCGGCCTTGGCGGCTGACGATTAGTAATTTCATGTCACAGTCCTGCGGTGGAGGGCGGTACGCGGTAGTGCTCGCTGGCCAGCAATTGCTGGTAGTACTGCGCTTCGGCGCGGTCATCGGTGCCGTGCAGCCAGTTCTGCTTGCCGTAACGGCGTGACAGGTTTTTTCGCAACTCGAGCTTGATGGCCGCGCTAGCCCCTTGGGGCAGCAGGCAGGTGATGGCGGTGCCGGGCGCGCTCAGGGTGTACTGCTTGGCTGCCAGCCAGTTGCCACCCCGGGCCCACCACAGCAGGCGTTGCTGTTGAGCAGGGTTCAGTGGCTGGCGCGCCAGCACCGTGCCGTGACGGCTGAGCGTCTCGACGATTTCCTGTTCCTGTTGGTGGTCGGCGGTTTCCTGGCGGGTCACCAACACCACCAGGTCGTGGGGTGCGTTGGAGGTAGCGGCTTGCAGGCGTGCGTTTTCAAGCGTGTAAAGGGCAGCCAGCCACGCGTCCTGGTCAGGCCAACGGTGGATCAGGTCGAAGGGCATCGACCACCCTTGTTCGTGCAACCATTGATGGGCCTCCACCAGGCTGTCGAGGGCGGGCAGTGGCACTTGCTCGCGCGCGGCCTCGGCCAGCAGGCGTTGCCGATAGTCTTTCTTGGCGGGCAGGCGGCTGGCATCCGTGTCCCCGGGGCGCATGCGCAGGCCGCTGGCCTGGCGCTTGTGGTAGGCCAGGTGGTACACCAATGCCGGCAGGTAGTCGGCCGGTGCGATGCGGTACCAGCCCCGCGGATCGGCCACACGGGTGTCCAGCAGGTGCCGGGCGCGCACCGGCGGGTAGTAAGGCATGTGCCGGTAGGACAAGCCACTGCGGCCGGAGTCGCTATAGATATCGAACTTGACCTTGCTGGTCTTGCGCCCGAAGTTGAACAGCGGCATGGCGGCAGCAATGCGCGGCAGCGAGCCATGTGCCACGAGGATGTCGATGTCGTCTGCCAGTTGCCTGTCCAGTACCAGGGGCACCTCGTCATACCAGCGCAGCACTACATATTCCACCTCCTCGCGGGCCAGGCCCTGGAGGAATTGCCTGGGGTTGCGCAGGCGCAGGCTGAAGCCCTTGTCTGCCTTGAGCTTCTTGCGCCAGCGCGCCAGGCGCAGCCGTGCGACCAGTTGAGTAAAGAGGCTCATGCAAACATCCGGTAGCGTTGGGTGCGCGACAGTTCCACGTGTTTGCCAAGCTGGTAGTGGGTGAGCAGGTCGTGCGTTGCCGTGTCGAATTGCGCTACCTGGCGTTGGAGTACGCCATGGGCCCATTGGTCGAATGACGCTTCGTCGACAAATTCCCTGGCCCATTTCTGCAATAGGTAGCCCAGGTAATAGCCGTATAGCTCGGCAGTGCGGGTCCGCTCCCAGGCCATGTATTCAAAGTCGATGATGCGCACGTCACCCTGGTCGTCGAGCATGATGTTGCGGGTGTTGAGGTCCAGGTGGAATACGCCGGCCTGGGCCAGGCGCAGGATAACCGGCTCCACGGCGTCCAGCGCTTCGAACGGGCTGGTATCAAGGCGTTGGTGCAAGGTGCGGAATTGGCGCAGGTAGGGGTATGCGACGATCTGTTGGTTGCACAGCAGCGGGCTGCGTTTTTCCAGGTAGGCGCGCACTTCCAGGCCAGGCAGGCCCAGGGCCTGGAAGCGTTCGGCATTGGCGCGCTCCGCCCAGCCGTGCCGTTTGCCGTGCACTGGGCACTCGTGTTTCCAGCGCGCCCGCCAGCGCTGTTTCAGCCTGCGCATGGCGAATACCTTGAACACCAGGGCGCCATTGTCGCGGGCCCACACCTGGGTCTCATCGCCCCGTGGGTTGAGGGCCGTAAAACTGTCGCGTTGCTGGAGAAAGTGCGTTAGGTCCTGCTGTTCGCCAGCGGACAGGTCGCTTGGGACCAGTATCGAAGTAAGCATTGAATCCATTCATTGTTTGACGCGCGAGGCCGTAGGCCGGGGGGCAGGACTGCGGCAGTGGAAATGTTTCGATTTTGTGACTGTTTGGTACATTCTCCATTGTTGGGTCCTTGGCGTCAAATTGCCATCACTGTACCGCTTTGTTGGAAGGCAGTTATCGGGCCTGGCTATTTTAAATTAAGGTTGTAATACTATCGGCGTAGTATTTCGATTGTAATCTAATAGATTCGGTCCCGTAGCAGCTGCCGCCAGGCTGCGTCCATCGGTGTACCAAGTGAAATGCAGCGCCTGTGACGCGGCCTGGCGGCCGCTGCTACGGGTTGAGGAAGGGAGACAGTATGAACAACCGCAGAATCGTGATTACCGGCATGGGCCTGGTTTCGCCGCTGGGTACCGGTGTGGAAACCGTGTGGGGCCGCCTGCTGGCCGGCCAATCGGGCTTGCGTGAGTTGCCCGAAGCCGTAGTCGCGGACCTGCCCGCGCGGGTAGGCGGGGTAGTGCCAACCGTCGAAGAAGACCCACACGCTGGCTTCGATCCAGACCTTGCCGCAGCGCCCAAGGAGCAGAAGAAGATGGACCGTTTCATTCTCTTCGCCCTCGCAGCAGCCCGCGAGGCCTTGGCCCAGGCCGGCTGGGCGCCCACGGACGAGGCGTCGCGGCAGCGCACGGCCACGGTGATCGGGTCGGGCATTGGTGGCTTTGGCACGATCGTCGACGCCGTGCGCACCACCGACAGCCGCGGGCCACGCAAGCTGTCGCCGTTCACCATTCCGGCGTTTCTGGTCAACCTGGCGGCCGGGCAGGTGTCGATCCAGCATGGCTTCAAGGGGCCGCTGGGGGCACCGGTCACGGCCTGTGCCGCTGGCGTGCAGGCCATCGGCGATGCGGCGCGGCTGATTCGCGCCGGCGAGGCCGACATTGCCGTGTGTGGCGGCGCCGAAGCGGCCATCGACCGGGTCAGCCTGGGCGGCTTCGCTGCGGCGCGGGCGTTGTCCAGTGGCTTCAACGCCACGCCCAGCCGCGCCTCGCGGCCGTTTGACCGCGACCGTGACGGTTTCGTGATGGGCGAGGGCGCAGGGATCCTGGTGATCGAGTCCCTGGAACATGCCTTGGCCCGCGGTGCCACGCCCTTGGCCGAATTGGTGGGCTACGGCACCAGCGCCGACGCGTATCACCTCACGGCCGGGCCGGAAGATGGCAGCGGTGCCCGGCGGGCCATGGAGCAGGCGCTGGCCCAGGGTGGCATCACCCCTGGCCAGGTCCAGCACCTCAACGCCCATGCCACCTCCACTCCGGTGGGAGACAAGGGCGAGCTGGCGGCCATTCGTTCACTGTTCGGTGCCGGCCAGGGCCCGGCGATCACCTCGACCAAGTCGGCCACCGGTCACTTGCTGGGCGCGGCGGGCGGTATCGAGGCGATCTTCACGGTGCTGGCGTTGCGTGACCAGGTTGCCCCGGCCACGTTGAACCTCGAGCACCCGGATGAACTGGCCGAGGGGCTGGACCTGGTGCGTGGCCAGCCGCGGGCCATGAACATGGAGCACGCGCTGTCCAACGGCTTCGGGTTTGGCGGGGTGAACGCCAGCGTGTTGTTCAAGCGGTGGGTGTGAGGGCCGCGCTCGACCCCTTGCAGCATCTGACAGGTTCGGGGTTAGCCGAAGGCTGATCTACTGCAGTCCTGGCCACTTCAGGCCAGGACGAGGGATCCTGGACATGAAAAACCTAGCAACCGGCCCACGGGCAGAAGACTTCCTTGACCTTGAGTTTGGCCAGTCTGGCTGGCTGAAACTTGCGCGTGGCCTGCAGACGTTCAATCAACTGCGGGCACTGAAGCCTGCGCCTGGCAACGCAGGGGAGCTGTGGGTCGCCGCGTCCCGGACGGATGCGGCTTCGCCCCGGCCTTTTTCCTTCGCCCGGTTGGGGCGTACCGGCGAGCTGGCAATGGAATGGCAGGATGATCATTTTGTTGCCGGCCAAGACGCCACCTGCACCGACATTCAGGCGTTGCCCGATGGTCGTATTCTGGTAGTGGGGCGTAGCGGGGCGCCTGATGAACCCGCGGCGCTGGCGGTAGCCTGTTACCACCGTGACGGGTCGCTGTCTGACGCTTACGGTCAAGGTGGCAGGGCCATCATACCGTTGAGCCTTTTTGCCCAACCCGGGCAGCGGGTCGACTTGGCGTTGGCCCCGCAAGGGCCCCGCTCGGGCATTGCCCGGGATGTGGTGTCCAGCCTCACTCGCGCCAATGAACTGCTACTGGGCTTCAGCCTGCGTATCACCGGGGGGCGCAATGATGTCAGGTCGGTGGTTGTACGCCTGACACCGGTTGGGGCGTTGGACCGGGGCTTCGGGCAGAACGGGCGGCTGACCTTGACGCTGACGGAGTTGGGGGACCCCACCAACTGGCTGATGGATATCGTGGCCTCGCCAGGCGGCGCCATCAGCCTGCTCAGCTTTCACGAGAGTGCGCACCCAGGTTTCGTCCTGGCCAGGTTCACCTGTGATGGCGAACGCGATTTCAGCTTCGGACACGTTGGCGCCGTCGAGCTGCGTCCCGAGCAATGGGCACCCAATTTCAGGGCACTGGTTGCCGACGGTGACGAACGCGTGAAGATTTCAGGCTACTGGAATTCCTCTATTTCCAACCCTTACACCGCCACTCTCATCGGCGTTGACCGACTGGGCTTCGACCCCTCGTTTGCAGGTGCCGTAGGCGCCGAGCTGCCAGGTGTGAGCGCGATCTGGGACAGCTGTGGCGTTGAGCCGGGCATCAACCCCCGTTTCATTGTCGCAGGTTACGCCCCGCCACCTTTGCGCCTCGCCGTGGCCAGGTACCGTGGCGACGCTTCCCTGGACCCGGAGTTTGGGGGAGGCTGGTTGGCGTTTGCGCGGGAAGGCATGGGGGGGGGCGTGAGGTGTGCGGTGATGCCTGACCGTCGGATCATCATTGGCGTATTGGTAGGCAGCGCCGTTGGCGCCCCCAGCCATGTCGAATTGCTGAGCCTGCTGCCAGAGCGGCAGCTGTGAGGCGCTTCAGCTCGCCGCATCCGCCTGCAACTTGAGCGCCTTGCGCGCGCTGTCGAGGATGCGCAGCGACAACTGCGGGTCCTCGACGCTGCGCGACAGCATCAGTGCGCCCACCAGTGTCGATAGCATCACCACGGCCTGCTCGTCGGCATCTTCTGCCTTCAAGGTAGCGGCGATACGCGCCAAGCGGTCTTCCACGCCTTGGTCGGTGATGGCGCTGGGCTGGCCGCGCTGACCCAGTTCGGCGGCCATGGTCGGTAGCGGGCAGCCTTTTTCCGGGCTGTCGCGATGGGCGGGGCTCAGGTAAGTGTCGATGAAGCTCTGCAACGGCTGGGGCGTGGCGAAGGCCTTCTCGCACACCTCGGTCAGCTCTTCGGTGGCCGCGCGCAGGGCGGTTTCCACCAGTTCGTCCTTGGATTTGAAGTGCGCGTAGAAGCCGCCATGGGTCAGCCCCAGCGCCTTCATCAACGGCTGCAGGCCGGTGGCGCCGATGCCGTCGCGGCGAAAGCGCGCCGAGGCTTCCTTGACGATGCGTTCGTGGGTCTGGGCTTTGTGGTCGGCGGAGTAGCGCATGGGAATGGCCCGGTCAGGATGGGATGTTAATCATCATTCTAACAGAAGCGGCCACCCGTAGCAGCTGCCGCAGGCTGCGTCCAAGGCGCCCCGATTCAACCGGTATACTTGGGCGCCTGTGACGCGGCCTTGCGGCCGCTGCCAAGCAGGTTTAGCGGTTCTGCGCATCCTTGGCGTCCGCCTCGGCATTGCGCTGCGCCACCTTGCGGCGCTGTTCTTCGGTGAGTTCCACTTTGCTGGCGCTGTCGCGCAACATCATCAGGCCGCCAACGATGGAGCCGATCGCTACTACCAAAATCAACCAGGCGTACCAGGGCATGGCCACTTCTCCTTGCGGGCCGGGCTCGCCGCCCGGGTGGCGGCGAATACAGGCTTGTACTCATTGGAGGCAAGCGCCCGGCAGTGGTTCCATTATAGGGCGCTGGCTACAGGCCCGTGAGCATGGCGTCTGCCGGGGCGCTGGCACGGGCGGCGCCGGTGAGCAGGAAGTAGACGAAGCCTGCCAGCATGAAGCCCAGGAAGATCACGCCGATCAGGGTGTTGAACCAGGCCATGGCCACCAGGCACACCACCGCCAGCACCAGGGCGATGCCCGGCACGATGGGGTAGCCGGGGGCGCGGAAGCTGCGGGCCAGGCCGGGTTCGCTGCGGCGCAGCTTGAACAGGCTGAGCATGCTCATGATGTACATGACGATGGCGCCGAACACGGCCATGGTGATCATGGCGGCGGTCAGGCTCATGCCGCCCAGGTTGATCAGGCCGTCGCTGTAGATGGCGGCGATGCCCACCACGCCGCCGGCGATGATGGCCCGGTGCGGGGTTTGAAAGCGCGACAGCTTGGCCAGGCCCTTGGGCAGGTAGCCGGCACGGGCGAGGGCGAAGCACTGGCGCGAATAGCCGAGGATGATGCCGTGGAAGCTGGCCACCAGGCCGAACAGGCCGATCCACACCAGCATGTGCAGCCAGCCGGAACCTTCGCCCACCACGGCCTTCATGGCCTGGGGCAGGGGGTCATTGATGTTGGCCAGGGCGCGCCAGTCGCCCACGCCGCCGGCGAAGACCATCACGCCCAGGGCCAGCAGCACCAGGGTGAGGATGCCGCTGATGTAGGCCTTGGGGATGGTGCGCCGCGGATCTTTCGCTTCCTCGGCAGCCATGGCCGCCCCCTCGATGGCCAGGAAAAACCAGATGGCGAACGGAATGGCAGCGAACATGCCACTCACTGCGCCCAGGCTGAAGGTGCTGTCCCCGGCCCAGCCGTTGGCGACGAAGTTGCTGACGCTGAAGCCCGGCGCCACCACGCCCATGAACACCAGCAGCTCGATCACGGCGAGGATGCACACCACCAGTTCAAAGGTGGCGGCCAGTTGCACGCCGAGGATGTTCAGCAGCATGAACACGATGTACGCGCCCAGCGCCGCGTGGCGTGGGTCCAGGGCCGGCCACTGGACGTTGAGGTAGGCGCCGATGGCCAGGGCGATGGCCGGCGGTGCGAAGACGAATTCGATCAGGGTGGCCAGGCCGGCGATCAGCCCGCCTTTTTCGCCGAACGCACGGCGGCTGTAGGCAAAGGGCCCGCCTGCGTGGGGAATGGCCGTGGTCAGCTCGGTGAAACTGAAGATGAAGCAGGTGTAGAGCGTGGCCACCATCAGCGAGGTCACCAGGAACCCCAGGGTGCCAGCCACGCCCCAGCCATAGCTCCAGCCAAAATACTCGCCGGAAATCACCAGCCCTACGGCGATGCCCCACAGGTGCAGCGTGCCCAAGGTGGGCTTGAGTTGCGTAGTCATGACGGCTCCCTCGTGTGGATTGGAACGTTCGTGCTGTTTGCGTGCAGTGGCCGTGCCAGCCGGGCAAAAGGGGTCGCAATGGTGGGATTGGTGTCGCAGGTGGGGATGCGTGGGCTAGGCTATGGGCAGGTAGTGCCTGTTTGTGGGGCGCCAGCGCCCCTAAAATCCGCTACAATGCGCGCCGATTTCGACTTGCCCCCTGAGAGCCCGCCCATGTCCGCTTGCCAGACTCCTATCATCGTCGCCCTGGATTTCCCCACCCGCGACGCCGCCCTGAAACTGGCTGACCAGCTGGACCCCAAGCTGTGCCGCGTGAAGGTCGGCAAGGAGCTGTTCACCAGCAGCGCATCGGGCATCGTCGAGACCCTGAACGACAAGGGCTTCGAAGTGTTCCTGGACCTGAAATTCCACGACATTCCCAACACCACCGCCATGGCCGTCAAGGCCGCAGCGGAAATGGGCGTGTGGATGGTGAACGTGCACTGTTCCGGCGGCCTGCGCATGATGGCCGCCTGCCGCGACGTACTCGACCAGCGCAGCGGCCCCAAGCCACTGCTGATCGGCGTGACCGTGCTGACCAGCATGGAGCGTGAAGACCTGGCCGCCATCGGCCTGGACATCGAGCCGCAAGAGCAGGTGCTGCGCCTGGCTGCGCTGGCCGAGAAGGCTGGCATGGACGGCCTGGTGTGCTCGGCCCTGGAAGCCCAGGCGCTGAAGGCCGCGCACCCGTCGCTGCAACTGGTGACCCCGGGCATTCGCCCGGCTGGCAGCGCCCAGGACGACCAACGTCGCATCCTCACCCCGCGCCAGGCACTGGACGCAGGTTCCGACTACCTGGTGATCGGCCGCCCGATCAGCCAGGCCAAAGACCCGGCGCAAGCGCTGGCTGACGTTGTGGCACAAATCAACGCCTGACGGCCGGCGCCATTCAACTACTCAACGCCGATCACCCGTAGCCGCTGCCGCCAGGCTGCGCTTGCCCTCAAATTCACCGGAGATCTCCAGTGGCGCA
The DNA here is from genome assembly GCF_056312595.1 of Pseudomonas sp. GYB4201. Taxonomy (NCBI): domain Bacteria; kingdom Pseudomonadati; phylum Pseudomonadota; class Gammaproteobacteria; order Pseudomonadales; family Pseudomonadaceae; genus Pseudomonas; species Pseudomonas sp. GYB4201. The sequence goes on along the minus strand of NZ_JBWGIG010000011.1, from coordinate 130,958 downwards.
AAGGGCCAGCGCAGCCTGGCGGCAGCGGCTACGTGATAACCGCAGGCGATTGATCAAACTTTCAACACCAGCTTGCCGAAATTCTCCCCGCTGAACAGCTTCTGTAGCGTCTCGGGGAACGTCTCCAGCCCCTCCACCACGTGCTCCTTGCTCTTGAGCTGCCCCTTGGCCAGCCAGCCGGCAATCTCCTGCCCGGCTGCGGCGAAGTTGGCGGCGTGGTCCATCACCACGAAACCTTCCATGCGCGCGCGGTTCACCAGCAACGACAGGTAGTTGGCCGGGCCTTTCACGCCGGTCTTGCTGTTGTACTGGCTGATGGCGCCGCAGATCACCACCCGCGCACGGGGTGCCAGTCGGCTGAGGACGGCGTCGAGAATGTCGCCCCCTACGTTGTCGAAGAACACGTCCACGCCCTTGGGGCATTCGCGCTTGAGCCCGGCGGCGACGTCTTCGGCCTTGTAGTCGATGGCGCCGTCAAAGCCCAGTTCATCGATCAGCGACTGGCATTTGTCCTTGCCGCCGGCGATGCCGATCACCCGGCAGCCCTTGATCTTGGCGATCTGCCCGGCCACGCTGCCCACCGCCCCCGCAGCGCCGGAGATCACCACGGTGTCGCCGGCCTTGGGTGCGCCGGTTTCCAGCAACGCGAAGTAGGCGGTCATGCCGGTCATGCCCAGCGCCGACAGGTACAGCGGCAGCGGCGCAACCTTGGGGTCTACCTTGTAGAAGCCCTTGGGCTCGCCCTGGAAGAAGTCCTGTACGCCCAGCGCGCCGTTGACGTGGTCACCCACGGCGAACGCCGGGTTGTTGGAGGCCACCACCTGGCCTACGCCCAGGGCGCGCATCACTTCGCCCAGGCCCACCGGTGGGATGTAGGACTTGCCCTCGTTCATCCAGCCGCGCATGGCCGGGTCCAGGGACAGGTAGAGGTTTTTCACGCGGACCTGGCCGGCGCCCAGTTCGGGCAGCGGCACGGTCTGGAAGGTGAAGTCTTCGCGGCTGGCGGCGCCGGAAGGGCGGCGGGCCAGCAGGAATTGGCGGTTGGCGTCGGTCATGGCAGGTGCTTCCAAATGTGGACGGTGGACTGTTGATAGGCCGCGCGGGCGCCACTGGCAAGGGTAACGGCCGCGCCGAATACGGCGAAATACAGGGCGCCAATAGTGCTGCGTGGCGTGCTGGCGCCTTGGCTAGACTGCGCCCATCACTTCCAATTCACAGAGGTTCGACCATGGGCATGGCATTTTCCGGACAAGTGGCGCTGGTGACCGGTGCGGCGGCAGGCATCGGCCGCGCCACCGCGCAGGCGTTCGCCGCCGAGGGCCTGAAGGTAGTGGTGGTGGACCTGGACGCCGCCGGAGGCGAAGGCACCGTGGCGCTGATTCGCGAAGCGGGTGGCCAGGCGCAGTTCCTGCGCTGCGACGTCACCGTGGAGGCCCAGGTGCGCGCCATGACCGAGCAGGCCGTGGCCCTTTGGGGCCGCCTGGACTACGCCTTCAACAACGCCGGCATCGAGATCGAGAACAGCCGCCTGGCCGAAGGCACCGAGGCGCAGTTCGACGCCATCATGGGCGTCAACGTCAAGGGCGTGTGGCTGTGCATGAAGTATCAGTTGCCGGTGATGCTGGCCCAAGGCGGCGCCATCGTCAACACCGCCTCGGTGGCGGGCGTGGGCGCGGCGCCGAAGATGAGTATCTACGCGGCGTCCAAGCACGCGGTCATCGGCCTGACCCAGTCGGCCGCCATCGAATACGCGAAGAAACACATCCGCGTGAACGCCGTGTGCCCGGCCGTGATCGACACCGACATGTTCCGCCGCGCCCACGAAGCCGACCCGCGCAAGGCCGAGTACGCCGCCGCCATGCACCCGGTCGGGCGCGTGGGGCGGGTGGAGGAGGTGGCCAGTGCGGTGTTGTACCTGTGCAGCGATGGCGCAGCGTTCACCACGGGGCATTCGTTGTTGGTGGACGGGGGCGCCACGGCGATTTGATGGCAGGGCAAAACGCCCTCCGCTTTGCTGAAAACGACACCTTCATAGCTTTTTGCCATTATTCCGACGCCAGGATCTTGTGCCTGCCCCCGTGCCATTGCCACTCTCCGTGCATTGACTCTGGGAGCGCGCGCAATGACATCGGCCAGCAGTGGACGTTTTGCCAACCTGGGCATGGCCCGCAAGCTGGGCCTGGGCTTTGCCTTGGTGCTGGCGCTGACGGTGCTGGTGGCGGCCATCGGCGTGTGGTCGCTGGCCAGCATCAGCCAGCGTTTCGACGGCTTGAAGCAGATGTCGGTGCTCAACAGCGGCCTGCTGCGGGTGCGCCTGCAGGAGCAGGAGTTCGCCCTGCACGCCGACCCCAAGACCGCCGATGCCCTGCGCAAGAGCGTGGAGGCGCTGGCCGCCAGCGCGGGCGCTGTAGAAGGCGTGCAACCCGCACTGGCCGCGTACCGCAAGGCGTTCGACCAGTTCGTGGAGATCAGCCAGGCCAAGGATTTGGCCTTGGACATGGCCAGCTGGTCGGTGTCTACCGTGGCCAATAACCTCGACGTACTGCAGGCCGGGTTGTCCGACGACGGCACCTACGCGCTGAAGGACTCCAAGGGCGAGAAGGGCAGCGAATTCATCACCCAGGCCAACGAGGTGGCGCAGGTGGCGCGGCTGATGCTGCAGGCCATGGACGCCGCGCGGGTGCGCCTGGACCAGAGCCGCAAGGGCGTCGACGACGATACCGGCAGCGGCCGGATCGAGCAGGCGGCCGAGGCCCTCAAGCAAGCCAACGCCTTGAAGAGCGAGGTACAGGACGCCGGCTACCAGACGGTGTTGAACGAAGTCAGCGACCACATCGCCAGCTTCAGCGACAAGCTGGGCGAATACACCGACCTGCTGGCCAAGGAAAAACAGGTCTATGCACAGCTCAAGGCGCGCGCCGATGAAGTGGTGAGCCGTGTCGACCAGGCCGCTGCGGCCCAGGACCAGGCCATGCAGGCCGAGTTGAAACAGAATACCTTGCTGATCGTTGGCTCATCCTTGGTGGCGCTGCTGGTGGGCGTGCTCGCCGCGTGGCTGATCACCCGGCTGATCGTGGGGCCGCTGCGCCGGGTGATCAGCCGTGCCCAACAAATCGCCGGCGGCGACCTCAGCGGCAGCATCGAGGTGGACCGCCGCGACGAGATTGGCCAGTTGCTGGCTGCCATGCAGCAGATGGGCGCCGGCCTGAGCAGCATCGTCAGTGGCCTGCAGGCGGGCATCGAGCAACTTTCCAGTTCGGCGCACTCGCTGTCGGCGGTCACCGAACAGACCAACCTGGAGGTCAGCAGCCAGCAGCAGGAAACCGAGCAGGTGGCCACCGCCATGAACCAGATGACCGCTACCGTGCATGACGTGGCCCGCAACGCCGAGCAGGCGGCCTTGGCCGCGCAGTCAGCGGATACCCGCGTGGACAACGGCCAGCAGGTGGTACGTCAGAGCATGCAGCGCATTGAGCAGTTGGCCGGCGCGGCGGATTCGGCGAGCCACAGCATCGAGCACCTGAGCAACGAAATCCAGAGCATCGGCACCGTGGTGGCAGTGATCAAGAGCGTGGCCGAACAGACCAACCTGCTGGCGCTGAACGCGGCCATCGAAGCGGCGAGGGCCGGGGAGCAGGGGCGCGGTTTTGCGGTAGTGGCGGATGAAGTGCGGGCCCTGGCCCAGCGCACCCAGCAGTCCACCGCCGAGATCGAGCGGCTGGTCAGCACCTTGCGCGCCAGCGCCGCGGCGTCGGTGGCGCAGATCCAGGGCAGTGGCGAACTGGTCAAGCTGGCGGTCAGCGACGCGCTGCAGACCGAGAGCGCGCTGGGCAGCATTGCCAGCGCGGTGTCACAGATCCAGCAGATGAACCAGCAGATTGCCGCGGCAGCCGAGCAGCAAAGCTCGGTGGCGGAGGAGATCAACCGCAGCGTCACCAACATCCGCGCCAGTGCCGATCAGTCGGCACTGGCGATGCGTGGCAATGCGGCGTCGAGCATCGAGCTGGCGCAGCTGGGCAGCGAGCTGCGCGGCATGGTCGGCCATTTCCGCCTGTAACCCGTAGCAGCTGCCGAAGGCTGCGTCCGGCCTGGACGCGGCCTGTGGCCGCTGCTACGGGTTATTGCTTTTGCCAGTTGAGGATCAGCAGGGTCAACACCCCCGCCACGATGCCCCAGAACGCCGAACCCACCGAGAACAGCGTGAAGCCCGAGGCCGTCACCATGAAGGTGATCAGCGCCGCTTCGCGCTCCTTCGGCTCGTTCATGGCAATGCTCAAACCGTTGATGATCGAGCCAAACAGCGCCAAGGCGGCGATGGACAGCACCAGTTCCTTCGGCAAGGCGGCGAACAGCGCCGCCAGGGTGGCGCCGAACACGCCGGCGATGCCGTAGAAAATCCCGCACCACACCGCGGCGGTGTAGCGTTTGCTTGGGTCTTCGTGGGCGTGCGGGCCGGTGCAGATGGCGGCGCTGATGGCCGCCAGGTTGATGCCGTGGGAACCGAACGGCGCCAGCAGCAGCGAAGCGAAGCCGGTCACCGAGATCAGTGGCGAGGCGGGCACCTGGTAGCCGTCGGCGCGCAGCACGGCGATGCCGGGCATGTTCTGCGAGGTCATGGCCACCACGAACAGCGGGATGCCGATGCTGATGGTCGCGGCCAGCGAGAACGATGGCGTGGTCCACACCGGGGTGGCCACTTCCAGGTGGAACTGGCTGAAGTCCAGAAGGCCCATGAAGCCCGACAGCAGGGTGCCCAGCACCAGCGCCGACAGCACGGCGTAGCGCGGCGACACGCGCTTGACCAGCAGGTAGGTGAAGAACATGCCCAGCACCAGCAGCGTGCGGTGCTGGGCGGCGACGAAGATTTCGCTGCCGATCTTGAACAGAATGCCGGCCAGCAACGCTGCGGCCAGGGAAGAGGGCAGGCGCTTGACCAGTTTCTCGAAGCTGCCGGTAAGCCCGCAGATCACCACCAGCACTGCGCAGGTGATGTAGGCACCGATGGCCTCGCTGTAGTTCACATGGCCCAGGCTTGTGATCAGCAGCGCCGCGCCGGGCGTCGACCAGGCCACGGTGATGGGCGTGCGGTAGCGCAGCGACAGGCCGATGCTGCACACCGCCATGCCGATGGACAGTGCCCAGATCCACGAGGAAATCTGCGCGCTGGTCAGCCCTGCGGCCTGGCCGGCCTGGAACATCAGCACCAGGGAGCTGGTGTAGCCGGTCATCATGGCGATGAAGCCGGCGACCACGGCGGAAGGGGAAGTGTCGGCCAACGGGCGCAAATGCACGGGGGAGGCGTCGGTCATGCTGCAAATCCTTGAGCGAGGTGGTGGCAGGCCTGAAAGACTAAACCCGCCGCCTTGTACCGTTGCAGTACAGCAACCGTAACATTTGGCCATACAGTCAAACTGTACCTGCCCCCGTAGCAGCTGCCGAAGGCTGCGTCCCGGCCAATCAATAATCCGCAGCGTTCATGACGCAGCCTGCGGCAGCTGCTACGGGCGGTTGGTGGTCTTGCCCAGCGCGGCATTCACCGCCAACCAGCCGTCCACCGCCGCCGGGCCCGCCTCGGCGAACACCCGTTGCAGCAGCTTCACCTGCTCCTTGCGCAACGCCTCTTCAAACCGCAGCCCCTCGGGCGTCAGCCCCAGCAGGCGCTTGCGCTTGTCGCTGGCGGGCGCGGTGCTGGTCACCAGCTGCATCTCGATCAGCTGGCGCAGGGGCATGTTCAGCGCCTGCTTGCTTACCCCCAGTTTTTCCAGCAGCTCGCTCACGCCAATGTCCGGGTAGCGCGCGATGAAGAACACCACCCGCTGGTGCACCCGGCTCAGGCCCCGGCGGGCCAGCATTTCGTCGGCCTTGGCGGTGAAGGCCTGGTAGCCGTAGAAAAACGCTTCCATGGCGATTTGTTGAGTGGCGGTATTTTTAAGGTCAAGCATATTGACGTATCCATGCCCGGCGTCGTAATTTCGGTCAAGCAGTTTGACGTATCTTCCGATGACTTTGCCAGTGGTGGTCCCATGGCTTTCTCTGAACGTGTCACACGCCTCAAAAGTTCGCTGATCCGCGAGATCCTCGCCGCGGCCCAGCGCCCCGAAGTCATGTCGTTCGCCGGCGGCCTGCCGGCCGAGGCCATGCTGCCCACCCTGGACTGGACGGGCCTGCCCGCCAGCATGAGCCAGTACGGCACCAGCGAAGGCGAGCCGCAGCTGCGCGAGCAGCTGGCCGCTGACGCCCGCGCCCTGGGCATCGATTGCCAGGCCAGCCAGGTGCTGGTGCTCAGCGGCTCGCAGCAGGCGCTGGACCTGGCCGCCAAGCTGTACATCGACAAGGGCACGGAAATTGTCGTCGAGGGCCCCACCTACCTGGCCGCCCTGCAGACCTTCCAGCTGTTCGGCGCCGATTGCCTGAGCGTGCCGCTGCAGGCCGATGGCCCCGACCTGGACGCCTTGCGCGCCCACCTGCAGCGCAAGGCGCCGGCCTTTGCCTACCTGATCCCGACCTTCCAGAACCCTTCGGGCGTGCGCTACAGCGAAGCGGCCCGGGCGGGCGTGGCGGCGCTGCTGGACGAGTTCGCGGTGACCCTGATCGAAGACGAGCCCTACCGCGAGCTGACCTACGACGGCGGCCACGCGCAGCCCATCGCCGGGCGCCTGCGCACCGCCAGCTGGATCTACATGGGCAGCGTGTCGAAAACCCTGCTGCCCGGCGTGCGTGTGGGCTACCTGATCGCCAGCCCCGACCTGTTCCCGCACCTGCTGCGGCTGAAGCAGGCCGCCGACCTGCACACCAACCGCATCGGCCAGTGGCAGGCCATGCAGTGGCTGGGTACGGACAAGTACCGCCAGCACCTGGGCGAGTTGCGCAGTTTCTACCGTGAGCGTCGCGACGCGATGCAGGCGGCGCTGCTCGAGCATTTCGCCGGTCTGGCCGATTGGCACGTGCCGCAAGGGGGCTTATTCTTCTGGCTGACCTTGAAACAGCCGATCGATACCCGCACCTTGTTGGCCGACGCCATGGCCCAGGACGTGGCGTTCATGCCGGGGGAGCCGTTTTTCGCCGACCCCGCGGCCCACCCGGGTTGCCTGCGGTTGAATTTCAGTCATGTCGCCCCGCACCGCCTGCACGAAGGGCTGGCGCGGTTGGCCCACGTTATCCGCAAGGCTCAGGCCGCTCAGGCAGCGGCGTAGAAGGAGAGGTTCATGTACAAGGTTTACGGCGATTACCGCTCGGGCAACTGCTACAAGGTCAAGCTGATGCTGCACCTGCTGAACCTGCCGTATGAATGGGTGGACATCGACATTCTCGGCGGCGACACCCAGACCCCGGAGTTCCTGGCCAAGAACCCCAACGGCAAGATCCCGGTGCTGGAACTGGAAGATGGCACCTGCCTGTGGGAGTCCAACGCGATTCTCAACTTCCTCGCCGATGGCACCGCGTTCCTGCCCACCGAGCCGCGCCTGCGCACCCAGGTGCTGCAGTGGCAGTTCTTCGAACAGTACAGCCATGAGCCGTACATTGCCGTGGCGCGGTTTATCCAGTTTTACCTGAATATGCCCGAAGATCGCCTGCAGGAGTACCAGGACTGCCAGGTGCGCGGCAAAAAGGCATTGCGGGTGATGGAGCGGCAGCTGCAGCTGACGCCGTTCCTGGTGGGGGACCAGTATTCGATCGCGGATATCGCGCTGTACGCCTACACCCATGTGGCTCACGAGGGGGGCTTTGATCTGGCCGGCTACCCGGGCATCCAGGCGTGGCTCAAGCGGGTTGAATCACAACCGCGGCATGTGACCATGCTCGGTTGAGGCTGGAAACACAAAACCCGTAGCCGCTGCCGCAGGCTGCGCTGGCCCTGATCCACGCCGAAGATCCTCGGTGTAATCAGGGGCCAGCGCAGCCTATCGGCAGCGGCTACGGGTTTGTTGTATCTCGCTTAAGCAAACCGCTGCTGCAGGTACGCGATGATCGCCTTGGACTCGTACATCCAGGTGGTCTGCCCGTGCTCTTCAATGCGCAGGCACGGCACCTTGATACGGCCGCCCTCGGCCAGCAGCGCCTGGCGGTGCTGCTCGTCGTGCTTCGCGTCGCGCAGGGCCACCGGCACGTTGAGCTTGTGCAGGGCGCGGCGGGTCTTGACGCAGAACGGGCAGGCGTGGAACTGGTAGAGGCTCAGGCCCTTGGCCTGTTGCTCCACGTCGGCCTGGGCCTGGGCGCTGCGTTTCTGCTTGGGGCCGCGGGTCAGCAGGTCGCCAATCACGATCAGCTGGCCCAGCCCCACGCGCAATGCTTTCATCAACATGTCGGTACCCTTGGGATCACTTGATCAGGCTGAGGAATTCGCTGCGAGTAGCGGCGTTTTCGCGGAACTCGCCCAGCATCACCGAGGTGATCATCGACGAATTCTGCTTTTCCACGCCGCGCATCATCATGCACATGTGCTTGGCCTCGATGACCACGGCAACGCCCAGGGCACCGGTGACCTGCTGGATCGCGTCGGCGATCTGGCGGCTGAGGTTTTCCTGGATCTGCAGGCGGCGGGCGTACATGTCGACGATGCGCGCGACCTTGGACAGGCCCAGCACCTTGCCGCTCGGGATGTAGGCCACGTGGGCCTTGCCGATGAACGGCAGCAGGTGGTGTTCGCACAGCGAGTACAGCTCGATGTCCTTGACCAGCACCATCTCGCTGTTGTCGGAGCTGAAGAGCGCACCGTTGGTGACGTCTTCCAGGGTTTGTTCATAACCGCGGCAAAGGTACTGCATGGCTTTGGCGGCACGCTTCGGCGTGTCGAGCAGGCCCTCGCGGGATACGTCCTCGCCGAGTTTGCCGAGAATCGCGGTGTAGTGCTGTTCCAGGGACATGGATCTAAACCTGTGGGAATTTTCGCAAACGCGAAGGGTACGGCGCTGGCCGCGTCGCTGCAAGCGCGAGGTTATTCGTCGCGCCCTTCAAGCATGGTGCGCTTGAGCATCACGTACACCGCGCCAGCGCCGCCGTGGCGCGGTTGGCAGGACGTGAAGCCCAGCACCTGGGCATGTTGTCGCAGCCAGGTGTTGACGTGGCTCTTGATCATGGGGCGCTTGCCGTCCAGGCGCACGGCCTTGCCGTGAGTGACGCGCACGCAGCGGATTTCGAACTTCACCGCCTCGGCCAGGAAGGCCCAGAGGGTTTCCCGGGCCTTTTCCACGCTCATGCCGTGCAGGTCCAGGCTGCCCTCGAACGGTATCTGGCCGACCTTGAGCTTGCGCATCTGGCTTTCCTGCACGCCGTCGCGGGCCCAGTGCAGGTCGTCCTCGGGGCCCACGTCGATGACGAACTGGTCGCTCAGGCCATCGACGGTGGTGGCGTCCTGGCGCACGGTCGCGGCCTGGCGCAGGGTGGCCAGGTTCTTGCGGTCGGTCTTGGGTTTGCCCGTGTCGGCGCGGTCATGCTTGATCGGCTTTACGCCGCGCATTTCGCTTGTAAACAGGGAAAAATCATCGTCTTGCATGTCAGCCTCCACCAGGAAGGCCTAGTTTACGCGACTCAGTCGTGTTTTTTCATCAGGTGCGGCGCCAGGTTCAATTCGCGGTTGCGATGGCGACGCCGACGGCAGCGGCGCCACAGGCCCACGCCCAGGTACAGAATCAGCAGGCCGAACACCACCAGCAGGGCGGCGCCGGTCTTGCTGGCGTTCAGGTCGCCCAGGGCCGGGGGGTGGCCCAGCAGGCTGGCGGCGCCGGCCATGGCCAGCATTACCCCAAGGGCTGCCAGCAGCGCGGCGAAGGCCTGGCCCAGGCGTGTTCCCCAGTTACGTTGGCCGCGTGGGCGAAGGCGGCGAGCGTCAAAACCATCGGATAACTTCATTCCGATTTCCTCAGTGAATATCCGGCCTTCGACTCGCCAGCGGCGTCGGGGTTCCGACACGGGGGGCAATTAGGAAAAATGAACGCTTTTATCGGATGGGCGGCCACGTCGCGCGGCCGCCGGGTCATGCACTGCCGGTGGGGTCAGACCAGTTCGTCGGTCTGGGCCACGCAGGCGAAGTTGTCATTCATGGTGGCCATGCCGACCTGCTTCACGGTGGCAGCCGGTACCACGCCGCCCTTGAAGGGTAGGTCGCGGGTGGCGCAGGCATCTTCCACCAGGGTGCTGCGGTAGCCGTAGTCCTTGGCCGCGCGCACGGTGGTGCTGATGCTGGAATGGGTCATGAAACCGCAGACGATCAGGTCGATCGGGCCTTTTTCCTGCAGGGTCTGGTGCAGGGCGGTGTTGTTGAACGCGTTGGGCATGTTCTTTTCGATGATCGGCTCGTCAGCCAGTGGCTCGAGGCCGGGGATGAACTTGCCGCGGTCGCCCTGGGGGTCGAACAGGCCGCCCACGGTGCCCAGGTGGCGCACGTGCACGATGGGGCGGTGGGCAGCGCGCGCCGCCTTGAGCAGGCGGGCAATGTTGGCCACCGCTTCGTCAATGCCTACCAGGGCCAGGGGGCCCTTCAGGTATTCACGCTGGGCGTCGATGATCACAAGGCTGGCGCGGCTGAGATCGGCAGGGGGATGGCCGCGGCCAGTCAATTGGAACATCGTCTTTGTATCGGACATCGGGGGCTCCTTTGGATAGGGCTTTTGCCACATTCTCCACTGCTGGAGCCTTTCTGTGAATCGCTACGCGCACTTGCGGTGCAGATTCGGGGCGGTAGTCGGGTGCCGCGCTGCTGCAAAATGCCAGCAGGGGCCCCACGGGCCGGGCTTCACTGGTAGAATGCGCGGCTGTATTCAAAGGAGTCTGCCGTGATCACTTCCCGCCTGCGCACCCTGCGCGACCACATTCGTTGGGCTGTCAGCCGTTTCCACGGGGAAGACCTGTACTTTGGCCACGGCACCGACAACGCCTGGGACGAAGCCCGGCTGCTGGTGCTGGGGGCCGTGCACCTGCCTTACCAGATCGCCGACAGCTACCTGGACTGCGCCCTGGAAGAAGACGAGATCGTGCACATCCAGGGGTTGCTCAAGCGCCGCATCGAAGACCGCGTGCCGGTGCCGTACCTGCTGAACGAGGCGTGGTTCTGCGGCATGTCGTTCATCGTCGACGAGCGCGTGCTGATTCCGCGTTCGCCCATCGGCGAGCTGATCGAGGACGGCTTCAGCCCGTGGCTGGCCAACCCGCCGGCGCGCATCCTCGACCTGTGCACCGGCTCGGGTTGCATCGGCATCGCCTGCGCCGACGTGTTCCCCAACGCCGAAGTGGCGCTGGGCGACCTGTCGTTCGAAGCCCTTGAGGTGGCGAACCAGAACATCGAGCGCCATGGCGTGGAAGACCGCGTGTACACCGTGCAGGGTGATGGCTTCGACGGCCTGCCGGGCCAGCGCTTCGACCTGATCGTGTCGAACCCGCCCTACGTGGATGCCGAAGACTTCGCCGACATGCCCGACGAATACCAGCACGAGCCGGAACTGGGCCTGGCCTGCGGCGACGATGGCCTGAACCTGGTGCGGCGCATGCTGGCCGAAGCGGCCGACCACCTGACCGAGAAGGGCCTGCTGATCGTGGAAGTGGGCAACAGCCAGGTGCACGTCGAAGCCCTGTACCCGGAGGTGGACTTCCACTGGCTGGAATTCCAGCGCGGCGGCCACGGCGTGTTCATGCTCAGCGCGGCGCAGTGCCGCGAGCACCAGGCGCTGTTCGCCTCGCGCGTGTAAAACCCCGCCGCCATCGCGTAGCCGCTGCCGCAGGCTGCGCTGGCCCTGATCCACGCTGAAGATCCTCAGTGTAATCAGGGGCCAGCGCAGCCTGCCGGCAGCGGCTACGGAACCGATGTGACCAAGAGGCTATCGGTGGGTCGCGATCCAGATCAACAGCCCCGCCTGGAACACCGCGAAAGCCACCAGGCAGGTGATGGTGAAGCGCAAGCCCGAGTCCTCGCGCTTGAATTTGCTGACCCGCTCTTCCTGCTGGCGCAGCTTCACTTCCAGTTCCTGCAGGTTCTGCTCGGCCAACTGCAGCATGTTGGCCGCGTCGAGAATCTCCACCACCTGCACCTTGTCACCGTTCCAGGTGGCAATCAGTTCGCCCACCTGCACGCCTTCGTAGCTGGCCTTGAGGTGCTGGGCGTCGGCATAGCTGACGGTCAGGCCATGGCTTTTCAGCACGTGGTCGCGGCGCAGGCGGGTGTCTTCGTTGAGGGCGTCCTTGCTGGCCAGCGCAGCGCCCTCGACCCGGTAGTGCGCCCATTTGCGCTGGGCCCAGATCACCCCCTGGGCAATCAGGAAGCGCCCCAGGCCGCGGTTCAGCGGTTCCATGAACAGGCCGGATTCAGGGCCGAAGCTGACGGTGCGGGCCTGGTGGTTGGCCCATACTTCCAGGCGGTTCTGGTCCTTGCGCACCTTCTGGCCCGGCAGCTGGATGTCCATGCGCAACAGGCTGTAGTCCTTGTTGTGGCGTTCGGCGCGGCCAAACTGCACGAAGCGCAACGGCCGCGCACCGGTGGCGCGGTCCACCGGCAGGGGCACCAGACGCAGCATCTTGAAGTGTTCAGGCTGTACGTCCGCCCACGGCAATTCCACCGGTGCGGGGGCCTGTTCAGGTTCGACAGCCACTTCGGGTGACTCTGGGGTTTGCGTATCGGTCATCTCGGCGATCCTCTTTCGCGCAGCGCTGCGGGTATCAAAGTGGATACCTGCATCGGCGTATCGGCAGGCTTTGCCGATACTTGCGTGCTATTTGCGCGATCAATGCACCGATTGGATAAACGCCACCAGGTTGCGCCCCAGTGCATCGGCCAGCGGCAGGTTGCGGTCGTTGTAGGACGCCACCTGGGCCTTGAGGTCGTTGGGCACGATGCGCAGCACGTGGTTCATGCCGTCGATCAGCACCAGCCTGGCCTTGGGCTGGGCAGCCTTGAGCGCCTGGGCGTCGGCGACGCCGACCTGGATGTCGTTGCGGCCCTGGATGATCAGCGCCGGCACCGTCAGGCGGGCGAAGGCGGCGGCCGGGTCCTGGCGCAGCAGCGACACCAGGTAGGGCTGCACGCTGGGGCGGAACACCACTTGTAAGGGTGCGGGTACATCCGCGTCGTACTGGCCGGCCTTGAGGCGGTCCAGCAGCTGCCCGGCGCGCTGCTCCAGGTCGGGGGGCAGGCGGCCCTTGAGCTGCTCGCGAATCACCTGGTCCAGGGGGCGGCCGCTGCCGGCCACGGAAACCACGGCGTCGGCGCCGGCCTGGGGCGCGGCCAGGGCGGCGATCAGCGCGCCTTCGCTGTGGCCCAGCAGAATCAGCGGGCCGTAGTGCGGGTCGGCCTTGAGCTGCCGGGCCCAGGCCTGGGCGTCGGCCACGTAGCCTTCCACGCTCAGGGTGCGCTCGTCCGGCGCCAGCGGCTGGCCGCTGGCCACGCCGCGCTTGTCGTAGCGCACGCTGGCGATGCCGTGGTTGGCCAGCAGCAGTGCCAGCTTGCGCAGGCTGTCGTTGCGCCCGCCCTGGGGGTTGTTGCCGTCGCGGTCGGTGGGGCCGGAGCCGGAGATCATCAGCACCACCGGCACCGGCTTGTCGGCCATGGGCAGCAGCAGCGAGCCGTGCAGCACGCCGCTGCCGGTGTCCAGGTCGATGGGGCGCTGGGCAATCACGGGGGCGGCCTGCAGCAGGGGGGAGACGAAGCAAATCAGCAGCGCAACAATACGTAACATCATCAAGCCAGTATCCGGAAGGTGGCAATTGGACTTATACCAAGGGCGAAGGTTCGCACATCCAGGGATGAATCAGGCCACTAGCGTGCGTATACTGCCCGTCTGATCTGATTTCGCGGAGCGTCCTGCATGTCCGGCAATACCTACGGCAAGCTGTTCACTGTCACCACCGCTGGCGAGAGCCATGGCCCGGCGTTGGTCGCCATTGTCGATGGCTGCCCACCGGGCATGGAGCTGTCCCAGCAAGACCTGCAGCGCGACCTTGACCGGCGCAAGCCGGGCACCAGCCGCCACACCACCCAGCGCCAGGAGCCCGACGAGGTCGAGATCCTGTCCGGCGTGTTCGAGGGCCGCACCACCGGTTGCGCCATCGGCCTGCTGATTCGCAACACCGACCAGAAGTCCAAGGACTACTCGGCGATCAAGGACCTGTTCCGCCCGGCCCACGCCGACTACACCCTGCACCACAAGTTCGGTGAGCGCGACTACCGTGGCGGTGGCCGCAGCTCGGCGCGCGAGACCGCCATGCGCGTGGCCGCCGGCGCCATCGCGAAGAAATACCTGGCCACCCAGGGCATCGTCATTCGCGGCTACATGAGCCAGCTGGGCCCCATCGAGATCCCGTTCAAGACCTGGGACAGCGTGGAAGAGAACGCCTTCTTCAGCCCCGACCCCGACAAGGTGCCGGAGCTGGAGGCCTACATGGACCAGCTGCGCCGTGACCAGGATTCGGTCGGCGCGAAAATCACCGTGGTCGCCGAAGGCGTCAAGCCGGGCCTGGGCGAGCCGATCTTCGACCGCCTGGACGCCGAACTGGCCCACGCGCTGATGAGCATCAACGCCGTCAAGGGCGTGGAAATCGGCGCCGGCTTTGCCTGCGTGTCCCAGCGCGGCACCGAGCACCGCGACGAGATGACCCCCGAAGGTTTCCTCAGCAACAACGCTGGCGGCATCCTGGGCGGCATCTCCTCGGGCCAGCCGATCGTCGCCCACCTGGCGCTGAAGCCAACTTCCAGCATCACCACCCCGGGCCGTTCCATCGACGTGCACGGCAACCCGGTGGAAGTCATCACCAAGGGCCGCCACGACCCGTGCGTGGGCATCCGCGCCACGCCGATCGCCGAGGCCATGATGGCCATCGTGCTGATGGACCACCTGCTGCGCAACCGCGGCCAGAACGCCGACGTGCGCGTCACCACTCCGGTGCTGGGCCAGCTGTAATGACCCTGGCCCCCGGGGCTGCCGGGGTTCCCTACTGGCGGCTCTCGGGGTTCTACCTGTTCTATTTCGCCTTGCTGGGCGCCACCGCGCCCTTCCTGGCGATGTACTTCGACCACCTGGGCTTCGCCAGCGCGCGCATCGGCGAGCTGGTGGCCATTCCCATGCTGATGCGCTGCATCGCCCCCAACCTGTGGGGCTGGCTGGGTGACCACACAGGCCAGCGCCTGGCCATCGTGCGTTTCGGCGCCCTCTGCACCCTGGGCTGTTTCTCGCTGATCTTCGTCAGCAAGACCTACGCCTGGCTGGCCATGGTCATGGCCCTGCACGCCTTTTTCTGGCACGCGGTGCTGCCGCAGTTCGAGACCATCACCCTGGCGCACCTGCACGCCCAGCCGGCGCGCTACAGCCAGGTGCGGCTGTGGGGCTCGATCGGCTTCATCCTCACCGTGGTCGGCATGGGCCGCCTGTACGAGTGGTGGAGCCTGGACGCCTATCCGTATGCGCTGGTGGTGATCATGGCCGGCATAGTTGCCGCCAGCTTCTGGGTGCCGAACATCCAGCCCCAGGTGGACCCGCGGCGGCCGGCGGGCGAGGGCTTCCTCAGCCAACTGCTGCGCCCCGGCGTGCTGGCCTTCTATGTGTGCGTGGCGCTGATGCAGGTCAGCCACGGGCCGTACTACACCTTCCTCAGCCTGCACCTGGAACACCTGGGCTACAGCCGTGGGGTGATTGGCGTGCTGTGGGCGTTGGGGGTGGTGGCCGAGGTGCTGATGTTCCTGGCCATGAGCCGCATCCTGGGGCGTTATTCGGTGCGCCAGGTGCTGGCCGCAAGCTTCCTGCTGGCCGCGCTGCGCTGGCTGTTGCTGGGCAGTTTTGCCGACCACCTGGGCCTGCTGGTGCTGGCCCAGTTGATGCACGCAGCCACCTTTGGCAGCTTCCATGCGGCCTGCATTCATTTTGTCCAGCGCACCTTCGGTGGCCGCCAGCAGGGCCAGGGCCAGGCGTTGTACGCCGCCCTGGCCGGCACCGGCGGCGCCCTGGGTGCGCTGTATTCGGGCTACAGCTGGAACAGCCTGGGGCCGGCGACGACCTTTGCGCTGGCCAGCCTCGCCGCGCTGGCCGCGGCAGTCATCATTGCCACACGGCTCAAGGAGGAGGCGGCATGAGCGTTGAGCGCGACACCCTGGCCCTGCAGATCATCGAAGCCGGACGCCTGCTGTACGGGCGTGGCTGGTCCCCGGCCACCAGCAGCAACTATTCCGCCCGCCTGGGCGCCGACCAGGCCCTGCTGACCGTCTCCGGCAAGCACAAGGGCCAGTTGGGGCCAGACGATGTGCTGGCCACCGACATGGCCGGCAACAGCCTGGAGCCGGGCAAGAAACCGTCGGCAGAGACCTTGCTGCACACCCAGTTGTACGCCTGGCAAGCGCAAATCGGCGCGGTGTTGCACACCCATTCTGTGAATGCCACGGTGTTGTCACGGCTCAGCCCGGGCACTTTCCTGGAGTTTGAAGGTTATGAGCTGCAGAAGGCCTTCAGCGGCGTGACCAGCCACCAGTCGATCGTGCGCGTGCCGATTTTCGACAACGACCAGGACATCGCCCGCCTGGCCAGCCAGGTGCAGCCCTGGCTGGACGCCCACCCCGAGTGCGTGGGCTACCTGATTCGCGGCCACGGCCTGTACACCTGGGGCGCGGCCATGAGCGACGCGCTGCGCCAGGTCGAGGCTTTCGAGTTTTTGTTCGAGTGTGAATTGAAAGTGCGATCGGTCACCGGTCGCTAGAAAAAGGAGTTGCCCCTGATGAGCAGCCTGACCGTGTACCACGTTTCCACCCCCGGCATCCCCAACAAGGTCCTGACCCACGCCGAGGACATCAGCGCCACCCTGGCCGAGCAAGGCGTGCGCTTCGAGCGCTGGCAGGCCAACGCGCCGATCCAGCCCGGCGCCAGCCAGGAACAGGTGATCGACGCCTACCGTGGGCAGATCGACCAGCTGATGACTGAATGCGGCTACCAGACCGTGGATGTCATCAGCCTGGACCGTGACCACCCGCAGAAGGCGCAGTTGCGCGCCAAGTTCCTCGACGAGCACGTGCATGGCGAGGACGAAGTGCGCTTCTTCGTCGCCGGCCGTGGCCTGTTCACCCTGCACATCGACGACTACGTCTATGCCGTGCTGTGCGAGAAGAACGACCTGATCTCGGTGCCGGCCGGCACGCCGCACTGGTTCGACATGGG
This sequence comes from Pseudomonas sp. GYB4201, assembly GCF_056312595.1. NCBI lineage: Bacteria > Pseudomonadati > Pseudomonadota > Gammaproteobacteria > Pseudomonadales > Pseudomonadaceae > Pseudomonas > Pseudomonas sp. GYB4201. Next base: position 113,838 of record NZ_JBWGIG010000011.1, on the reverse strand, counting down.
CGAGCAGCCGCATTTCGTTGCCATCCGCCTGTTCAACAATGCCGAAGGCTGGGTGGCGAAGTTCACCGGCGAGCAGATCGCCAGCCTGTTCCCGCGCCTCGACGACTGACCCCGGAGCCTGCATGCCCATCACTGCCATCCTCACCGACATCGAAGGCACCACCAGCGCGGTGAGCTTCGTGTTCGATGTGCTGTTTCCCTTCGCCGCCCAGCACTTGCCCAGCTATGTGCGCGCCAACGCCGCCGAGCCTGCCGTGGCCGCGCAGTTGGACGCCGTGCGCCAGGCCAGCGGCGAGCCGGGTGCCGATGTGGAACGGGTGATCGCCATCCTGCTCGGGTGGCTGGCTGAAGACCGCAAGGCCACGCCGCTCAAGGCGTTGCAGGGGATGGTCTGGGCCCAGGGCTATAACGCCGGCCTGCTCAAGGGCCATGTGTACCCCGACGCCGTGGAGGCACTGACCCGTTGGCACGCCCAGGGCCTGCCGCTGTACGTGTATTCATCGGGCTCGGTGCAGGCGCAGCGGCTGATTTTCGGCTGCTCCCAGGCGGGGGACCTGACGCCGTTGTTCAGTGGCTACTTCGACACCACCTCGGGCGGCAAGCGTGAGGCGCAGTCGTACCGCACCATCAGCGCGGCCATGGGCGTGGCGGCGGGGCAGGTGCTGTTCCTGTCGGACGTGGTGGAGGAGTTGGATGCCGCGCGGGCGGCGGGGATGCAGACCGTGGGATTGGTGAGAGAGGGTGGGGAACTCGGCGATCACTGCTGCGTCGAAACGTTTGCCGGAATCAATCCATAAGCAACCGCGTGGCCTGCATCGCGGCCAAGGCCGGCTCCTACCACGGAACGCGTAGGAGCCGGCCTTGGCCGCGATGGGGTCAACGCGAGCTCAAGCCGAGTGATAGGTCGGCAACGCGAAGCGGTTCTGGCTCTGCAGCATGTTGATCGCCGGCAGCTCGCTGGCGGCACCCGCCAGGTCACGGCGAATGGCGCTGATCACCCAGGTCAGTTGCTCGGCGGTGTGCAGTTGCTGGTACGAGATCGACCGGCGGGTCACTTTGCCTTCGCTGTCACGCAGGGTCAGCAACACGGCGCCATCGGGGCGCGGCTGGGTGGTGACTTCATAGCCTGCGAATACGGAAGCGAATTTTTCTTGAATGAAGTTCATGTCAGCTCCTGGCTCTTTGGTTGGCAAACCTGTGAGTAAGGAGTGCAGAGCCCGTGCCAGCTTTGCCATCAGGGCGAGACCCAATGAAACCGGGCACTTCAGGAAAATCGTGAATTTCAGATCCGTGCAAAATGCATGACTGGTCATTTGTTGCACGGCATTTTGCGCGACGGGTTCGGACAAACCCGGGGGAGGGTGGGGCGACTTTTCAGCCATCCCTATGGTCTATGACAACGTATTGCCAATTAATTCCCTTGTCCGCCGCCATCGGCAGGTTCTGTTGACCACCTGTCGCCGCCCCCGGACACTGAACAGCATTAGCCAGCCAGGAGAGCCCACCATGACCGACGCCCAACCCGCCCGCCAGATGACCCCGGACGAAGCTGCCGAATTCGCCGCGCAAGTGTTCGACGTGGCCCGCAGCGGCGACGCCGAGATGCTGGGCCGCCTGCTGGACAAGGGCCTGCCGGTGAACCTGCGCAACCACAAGGGCGACACCCTGCTGATGCTGGCCGCCTACCATGGCCATCAGGACGCCGTGCGCGTGCTGCTGGCCCACGGCGCCGATCCTGAAATTCGCAACGATAACAACCAGAGCCCGGTGGCCGGTGCCGCGTTCAAGGGCGACCTGGCGGTGGTGCAGCTGTTGATCGAGGGCGGCGCCAGCGTTGAAGGCGCCGGCGGCGATGGCCGCACCGCACTGATGATGGCGGCCATGTTCAACCGCACCGCCATCGTCGACTACCTGCTGGCCCAGGGCGCCGACCCCGATGCCCGCGACGCCAACGGCGCCACCGCCCTGGCCGCGGCACAGACCATGGGCGCCCAGGACACCGCCGCGCGGCTGGCCAGGCTCACGGCCTGATACCCTCGGGGCGCGAATGCGGCTATGCTTTGCGCCCTTTTTTCGTCCGCTGCAGGCTGCCCCCATGAAAGACCAACTGATTGAACTCATCACCAAGATCAGCTCGGGCTGCCTGGCGGACGCCGACATCGCGCGCATCGCCGACGAAGCGGCCCAAGCCTACGCCGACCCGCAGGCGTTCCTGGCGGCCAACCCGGACATCAACTACGACGACAGCTTCCCCATTGCCCTGGGCGAGTGGGTGGTGGTCGGCAGCCTGCCCGACACCGTGCTGTTCCAGGCCGACACCTACCAGGACCTGTTCCAGCAGATCACCGACTCGTTCGGCCCGGGCGTGGCGTTCAACTTCAAGGCCAAGCAACTGGCCAAGGTCGAGCCGCTGACCGCGCTCAACCGCATCCAGGTGCAGATGAGCAGCCTGGCCAAGGAAGACGGCGGCTACACCCTGGTCGACTTCAGCCAACCGCTGGATGACGAGCTGCAGTGCGTGCTGGTGTTCGGCAAGGACGTGGAGCGCGTACTGGAACTGTGCACCGCAGCGAACATCGCCGCCGCCGCCTCCCTGGAAGCCCTGAAAATCGCCGTGCACATCTAACCCGTAGCAGCTGCCGAAGGCTGCGTCCGTGTTCCAGGCACCCATTGCGGCGCTCCCGGACGCGGCCTGTGGCCGCTGCTACAACGTGGTGGGCTACGCTGAAGGGGGAATCCCTTTCTCGGAGCACTTCCCCATGGGTTCCACCTTCAATGGCCTGGTCGGCCTGATCATTCTGGCCCTGGATATCTGGGCGATCATCAATGTGCTGAAAAGCAGCGCCGAAGTCGGGATGAAAATCATCTGGGTGCTGCTGATCCTGCTGTTGCCGGTGCTGGGCCTGATTATCTGGGCCATCGCCGGCCCACGGGGCAATGTGCGCTTCTGAATTGTTACGCCGTGTGTGGGGGGGCAGCCCTGCCCCCTGTTTAGCAGGCCTTTCACACCGATATGACTTTTGCCTTGGCAAAATTATGCAGTGCATCCCCTGCCATCTTGATGCACCATTTGCCGCCTCGTGTTTCACGATTCCAATAAACTATCCACGGATTTTCTATCGACATGGCCAACACGGACGCCTTGGGTCCGGCGCAGGCGTATAAACGCCGGCAGCCGACCGTCAAATCCCACCTTGCCTACACGCTGCTCAGCGGCCTGGCCATCATGGTGCTGCTCAGCCTGCTACGCCTGGCATTGCTGATCTACAACCGTGAAATGATCCTCGACACCCCGGCTTCCACCTTTGTCGAGGCCTTCGGCAACGGCCTGCGCTTCGACGTGCGCCTGGTGGTGTACACCCTGGTACCGCTGGTGGTCGCCACGCTGGTGCCATGGTTGATGGCCCGCCGCGGCCTGTGGCGGTTCTGGCTGACTATTACCTCCAGCGTGATGATGTTCCTGGGCCTGATGGAGCTGGACTTCTTCCGCGAGTTCCACCAACGCCTCAACGGCCTGGTGTTCCAGTACGTAAAGGAAGACCCCAAGACCGTGCTGAGCATGCTCTGGTACGGCTACCCGGTGGTGCGCTACCTGCTGGCCTGGGCCTTGGTGACCTGGCTGCTCAGCCTGGTGTTCAAGGGCATCGACCGCCTGACGCGCCCGCGCGTGGACTACGTGGCCAGCGGCCGCCGCCCGGTGGCGCCGTGGTATGGCCGCGTGGCCGTGTTCGTGGTGCTGCTGGCCGTGGCCGTGGTCGCCGCCCGTGGCACCCTGCGCCAGGGCCCGCCGCTGCGTTGGGGTGATGCCTACACCACCGATTCCAACTTTGCCAACCAGCTGGGCCTCAATGGCACCCTGAGCCTGATCGGCGCGGCGAAAAGCAGCTTCTCCGACGAGCGCGACAACATCTGGAAGGCCACCATCCCCCAGGATGACGCCCAACAGACCGTGCGCAACATGCTGCTGACCGCCAACGACAAGCTGGTGGACGCCGACACCGCCGCGGTGCGCCGTGACTTCACGCCGCCGGCGCAGAACGTCATGGGCTACAAGAACGTCGTGGTCATCCTGATGGAAAGCTTTGCCGGTCACTCGGTGGGCGCCCTGGGTGCACCCGGCAACATCACCCCGTACTTCGACAAGCTGGCGAAGGAAGGCGTGCTGTTCGACCACTTCTTCTCCAACGGCACCCATACCCACCAGGGCATGTTCGCCACCATGGGTTGCTTCCCCAACCTGCCAGGTTTCGAATACCTGATGCAGACCCCCGAGGGCGCGCACAAGCTGTCGGGCCTGCCGGAGCTGCTCAGCGCGCGCAACTACGATGACGTGTACGTGTACAACGGTGACTTCGCCTGGGACAACCAGTCCGGCTTCTTCGCCAACCAGGGCATGACCACCTTCATCGGCCGCAACGACTTCGTCAACCCGGTGTTCTCCGACCCCACCTGGGGCGTGTCCGACCAGGACATGTTCGACCGTGGCGCCCAGGAACTGGCCAAGCGCGACAAGGCCGGCAAGCCGTTCTACGCGTTGCTGCAAACCCTGTCCAACCACACCCCGTACGCCATCCCGTCGCCGCTGCCGGTACCCCAGGTCACCGACCGTGGCCCGCTGAACCAGCACCTCACGGCCATGCGCTACTCCGACTGGGCCCTGGGCCAGTTCTTCGAGAAGGCCAAGAAGGAACCGTACTTCAAGGACACCCTGTTCATCGTGGTGGGTGACCATGGCTTCGGCAACGAACAGCAGATCACCGAGATGGACCTGGGCCGCTTCAACGTGCCCATGCTGATGATTGGCGAAGGCCTGCAGCAGAAGTTCGGCGCGGTGAACCACACCGTGGGTACCCAGATCGATATCGTGCCCACAATCATGGGCCGTGTCGGTGGCGAAACCCGCAACCAGTGCTGGGGTCGTGACCTGCTGAACCTGCCGGATGGCGACAAGGGCTTCGGCGTGATCAAGCCTTCGGGCAACGAGCAGACCGTGGCCATCATCACCGGTGACCGCATCCTGGTACAGCCCAAGGACATGCCACCGCGCATGTTCCGCTTCCAGCTGGGCAGCGACCCGAAAGCCGAGCCGATCGCCGATCAGCCCGACCAGGCCGACCTGCTGCACAAGCTTGACTCGTTCATCCAGACGGCCACCAAGAGCCTGCTGGACAACACGGCGGGCGTGGCGGACTCGAAGAAGTAAGCTGACACCTGCAATGTAAAAAACCGATGCCAGCGATGGCATCGGTTTTTTTGTGCAAGCGATTACCGGGGCGTTGATGCCCCCGGCCGTTGGATCACCAGCCGGTTGAGGTAGATGCGCGAGCTTGCCAGGGTCTCGCCCACGTCCGCGATCACGATGGCGGGCACCAGCTGGTTCGCGGTGTATGCCCGCCGGATTGCCCGGCGCAGGTCGCCACGTGGCACGTTGCGCAGGATGTAGTGCGCCCAGGAACGATCAACCAGCCCCATCATCGGGCCGGTGAGGGTGATGGAGCCGAAATCCCAGAACATCAGCCGCGGGTAGACGATATACAGCGCCTGGGAAGAGGGGTGGCGGCACACCGGTATCTTGATGCCGCGGATGTCGATGTCGCCGAGCAGCGCGTAGCCTTGCTGGGCCAGCAACTGCCGGGCCAGCCGGGCATTGACCCGGCGTTGGCTGACCAGGTCCCGTTGGCCCAGCAGGGCGTTGTTGCGCAGGGTGCGCAGCCGGGCAAGGTCGCCGTCGTAGGCCAGCATCTGTTCTGCCGGGACTTGGAAGGGGTGGCGCAGGCCTTCGAGGGCAAACCGCGACACGTTGAGCTGGTCGATGGTCAGCAACCCAGGGGTCAATACCAGCGGTTCGCCGGCCTGCAGCAGGTCCGGGCGGGGCGGCGCAGGTGCCAACACTTCCTCTTCGTTGAACTGGAACTGGCCCTGCTCAAGCCAGTGCGCCGCCTCGGCAAACGCCGCTTCGTCCTCGGGTTCCAGCCCGGCCTGGGCCAGCAGTTGCGGCTCGACCCAGTGCTGCGGCTGCTCGACCACGGGCTGCTCAACCACGGGAGGTTCGGCCACGGGCAATTCGACCTCGGGCGCCCACAAGGCGGCCACGTGGGTGCGCCAGGCCAGGGAGTCGCTGCGCCGGACGGGCTGGCGCAGGGCATCGGGCTGCCGCGCGTCAAGGGCGCGGTAGCTGCCATGCACGGCGCTGTAGTCCACCTCGTGCTGGCGCACCTGGGTGGGGCTGTCGATGTGCCGTATGTAGTGGCGCCCGGCGTGGTGGTAGACGCCGTCGCTGTCGGGGCTGGCGTGGGCCAGGTCGACCTTGGCCTCGGCCAGGGCAGGCAGCGCTTCGGCAATTGGGCGAGGGCCGACTAGCCGCGCTTGCAGCACCTCGGGGCCGTGCCTGAACAGTGCCACGGGCGTGTGCGCCGGCCCCGGCAGGTGGCCGACGGGCACCAGCCCGGCCAGCGCGCCGCCGATTTCATCCACCGCCTGCTCGTGGTCGCCGCGCTTCCAGGCCCGCACGCCATCGGCCACGGCCCGGGCGCTGAGCAGGCCGTTGACGGCAAGGCCCAGCCACGGGTTGACGGCCATGGCCACGGCCGACACCGCGATGGTGCACAGGGTGACGGCCACGTGCAGGTCGCTTTCCCGGTCGCTGGTGGACGCTGCGTCCGCCGAGGCCATCAAGGTGTCGACCTGGGCCTCGAAACCGGCGTCCAGCGCGGCTTCGGTCAGCAGGCCGTCCTGCAGGGTCGGCTGCCAGGCGGGGTCGGGTGGGGCACCCATGCGGGTGCGCTGGCGGTGCACGGCATGGCGGGCACGCTGCAGCAGGGCAAAGGCGGTGTGAAATTGCAGCTGGGCGGCGTTGTCGATCTGCCCGCGGATAAAGGCCGGGTAGCTGCCGCCCACGTCCACCTCGCGCACCACCTCGCGGATCAGGTCGGCCTCAAGGCCTGGGACGATGTTGCGGTGCTGGTCCACCACCAGCCCGGTGAGCCGGTAGTCCAGGTCCAGCGGGCTGATGTTGGCCAGGGCCTTGTCGACGATCGGGGTCACGTCGCGGCCGCGCTTCACCTCGCTGTAGATCAGCCAGGGCAGGCCTTTCCATAAATTGGGGATGACGCCCAGCACCCGTGCCTCGCTGATGTACAGCTGGTCCACGTCGATGCGCCGCTTCAGCCGGCGTCGCAGTTCGCCTTCTACGCGGGCCTTGGCGAAGCCCTTGAGGCTGGGCAACCGGTGCATCAACTGCTGAAAGCGCAGGTGATGGCTGATCAGCGTGCGGGTACGGGTGGCGAGCGCTTCACGGGCCTGGGGCGTGGCCTGGGCCAGCCAAGGGGGTTCGATGGCACGCAGCAGGCTGGCAGTGCGGCGGGTGAAAAAGCCGTTGGGGCTGAACGCTTCGTGCAGGTCGGTGGCGCGGGTCAGGCCGATTACCCATTCCTCGCCCTGCAGCGGGCTGAGGTCGCGGTGGTGCAGGTGGTAATTGAAGTCGTCCAGCTGCTTGTCATGCCAGTGCTGCAACAACTGGGCAAACAGGTGCCCGGTTATTTCGCTGAAGGTCACCGGTGCATGGGGTTCGCGCTCCAGGTGTTTGTGGCCGCGGATGGGCACGCCGGGGCGCAGGGTGTCGAGGTTTTGCAGGCGCTGGCGCAGGCCGGCCAGGTCCGCGAAGGCTTCCAGGCCGCCACCGGGGGTGAACAGTAGCAACAGGCCGACTTCCTCGGCCTGGGCCAGGTTGACCAGCGGCACCCGCGCCGACTGTGCCAGCACGAAGCTGCCGATGGCTTGCACGCGTGTGTCGCTGGTATCCAGGTACAGGGCGTACGCGCGGGTGACGCGACCGTAATAGCGCGTACGCTCGGCCAGGTCAGGCCATTGGTAGACGCTTTTGGCCATCAGCCAGTGCTCTTTGCCCAGCAGGCCGTCGGCATGCAACAGTTCGGCCTGGGAATAGAAGTGGCTGCCCAGGGCGGTAGCGGCCACCGCTGCGTGAGCCTGGCCGCTTTCCGTGCGCCGGTAGTCGCGGCAGCGGCTGGGGTAGGCCTTGGGCAGTTTGTCCAGCGGTGTGCGTGGATCGTCGGGCTCAAGGCGCTGCCCCATGCGCCGGAACACCGACAGCGGCGTGGGAACCTGGGCCAGGGCGCCCAGCAGGGTGTGATAGTGAGCGAGCACATCATCGTAGTGCTTCATGGCAGCTAGGGTATCGGTCATGACCGTCTCCTTGGGTGGAAACGCTGCATTTCGCCCGTTCATCTGCTCGCCAAGGTGTTATCTAAATGAATCATTGCCACTGGTGGGCACCCGGCCGGAACGATGCCGGCCCTGGCCGGTCAAGTGAAGTAAGGCGCAAGCCTTGTGTCGTCGACTCCGTTCTGCCGAGGAGATCTAGATGAAAAAGTGGCAAATCACGTTTATCGATGAACATGGCCAGCAGTTGAACCTGCTGGTCGATGCGCAGGAGCGTCCCGACAAGGACGAGGCGGCCAGGCATGTGCGTGCCTATTACCGCCCGGTGCTGGAAAAGGCCGACCTCAACGATTTTGATAACCGTGCCGCGGAACCGGCGGCCAAGGCGCTCAAGGAGATGAATGCCATGGAAATCGTTTCTGTGACGCCAGTCGACTGATCCGCAATTGGTGCGCCTGACCCTCTGGCACAGGCGCCGCCTTCGCGCTACTCTGCAATCGAGAGCGGCCTGCCCCCTTTGGCCGTGCCCTCGTCTTGTTGTCAGCTCCATGCTTGTTTCCGGGTGACCCTTGAGTCGCGTAGTCCCATTGCAGTCGTTTTTCTGCTAACGGAGGTCCTGGAAGTACTGAAAGTCTATCCATCAATGATGAGGAGGACGATTCATGAGCACAGCCTATCAAGAAGACATCAGCACCCACGTGCTGCGCCGCATGAAGGAAGGCGGCTTCGATTTTGCCAGCATCCACCCCATCGAGTTCTATGCCGTGTTCCCGGACGAAAAGCGTGCGCGCACGGCAGCGGGCAAGTTCCAGGGCGAATCACTCAATGCCCAGGTCAGCGAACGTGACGATGGGGCCTGGTACCTGGAGTTGAGCAAGGTGATGTTCGCCACCTATGGCGGCATTGGCGAGTTCGAGCAGGACTTCGAAGCCGTGATCGAACCGCTGGGCGGGGAGATAGAAGGGTGGGGTGTGAAGCATCAGGTGCAGCGCCTGCAGGCTTGACTGACCCCCGCAGTACATGACGGCTGGCCCATGGGCTGGCCGTTTTAGTTTGCAGGCCATCCATCACACTACCTCCAGTTATTGCTGTTGCCCTGGCTTGTGATCTTGATCTGGCTTTTGATCTGGCTTTTGATCTGGCTTTTGATCTGGCTTTTGACTTGGCTTTTGACTTGGCTTTTGACTTGGCTTTTGATCTTGATTGTATGCCCCGTAAAGCGCCCGGGCCGACTGGAGGCGTCGATCAACGGGCTGCCCGAAGGGCCGAGGCCGTAGGCCGAAGAGACGGTAACCCGCAGGCTTCTATAGCGGGTGCCGTCTGCCCGTTGAGCGGCGCCGGAAGGAGGGGACCCGTAGCGCAGCGAAGGGCCCAAGCAGGGGCAAGCGTTTTTTGGTTACTTTTTTTGGCGTTTGAAAAAAAGTGACCCGCCGTAAGGGCGGAAAGGTGATTGTGCATCACCCGTGATAATGGATGTGGTCACGATAGTTGGATCCTGCTTTTGATGGTTTTGGACATATCCATTTTCGTGGTGCGCCCACCGACCGTTTCGCCCTTACGGCGACTCACTTTTTGGCAGTCGCCCCAAAAAGTAAGCAAAAAGGGCTTGCCCCTGCTTGGGCCCTCCGCTGCGCTACGGGTCCCCTCCCTCCGGCGTCGCTCAAGCGGACGACGGCCCGGAATAGAAGCGCCTCCGGTTCCGTCTCCCTCGGCTACGCCTCGGCCCGCTCGATCAACGCCTCCAGTCGGCCCGGGCGCTTAACGGGGCCAAGATCAAAATCAAAAGCCAGATCAAAAGCCAGATCAAGATCAAGAGCTTCAAGATCGAAAACTATGGGCGGCGGGTTGAATATTCATTAAAAAAACTGTCTGGCGCAGCGTTGCCGAAATCATCTCTGTCTATGCTGGTCATAGCAATTAGCCTTGAACTACCGCTTCGCAATGAAGCGTCCGGGGACGGGTTGGGGTCAATGACGCACAGGAATGGTGCGAGCGCGAATCGGGCGTTATCCAACCTGTTGTTATTTAAGCGTTTCTGCCGCTGGCACGAGCCTTGCGATGGGCTTGGTGTCCGGGTGACAAGGAGTACGGCATGATCCGCACCTTTTATGATGAGATGTACGATGCCGGCGGCGTGGTCCGCCCGCATTACCGGGAGTTCGCGCGCTGGCTGGCCGACACCCCCGAAGAGCTCCTGGCCCAACGGCGCCGGGAAGCCGATCTGCTGTTCCACCGGGCTGGCATCACTTTCACGCTCTATGGCGACGAGCAGGGCACCGAGCGGCTGATTCCGTTCGATACCATTCCGCGCAGTATCCCGGCCAGCGAGTGGCGGGTGGTGGAGCGCGGCTGTATCCAGCGGGTCAAGGCACTGAACATGTTCCTGGCCGACCTGTACCACGACCAGCGCATCATCAAGGCCGGCATCATCCCCGCCGAACAGGTGCTGGCCAACGAGCAGTACCAGCTGGCCATGCAGGGCCTGAACCTGCACCGTGACATCTACTCGCACATTTCCGGCGTCGACCTGGTGCGCGACGGCGATGGCAGCTACTACGTGCTGGAAGACAACCTGCGCACGCCCAGCGGCGTGAGCTACATGCTTGAAGACCGCAAGATGATGATGCGCCTGTTCCCCGAGCTGTTCGCGGCCCAGCGCATCGCCCCCATCGACCATTACCCGAGCATGCTGCTCGACACCCTGAAAAGCTCCAGCCACCTGGACAACCCCAGCGTGGTGGTGCTGACCCCCGGGCGCTTCAACAGTGCATTTTTCGAGCATGCGTTCCTGGCCCGCGAGATGGGCGTGGAACTGGTGGAGGGCGCCGACCTGTTCGTGCGCGACGACCGCGTGTTCATGCGCACCACCGACGGCCCCAAGGCCGTGGACGTGATCTACCGCCGCCTCGACGATGCCTTCCTCGACCCGCTGGCGTTCAACCCCGAATCGATGCTGGGCGTGCCCGGCCTGCTGGCGGCGTACCGCTCGGGCAACGTGGTGCTGGCCAACGCCATCGGCACCGGCGTGGCAGACGACAAGTCGGTGTACCCCTACGTCACCGACATGATCCGTTTCTACCTGGACGAGGAGCCGATCCTCAAGAACGTGCCGACGTGGCAGTGCCGCAACCCCAAGGAACTGTCCCACGTGCTGGCCAACCTGCCCGACCTGGTGGTCAAGGAGACCCAGGGGTCGGGCGGCTACGGCATGCTGGTGGGCCCTGCCGCCAGTGCGGCCGAGATCGAGAACTTCCGTGCCCGCCTCAAGGCGCGGCCCCATGCCTACATCGCGCAGCCGACGCTGTCGTTGTCGACCTGCCCGACCTTCGTCGAGAACGGCATTGCCCCGCGCCATATCGACCTGCGCCCGTTCGTCCTGGCCGGCCGCGAAACCCGCGTGGTGCCTGGCGGGTTGACCCGCGTGGCGCTGCGCGAGGGCTCGCTGGTGGTCAACTCGTCACAGGGTGGCGGAACCAAGGACACTTGGGTGGTCGAGGATTAAGGATGCCTGCCAAATGCTGAGTAGAACTGCCTCTGATCTGTATTGGATGTCACGTTACCTGGAGCGCGCGGAGAACCTGGCGCGCATGCTCGAAGTCAGCTATTCGCTGTCGCTGATGCCCCAGGATGGCCGTGGCGACGGCCTTGAAGAAATGGCCATGCCGCTGTTGATCACCGGCACCCTCGACGACTACCTGGAGCGCCACGGCAAGCTGCACGCCGAACGGCTGCTGCACTTCTTCGCCCTGGACGCCAGCAACCCGGCCAGCCTCTACAGCTGCCTGGGCGCCGCCCGCGCCAGTGCCCATGCCGTGCGTGGGCGCATTACCGCCGACATGTGGGAAAACATCAACGCCACCTGGCTGGAGATTCGCGGCATCGCCGAGCAGGGCCTGGGGCGCTACGGCCTGAGCCGCTTCTGCGAGTGGATCAAGGAACGCTCGCACCTGTTCCGTGGCGCCACCTACGGCACCATCATGCGCAATGACGCGTTCCGCTTCATTCGCCTGGGCACCTTCATCGAGCGCGCCGACAACACCCTGCGCCTGGTGGACGCGCGCTACGAGATGCTGGGCGACGAGGCCGAGCTGGTGGACGAAAGCTCGGCGCGCAGTTACTACCAGTGGAGCGCGCTGCTGCGGGCGCTGTCGTCGTTCGAGGCCTACACGGAGATCTACCGCGACGCGCCCTCGGCCAACAACGTGGCGGAGATGTTGCTGCTGCGCGCCGACGTGCCGCGGTCGCTGCGCGCCTGCACCGAGGAAATCGACCAGATCCTGGCCTCGCTGCCCGGCCTCAACGGCCGCCCGGCCCAGCGCCTGGCCGCCGAGCTGGACGCGCGCCTGCGCTACACCGGCATCGGCGAAATTCTCGACGAGGGGCTGCACGCCTGGCTCACCGAATTCATCCCGCTGGTGGCACAGCTGGGCAACGCCATTCACAGTTCCTACCTGGAGGCAGTATGAGACTCTCCATCAGCCACGAGACCGCCTACCACTACGATGACGAAGTGCGCGCCAGCATCCAGTACCTGCGCCTGACGCCCCACGACAGCGAGCGCCAGCACGTGATCAGTTGGCAGCTGGACCTGCCACGCCATGTGCGCGCGCAGATCGACCCGTTCGGCAACATCCTCCACGTGCTGACCCTGGACGAGCCGCACCACGACATCATCATCGGCGCCCGCGGCCAGGTCGACATCGACGAGACCCGCGAGGCCGAGCACGAATCGCAGTCGCCGTTGCCGTTCCGCCGCTTTACCCGCCTGACCGAGGCCGACGAGGCGCTACGTACGTTCGCCGCGAAAGAATGCGGGCAGCGTACTGACCGTACGGCGCTGATCGACCTGATGCAGGCGCTGAACCAGCACATCACCTACACCCCCGGCGCCACCGAGGTGGACACCAGCGCCGCCCAGGCCTTCGCCGCCCGTGCCGGCGTGTGCCAGGACCACACCCACGCGTTCCTGGCCTGTGCGCGCAGCCTGGGCGTGCCGGCGCGTTATGTGTCGGGGTACCTGTTCAGTGGGGACAGCGAGCACCTGGCCAGCCACGCCTGGGCCGAGGCCTGGCTGGACGACGCCTGGTACAGCTTCGACGTGACCAACCAGCTGGCGCGCCCCGAGCGCCACCTGAAGCTGGCCGTGGGCCTGGACTACCTGGACGCCTGCCCGGTGCGCGGCATGCGCCGTGGTGGTGGCTTCGAGCAGATGCACGCCAAGGTCCACGTGACCCCGACGCCTATGGTGCAAGTGCAGGTGCAGTAACCTGCGCCCGTAGCCGCTGCCGCCAGGCTGCGGCTACGCCAATTCCGCTGATCCCGCCCGCCTCAGCAGTAGAAACTGTCCTTCTGGCACAGCCGGAACAGCGCCGAGTTCAAGTCCATGTAATTGCCGCCGTTGACGATGGCCAGGAACCCGGCTTTCTTCAGCGCCGCTTCCGCCTTGTTGGCGTTCGCGTCGGTGTCGCTGTACAGCACCACGACCTGGGCCTTGTTCTGGATCGCCTTGCCCAGCTGGTAGGCCAGGCCGCGGGCGTCGGTGTCGCTGGAGGAGAGCGGGCGCAGCGACATGTCGACTTGCAGCGCATTATTGATGTGGCCAGCAGAGTACTGGTCATCGGTGCGCACATCGAGAATCATCACGCCATTTCCGATCTGGTCCACCGCCTCGTCAATGTCGACGTAGGCGTGGGCCTGGGTGCTGATCAGCAGTGAAAGGGAAAAGGGGGCAATCCATCTGCGCATGGGCCAATCTCCAGGAATTCAACCTGAAGATTGGCACAGATGCGCAGCGCCCGGTAGCAACGGGTGGCAAATTTTATTCGGCAACCGGTCGGTTGTGTTCAGCCGAACAACCGGGTGAGGTTGGGGAGGATGAGTAGCAGGGTGGTGATGGCGACGATAATGCCCGCCTGGCGTACTTTGTCGTGTTTGAACATGGTTGGCTGCCTTCTTGTTATTCTTCCTTTGCGCCGACTGCGGGCCTTGGGGCCGGGCGAAGACGTGCACCTTTACCGCGATCGCCCGGCGTGCTCGAAAAAGGCCTCGGGCAGCTGAAGCGATATTTCTAACAGTAGGGCCCGGGAAGGCGGTGGCTTAGAACGCTTTGGTCTGGCTTATGCGATAAACAATCGCCAATTTGTCTAGCAGTGGCCTGAACATCTGCTTGATACCCATGCTAGAGAGGCTGCCTGCCTCCGAAGTCAGGTTTGGTGGCTCCCCACCGTTCGTCAGGCGCCGCCCAACGGTACAAAAAGCGCGGTGATCAGCCTTCATGGTCTTGCAAGGCTGCGTCGATTCGCGCAGTCTCAGCGCCGTGCACTGTTGCCTCTAATCGTGTCGGGTATTCTTTCTATGTCGTTACGCATCTGCATCCTGGAAACCGATGTCCTGCGGCCTGAGCTGGTCGAGCAATACCAGGGCTACGGCCGGATGTTCGAACAGCTGTTCGCGCGCCAGCCCGTTGCCGCGCAGTTTTCCATCTATAACGTGCTGAACGGCGAGTACCCGCCCGGGGGCGAGGTGTTCGACGCCTACCTGGTCACCGGCAGCAAGGCCGACTCCTTCGGCACCGACCCTTGGATCCAGACCCTCAAGACTTTCCTGCTGGACCGTTACAAGCGCGGTGACAAGCTGCTGGGCGTGTGCTTCGGCCACCAACTGCTGGCGCTGCTGCTGGGCGGCCATGCTGAGCGAGCCAACCAGGGCTGGGGCGTGGGCGTACATGACTACCAGGTGGACACTACCGCCGAGTGGATGAACCCGCCCGCCAGCGAGCTGGCGCTGTTGATCAGCCACCAGGACCAGGTTACCGCGCTGCCCGAAGGCGCCACCGTGGTGGCCTCCAGCGCGTTCTGCCCGAACGCCGCCTACCATATCGGTGACCAGGTGCTGTGCTTCCAGGGCCACCCGGAGTTCATGCACGACTATTCCCGCGCGCTGCTTGACCTGCGCGTGCAAAGCTTGGGTGAAGAAGTGCACGGCAAAGCCGTGGCTAGCCTGGCGCGCGAACACCAGGGGACCCTGGTAGGCGAATGGATGATGCGCTTCGTCGCGCAGGGCCGCTAACGTTACGATCCCCCACCCATGCGTAGCCGCTGCCGCAGGCTGCGCTGGCTTCTGAGTACGCTGAAGATCTCCAGCGAGGCACAGGGCCAGCGCAGCCTGCGGCAGCGGCTACGCAGAGCGCGCGGCTTCTATAGCCAGCCAGAACGCTTGAAGCTGGCGTACAACGCCCCACACCCCACCGCAATCGCCCCCAGCACCACGAAGTAGCCGTACTGCCAGTGCAGCTCCGGCATGTTCTGGAAGTTCATTCCGTAGATGCCCGCCACCGCCGTGGGAAACGCCAGGATCGCCGCCCAGGCGGCGAACTTGCGCTGCACGATGCTTTGCCGCGACGACTCCAGCAGCATGCCCACCTCGATGGTCTGGCTGGCGATGTCGCGCATGGTGCCCAGGTCTTCCATCTGGCGCGTCACGTGGATCTCCACGTCGCGGAAGTAAGGGCGCATGTTCCGGTCGATGAACGGGAAGTCCAGGCGCTGCAGTTCCTCGCTGATCTCCACCATGGGCGCCACGTAGCGGCGCAGGCGCAGCAGCTCCCGACGCAGGCTGTGCAGGCGCTGCACGTCGGCCTCGCGCAGGCAGTCGGCGAGCACCGCGGCCTCGATCTGCTCGATCTCGGCGTGGATGGCCTCGCTCACCGGCTGGTAGTTCTCGGTGACGAAGTCCAGCAGGGCATACAGCACGAAGTCCTCGCCGTGCTCCAGCAGCAACGGCCGCGCCTCGCAGCGCTGGCGCACCAGCGAGTACGACGCCGAGTGGCCGTTGCGGGCGGTGATGATGTAGCCCTTGCCGGCAAAAATGTGGGTTTCGATGAACTCCAGCTTGCCGTCCTGGCGCACCGGCGAATAGGTGACGATGAACAGCGCGTCGCCGAAGGTTTCCAGCTTCGGCCGGCTGTGTTTTTCCAGCGCGTCTTCTATGGCCAGTTCGTGCAGGCCGAACTGGCGCTGCAGGTTGGCCAGTTCCGCGGCATTGGGCTGTTCCAGCCCGATCCACACGAAGTGCCCGGGCTTCTTGGCCCAGGCAGCGCCTTGATCAAGGCTGATATCAACGACTTTCTTCCCGGCGCTGTAGACCGCCGCGGCAACGACTCGACCCATGGTTTGGCTCTTGTTCTGGTGGCAGTGAATGCAGCTTGGCCTCAGTGTTGAGAGTCGGCAAGCGGCGCGGGGTTCAAGCGCTGCGCACGTCCTGGTCGAGGCCGTCGATGCACTGCTGCATCTGTTCGCGGCACTGGCGCATGAGTTCCGGGATGTCCTTGCTGGTCAGCCCCTGGGTGGAAATGGCCGGCAGCGAGCGCACGGCAACGCGCCCGGCGCGCCAGCGGTTCAGGCGCACGCTGCGGGTGTAGCGGCTCACGCACAGCGGCACGATGGGCACGCCGGCGTCGATGGCCATCTGGAACGCGCCCTTCTTGAACGGCAGCAGGTCGTTGCTGGCGTTGCGCGTGCCTTCGGGGAACACCCAGATCGAGGTGTCGCGCTGCAGGGTGCGGGTGGTGGTCTGCAACGCGCGGCGCGCCTGGTAGGCGTTGCTGCGGTTGATCAGCACGTTGCCGCCCAACCAGAACAGCTGGCCGAAGAACGGCACCCACTTCAGGCTCTTCTTGCCGATGCACACCGTGCGGCGTGGCACCACTTTGCCAAGCATGAACAGGTCGTAGTTGGACTGGTGGTTGGCGATGATCACGCAGCCGGGCGGCTGGTCGAACAGCGGGCCCACCTGGGCGTCCAGGTCGACCCCGAGGATCTTGAGGGCCGGTCGCGAATACAGGCGGGCGAACACCCGGCTGTTGTCGGGATGAAAGGGGCGGCACAGCCCTATCACCAGGCCCACGCCACCCACTGCAAGGAAATGCAGCCCCATCAGAAACATGCGAACGATAAAAAGCATCCAGCGACTCACCTTTGGCAGAGCGCTGGAGTTTAAGGGCGGGGCTGCGGTTGGATCAATTAACTATATGGATAGCCCTGACGCGGCCTGCGGCCGCTGCTACAGCGTAGCAGCGGTCGCAAGGCCGCGTCCGGCCACACCTCAACCTCATGCCGTAACCGAATGCTCCTGGTCGCGGATGATCGCGTCGTCCAGCAACTCCAGCAGCGCCTTGCGTACTTTCAGCTTGGTCTTGCGATGGGCGCTCATGTTGATCTTCTTCAATTGCTGCGCCGCCGCCAGCGCCTGCTCGCGCAGTTGCTCGGCCGGCACCACCACGTCGAGGAAGCCTGCGTCCACGGCGGTCTTGGGCGTGAACATCTCGCCATTGATCACCGAGCGGTGGAAAGCCGCCTTGCCCAGGCGGTCGCGGGCCAGCTCGATACCGGCGTGGTGCATGGTCATGCCGATCTGCACCTCATTCAGGCCAATGCTGAACGGCCCCTCGACGCCGATGCGGTAATCCACCGACAACAGCAGGAACGCACCCTTGGCCACGGCATGGCCCGGGCAGGCGACGACGACGGGGAAGGGGTGCGACAGCAACCGGCGCGCCAGGGTCGAGCCCGACGTGACCAGGCCGATGGCCTGCTGCGGGCCGGCGGTCATGACCTTGAGGTCATAGCCGCCGCTCAGGATGCCAGGCTGGCCGGTGATGATGACCACGGCGCGATCCTGCTCGGCACGGTCCAGCGCTGCATTGAAGGCGGCGATGACCTCCGGGGAAATCGCGTTGACCTTGCCGTTGCTCAGCGTCAGCGTGGCAATGCCATCTTCCAGGTGGTAATCGATCAACTCGCTCATGACGGTGTTCCTTGTTAGGGTTTTGCCGCTGACGTTACCCAGCCCGCAGGGCCAGGTAAAGCGCCGTGACTGACCCGCCAGTCACGCTTGCCGCCGCCACCCGCACCGGCCGGGCAACCCCCGCCCGCCATGGCCGGTTTGCCCCGAACACAGGCCGTTTTCCCCGGATCGGCATAACTGCATGAAAAAATTGAAAAAAATGTTTGCCATCAGAAAAGCTTTCGACTACATTAGCGCGCCTCGACAGACAGAACATGTTTGAAGAGAAAACGGTGAAGTGTCCGAGTGGCTGAAGGAGCACGCCTGGAAAGTGTGTATACAGGAAACTGTATCAAGGGTTCGAATCCCTTCTTCACCGCCATATTCGATACGCAAGAGACCCCTGAAACGGCAACGTTTCAGGGGTTTTTTGTTTGTGCTTGGTTTTCGATGCGGGCAATCGCTTACGTTCTTCCCCTGCATGAGCCCCATTTTTGACTAAGCGTCGATTTCCACCTGGAAATCGGCGTTTTTTGTTTCTGGGTATTGATGTAGGATTGAATGGGTGTAGCCTTTGGGCTACGGTCCGCCCATGACTGATATTCTCAAAAGCGACAGCTTCGTCCATTGGCTGGATGATCTGGCTGACCGGCGTGCTCGGGCGCGCATCCAGGTCCGAATCGATCGCATGGCTTCCGGCGCTATGGGGGACATGAAATCACTGGGGGCGGGCATCCATGAAGCTCGTATCGACTACGGCCCTGGCTACCGGCTGTATTTTCTGCAGCGTGGCGAGTTGTTCATTGTGTTGCTGTGCGGTGGTGACAAAAGCAGCCAGGCGCGCGATATCACACAGGCCAGGCTCATTGCGAAGACCTGGAAGGAGTTGTACCCATGACCGAAGCATTTACTCGCTGGGACTCGGCAGAGCACCTCAAGACCGAGGAAGACATGGCCTTCTACCTGGATGCTTGTATCGAGGAGGCGGGGGACGACCCCGCATTCATTGCCAGGGCGCTGGGCACTATTGCTCGGGCGAGGGGGATGACCCAGGTAGCGCGGGATGCAGGCCTTTCGCGGGAAAGTCTTTATCGCGCGTTGTCGGGAGAGGGGAACCCTGAGCTCGGTACCATTCTCAAGGTGATCAAGGCACTGGGATTGAAACTGCATTTCACCGCGCTGCACTCCTGAAAGCAGCCCCCCTCTCAATGACGGGGGCCACCACCCACTTCAAGCATGCAACCCCTGCAACCTCCCATTCAACTTCGAAAACGTCCGGCTATCCGCCACCGCCGTCAGCTTGCGGCCGTCCTTCAAGGTGGCGATGAACGTCACCTGTTCTTCCTTGCCGCCCAGCCACAGGCCTGCCACCAGCCCGATGGGGCCGGCGACCAGGGCGCCGGCGAAGCCCCAGCCGATGGCGCCGCCCAGGCTGCGGTTGACCTCGTGGTTGGCGACGGTGATGTTCTTGATGCGGTTGAGGGGGATCCGTTCCCCGGGGGAAGGGTGGTTGGCAGTCTTGAGTGTGAGCGATCCATTGCTGTACTCGCCTTCGCACTGCAAGAAATCACCGGCTTTTATTGTCAGCTTCATGGTGGGGATTTCCAGGTTGAATGCATTCATTTTCAAACCTTTGGAATAGCTCAACGCTGACGCAAGTCAATGTCGCGCGACGAGAGGCGACGATTTCGGGCTGCTGCGCCACAGCCACAGGCCGAGGGCCAGCAGGCTGATGGCGGCGCCTGCGGTGACGATGCCCGGCCAGCCGAAGCGGGCGAACAATTGCGTGCCGAGGGCCGAGCCCATGGCGCCGCCAATGAAGTAGCAGGTGATGTAGCCGGCGTTCAGGCGGTTGCGCGCCTGGGGGCGCAGGGCGTAGACGGCGTTCTGGTTGCTGACGTGGGTCAGTTGCACGGCCAGGTCGAGGATCAGCACGCCGGCCAGCAGGGCCCACAGTGATTGCCCGGCGAGTGCCAGGGGCAGCCAGGCCGCGAGCAGGGCGGCGAGGCCGATGAGGGTGGCCAGGTTGCCCTTGCCGCGGTCGGCCAGGCGGCCGGCAGCGCTGGCCGCCAGGGCGCCGGCGGCACCCGCCAGGCCAAACAGGCCGATGGCGGCATCTGAATAGCCGTAGGGCGGGGCGGCCAGCAGGAACGCCAGGGGTGTCCAGAACAGGCCGAACAGGCAGAACGACAGCAGGCCCAGCCAGGCGC
This sequence comes from Pseudomonas sp. GYB4201, assembly GCF_056312595.1. NCBI lineage: Bacteria > Pseudomonadati > Pseudomonadota > Gammaproteobacteria > Pseudomonadales > Pseudomonadaceae > Pseudomonas > Pseudomonas sp. GYB4201. The sequence goes on along the minus strand of NZ_JBWGIG010000011.1, from coordinate 93,667 downwards.
GCAGGCGCAGCACCGGTTCTTCCACGAACAGGGTCAGCACCGAGGCCAGCAGTTGCGGGTAGCTGAGCCCGGCCGACTGTTGCCGGCGCGGTAGCGACAGCCCCAGGGCAATGGCGCACAGGCTCAGCAAGGCGGCAGCCAGCAGGTAGATGGTGCGCCAGTCGGCCAGTGAAGACACCAGCCCGGCCGCCGTGCGCGCCAGCAGGATGCCCAGCAGCAGGCCGCTCATCAGCGTGCCCACCACCCGGCCGCGATGCTCGGGTGCCGCCAGGCTGGCGGCCATGGGCACCAGCACCTGGGCCACCACCGAGAACAGGCCGGTCATGGCGGTGCCCAGCAACAGCAGCGGCAGGTTGGGGGCGAACGCGCTGATCAGCAGCCCGGCGGCGCTGAGCAGGGTCATGGTGACGATCAGGCGGCGCTGCTCCAGCAGGTCACCCAGGGGCACCAGCAGGAACAGCCCGGCGCCGTAGCTCAGCTGCGCGGTGATGACGATGGTGCCGGCGCTGGCGGCGCTCAGGCCCAGGTGCTGGGCAATGGTGTGCAGCAACGGCTGGGCGTAATAGTTGCTGGCTACTGTAAGGCCGGTGGCGATGGCCATCAGCAGGATCAGGGCGCTGCTCAACGGTTTTTCACGGGGCGAAGACATGGCGGCTTTCCAAGGCAGTGGCAGTCGGGGCAAGTATCGGTACTGGCTATCCATGACACCAATGTATTGTTGTCATCGAAATGATCGTGAAACGAGATGGGTGCCATGAACCTCAAGCAGATCGAATACGCCCTGGCGGTGGCCGACGAAGGCAGCTTCACGCGCGCGGCGGCGCGCTGCCACACGGTGCAGTCGGCGCTCAGCCACCAGATCGCGCGGTTGGAGCGCCAGCTGGGTGCGCAGTTGTTCGAGCGCACCTCGCGGCGGGTGGCGTTGACCCCGGCGGGCGAGGCGTTCGTGCGCAGCGCCCGTGCCGCGCTGGACGCCACCCGGCGCATTGGCGACGACGTGGCGGCGGCCTGTGGCCAGGTGCGCGGCCGGCTGAGCCTGGGCATGATCTCGTCGCTGACCGGCCTGGACCTGGTGGAGCACATCGCCGCTTTTCACCAGCAATATCCCCAGGTGGATATCCACCTGAATGTGGGGCGCAGTGAATGGATGGTGGAGGAGGTGCGCGGGCGGCGCATGGACGTGGCGATGATCGGCGTGTGGCCGGGTGCGCCAGTGGAGGGGGTGGCGCTCAGGGCGTTGGTGGATGAAGAACTGGTGGCGGTGCTGGCGCCGGGGCATCCGTTGGCGGCCGCGCAGCGCTTGCCGTTGGCGCAGTTGGCGGATCAGCCGTTGGTGGATTTTGCGGCGGGTACCGGCGCGCGGCGGCAGACCGACGAGACGTTTGCGGCCGCCAACCTGGCGCATCGGGTGCAATTCGAGATCACCGACATGCGCCTGGTGGAGCAATTCGTGCGCCGTGGCCTGGCAGTAGGGCTGGTGCCTGCTGCCGTGGCCCAGGGGTTCGAAGGGGTGGTGGCGGTGCCGATCAGCGATGCGCCGGTGCGCCGCGTCTACGCCATCTGGTCGAACACCCCGACCCCGGCCGCCCAGGCCTTTGTCGCGATGCTCGAACAGACCTTGGCCGATCAGGCGCCGAAGCCACCGTCGATGGTCAGGCTGGCGCCAGTGATGTAGCCCGCTTCCGGGCCGGCCAGGTAGCTGACGAAGCTGGCGATCTCGTCGGCATGGCCGTAGCGTTTCACCGCCATGAAGCCCAGCATGATGTCGGCAAAGTCGCCATTGGCCGGGTTCATGTCGGTGTCCACCGGGCCGGGCTGGACGTTGTTGATGGTGATGCCGCGCGGGCCGAGGTCGCGGGCCAGGCCTTTCACCAGGCCCACCAGCGCCGATTTGCTCATGGCGTAGGCGGCGCCGCCTTCAAAGGGCATGCGGTCGGCGTTGGTGCTGCCGATGTTGATGATGCGCCCGCCGTCGCCCATGTGCCTGGCCGCCGCCTGGCTGGCGACGAACACGCTGCGCACGTTGACGGCGTAGGTGCGGTCGAAGTCTTCCAGGCTGAACTCGGCCAATGGGCCGAGGGCCAGCACGCCGGCGTTGTTGACCAGGATGTCAAGGCGGCCGAAGGTTTGCACGGTCTGTTCCACGGCGCCGCGAATGGCGTCGGCGTCGGCGCTGTCGGCCTTGATGGCCAGGGCCTTGCCGCCCTCGGCGGTGATGCTGTCGGCCAGGGCCTGGGCCGGCGCCTGGGAGCTGACGTAGGTGAAGGCCACGGCAGCGCCTTCGCTGGCCAGGCGCTTGACGATGGCGGCGCCGATGCCGCGGGAACCGCCTTGTACCAAGGCCACTTTGCCGCTGAGTTTCGCTTGATTCGACATGAGGGTGCTCCAGTTGCCAAGGCGGAATGCCTTGGTTGATGGGTTCAGTATCGACTGCTGATTATGCTGCCGGTAGACCATGGTTGAGATAGGCTGTGTAAACCAACGGTATCGAATGGCGGCCATGGAAACCTTCAGCAGCATAGAGTGTTTTGTCCGCAGCGCCGAAGCGGGTAGTTTCGCCGAGGCGGCGCGGCGCCTGCACCTGACGCCCGCAGCGGTGGGCAAGAACGTGGCGCGGCTGGAAGCGCGCATGGGCGTGCGCCTGTTCCAGCGCAGCACCCGGCGCTTGACCCTGACCGAGGCGGGGCAGCGCTTCCTGGCGGAGGTCAGCGCCAGTTTCGGGGTGATCCAGAATGCGGTGGCCAACCTGGCCGGCGCCCAGGGGCAGCCGGCGGGCACCTTGCGGGTCAGCATGGGCACGGTGTTCGGGCGCCTGTACGTGGTGCCGCTGCTGGGCGAGTTTCTGCGCCGTTACCCGGACATTGCCCCGGACTGGCATTTCGACAACCGCCAGGTCGATCTGATTGGGCAGGGCTTCGATGCGGCCATCGGCGGCGGGTTCGAGCTACCCCAGGGCGTGGTGGCACGCAAACTGGCGCCGGCCCACCGGGTGCTGGTGGCGTCAGCCGGCTACCTGGCGCGGCGCGGACCGGTGCGCACCCCCGAAGACCTGGAGCAGCAGGACGGCATCCTGATTCGCTCGCCGCAGACCGGGCGGGTGCGCAGTTGGCCGTTGACCGGGCGCCAGCAGGCGCAGGCAGAATTGCGTTTGCCGGCGCGCATGACCCTCAGCGATTCCGATGCTGCGTGCGTGGCGGCGCAGCAGGATTTGGGCATTGCCCTGGTGAGCATGCCGTTCGCGGTGCCGTACCTACAGGCAGGGACGTTGCAGCGGGTGTTGCCGGACTGGTACGTGGATGATGGGCATATCTGGCTGTACTACGCCGAGCATAAATTGCTGCCGGGCAAGACCCGGGCGTTCATTGATTACTTGCTGGAACAGTTCACGGCCCAACGCCTGGCCGAGCGTTTCACCGCTTGAAAGCCCCGTAGCAGCTGCCGCAGGCCGCGTCCGCCCCCAACGCGGTATACCTGAAAAAGCGCGGTGCTTGGGGACGCGGCCTGGCGGCCGCTGCTACGGGTCATGCGGCGTGGATAACCCGTAGCAGCTGCCGCAGGCCGCGTCCGCCCCCAACGTGGTATACCTGGAAAAGCGCGGTGCCTGGGGACGCGGCCTGGTGGCCGCTGCTACGGGGCATGCGGCGTGGATGACCCGTAGCAGCTGCCGCAGGCTGCGTCCGCCCCCAACGCGGTATACCTGGAAAAGCGCGGTGCCTGGGGACGCGGCCTGGTGGCCGCTGCTACGGGTCATGTGACGTGGATGACGGTGTAGGCCTGGCGCACGGCTGCCACGGTGATGTTGACCTCGTCATCCTCGCGCTTGCCCAGCAGGCTCTGGCCCAGCGGCGAACGCGGGGTGATGACGGTGACCAGGCGCCCGTTAAGGGTGATCTTCAGCCCCGCCGCCTCGGGCCCCAGGAACAGCCACTGCAGCTGGCCGTTCTCGGCCTCCAGGGTCACCAGCGCGCCGACTTCGATGCCGCGCTGTTCGTCGTATTCCCGCAGGGTCAACTGCTGGTACAGCCCCTGCGCCTGGCGGATTTCTTCCATGCGCCGCGCCTGCCCGGTGGCCAGGTACGAAGCCTCCAGGCCCAGGGTGTCGTATTTGTTTTCGGCGACGTTCTCTTCGTGGGTCGCGGTTTCGTAGGCGGTCTGGGCGGCGCGCTGCAGCACGTCGAAGTCTTGCGCCAGGCGTTCGACGATCACCTGCCGCAGGGCGTGCTTGTCCATTTCAGTTGCAGAACTTGAGTACATTGGTGCGGCTCTTGTCGGTCGGGGCAGTGCGGTCCTGCTGCAGCCAGAACTGGCACTTGGGGTCCTGGCTGTGGTTCTGCGCGTCGCCCTGGCTCTGTTCCTGGCGGCGCAGGTTGTCCTTGTACTGGTCGAACATTGCCGAGCTGTCGTCCGGGGCGCGCATGGCCGGCGGCGGTGGCGCCGGGGTGGCCACGGCCAGCGGCGCGTTGAAGAACAGCTTGTAGCCCAGCCAGGTGGTCAGGGCGATGGCCAGGAACCCCAGCCAGATACCCAGGGCAATGCAGCCCACCAGTTGCGCGGGGTTGAGGGTGACGAGCAATTGGCGGTGATTGGGACGGTAGGGCATGACGGGCCTCCTGGCGGCGCGGGCAGGGTTATGATTGTCTCACGAGCGATGACTTTGCCTCTACAATGCCCGATTTTGCCCGGAGGGCGTGATGGAAGCGAACATGAAAGCCTCCTGGGACATTTTCTGCTGTGTGGTCGACAACTTCGGCGACATCGGCGTGACCTGGCGCCTGGCCCGGCAGCTGGCCGCCGAACATGACGTGGCCGTGCGCCTGTGGGTCGACGACCTGAAATCTTTCGAGCGCCTGTGGCCGGCGGTGCAGCCGAGCCTGGCCAGCCAACGCCACGAAGGCGTAGAGATTTGCCAGTGGCCGCAGCAGTGGCCCGCCGTGCAGGCCGCCGACGTGGTCATCGAAGCCTTCGGCTGCAAACTGCCGGCGGACTATCGCGCGGCCATGGCCGCCCGCGTTGTACCTGCCCTGTGGCTGAACCTGGAATACCTCAGCGCCGAGGGCTGGGTGTCGGGTTGCCATGGCCTGCCATCGCCGCAGCCGGACCGCTTGCAGAAGTATTTCTTCTTTCCCGGCTTTGTCGAGAAAACCGGTGGGTTGTTGCGTGAAAGCGGCTTGCTGGCGCGCCGCCAGGCGTTCCAGGCCGACCCCGAGGCGCGCCGCGCGTTCCTGGCCAGCCTGGGCGTGACAGTGGCACCAGGCGCCCGGCTGGTGTCGTTGTTTGCCTACGAGAACGCCAGCCTGGCCGGGTGGTTCGACGCCATGGCCGCCGATGCCTCGCCCACCCACGTGCTGGTGCCCCAGGGCCGTGTGCTGGGGGACGTGCAGGCGTGGCTGGCGGTAGATGAGCTGGCGGTGGGCGCCGTGCATCGTCGTGGCGCCCTGACCGTGCAGGTGGTGCCGTTCGTCCGCCAGGACCAGTACGACCTGCTGCTGTGGAGCTGCGACTTCAACGCCGTGCGCGGCGAAGACTCGTTCGTACGCGCGCAATGGGCCGGGCAACCACTGTTGTGGCACATCTATGAACAGGAAGAGTACGCGCACTGGGAGAAGCTCGAAGCCTTCCTGGCGCTCTATGTCGAGGCCTTGAGCCCGGCGGCGGGGCAGGCGCTGACCGACCTGTGGCGCGCCTGGAACCAGGGCCTGGCCATGGCCGACAGCTGGCGGCGGGTGCTGGAACACTGGCCGGAGCTGGCCGCCAATGCCCGCCAATGGGGCGAAAAACAGGCCGCTCAGCCTGATCTTGCGACGGCGCTGGTACAGTTTTACCGAAATTGGATATGATACGCGGCCTAGATTTTTGTAAATCCATCCAAATTCGGATATTCGCAATGAAAACTGGTAAAGAGCTTAAACCCGGTACCGTGATCCGTATCGACAACGACCCTTGGCTGGTTCAGAAAGCTGAATTCACCAAGTCGGGCCGTAACAGCGCGATCATGAAGACCAAGCTGAAGAACCTGCTGACCGGCTACAAGACTGAAACCGTCTACAGCGCCGACGACAAGCTGGACGACGTGATCCTGGATCGCAAGGAAGCCACCCTGTCCTTCATCAGCGGTGACTCCTACACGTTCATGGACACCACTGACTACACCATGTACGAGCTGAACGCCGAAGACATCGAATCGGTACTGCCATTCGTTGAAGAAGGCATGACCGACGTCTGCGAAGCCGTATTCTTCGAAGGCCGCCTGGTTTCCGTTGAGCTGCCGACCACTATCGTGCGTCAGATCGACTACACCGAAGGTTCGGCTCGTGGCGACACTTCCGGCAAGGTCATGAAGCCTGCCAAACTGAAGAACGGCACCGAGCTGAGCGTTGCCGACTTCATCGAGATCGGCGACATGATCGAGATCGATACCCGCGAAGGCGGTTCGTACAAAGGTCGCGCCAAGTAATTCTGGCCCTTCCTGCGTAACAAAAAGCCCGACCATGAGTCGGGCTTTTTTGTGCCTGGGATTCGTGCGCCGCAGGCTTACACCGCGACGTGCAGGCGGACGTCGACGTTGCCGCGGGTGGCGTTGGAGTACGGGCACACCAGGTGGGCGGCGTCTACCAGCGCCTGGGCGTCGGTTTGTTCCAGGCCCGGCAGGCTGATGCGCAGGTCGATGTCCAGGCCGAAACCGCCAGGGATCTGGCCGATGCCCACTTCGGCAGTGATGCGGGTGTCGGCGGGCAGGGCGCGCTTGGCCTGGCCGGCGACGAATTTCAGCGCGCCGATGAAGCAGGCCGAGTAGCCGGCGGCGAACAGCTGTTCAGGGTTGGTGGCTTCGCCGCCGGCGCCGCCCAGTGCCTTGGGGGTGGCCAGTTTCACGTCAAGGATGTTGTCGCTGGACACGGCGCGGCCATCACGACCACCGGTAGCAGTTACGGTTGCGGTATAGAGCGTTTGCATGGTGACACCTCAAGGCTGAATGTTTGGGGGTGTTGTCTGGGTACAGGGTTAGATTAGTGCGCCAATAGTTTGCGCGCAAGATAAATAATCGAAGGGCACGACGAACGGCGCACCCGTGGGCGGGGATCAGAGGCTTTCGTGCAGGTTGCCGCGCAGCTCCAGCAGGTCGCCCTGCAGCTTTTTCAGGCGTTCCACGGTCTCGCCGGTGGCGGCCAGGATGCAGCCGGGGATGGTCTTGGCCTTCTCGCGCAGGGCGCGGCCCTGGTCGGTGAGTTGCACGATCACCACGCGCTCGTCTTCACGGCTGCGGGTGCGGCTGAGCAGGCCTTCGGCTTCCAGGCGCTTGAGCAGCGGGGTCAGCGAACCGGGGTCGGTCAGCAGCCGGGTGCTGATTTCGCCCACGGTCAAACCGTCCTTTTCCCACAGCACCATCATGGTCAGGTACTGCGGGTAGGTGAGCTCCAGGGCTTGCAACAGCGGTTTGTAGACCTTGGTCATCAGCAGGGAGGTGGAGTACAGGGCAAAGCACAATTGGCTGTCGAGCAGCAGATCGTCGCAATGGCCTTCGGCAGCGCTGGAAGTGGGGCGGTCGGCGTTCATGCTGATCCTTGATTCAATTGAAGCGGGCGAATTTAGCGTCGAGGTGTTTAACGCGCCAGCTAATTCATCATGGCCGTATGGGCGGCTTCTTGAAAGGTTTGAGCCACGGACCGCGTCCATAGTTCGTTAAATTACAACTTGAAGCCCTCGGCGATATGGTCGGCCAGGCAGTCGGTGATCGCGTTCTGCGTGCTGTCGTTGCGCAGCAGCATGATGCTGGCCATGGGCAGCTGCGGCAGGCCCTCGGCTTCACCGAGGATGCGCAGGTCCGGGGTGATCAGGCTCTGCAGCTGCGCGGTCACCGCAAGGCCGGCGCTGACCACTGCCATGATCGCCGCCAGGCTGGGGCTGGAGTAGGCGATGCGGTAGGGCTTTTGCCGCGCGTCCAGGGCGTTGCAGGCCCAGATGCGGCAGAAGCAGTCGTTGTTGAACATGGCCAGCGGGATGGGGTTCTGCTCCACGGGGTTGAAGCCGATGGCCTGGGCCCACACGAAGCGTTCGTGGCGCAGCATCTGGCCGATCTCGCTGCCGGGCTCGCGGGTGACGATGGTCAGGTCCAGGTCCTGGCGCTGCATCAGTTGCTTGGAGCTTTCGCAATGCACCTCTACCTGCACCAGCGGGTAGGCCTGGGCGAACTGCGAGAGGATGCCGGGTAGAAAGCGCATGGCGTAGTCGTCCGGCGTGCCGATGCGCACTGTGCCGACCATGTGCGGCTCGCGCAGGGTGGTGAACACTTCGCTGTGCAGCTTGAGGATGCGCCGCGCATAGCCCAGCAGGATCTGGCCTTCGGCAGTCAGGCGTACCTGGCGGCCGTCGCGCTCGAACAGCTGGCGCTGGAGGATGTCTTCCTCCAGGCGCTTCATTTGCATGCTCACCGCCGACTGGGTGCGGTTGACGCGCTCGCCGGCACGGGTAAAGCCGCCCTCATCGGCGATGGCGACGAAGGTGCGCAACACCTCTGAGTCGATGCTCTGGTACTGGGACATTCATCAATCTCCGAGATGCTAGGCATAAGAAACATTCGTTGGATTGATCATAAGCCCGGCGCGACACTGAGTCATCCCCAACTGGAGGGTCGGATGATGAAAGGTCAAAAGGGTTATGTGCTGGTGATGCGGGTGCCGTTCCACGGTGTGTCGTTCCAGGGCCTGTTGCAGCGTGTGCGGCGCTGGCGGCAGTTGGCCTGGGAGCGTCGGCAATTGGCGGCCATGAGTGACGACATGCTCAAGGACATCGGCATGTCCCGGGCCGACGTCAGTCGCGAGACCGAACGGCCGTTCTGGGATGATCCACTGAAGAAATAAGCGCTGGCGAGGCGCCGGTGCCAGGGCTACCGTAGGGCAGGTTCACAAGGAGTGGTGCATGCCCGACTCATTGTCCATTGCCCAGGCCCGGCGCCTCGCGCTGGCCGCCCAGGGGTTCGCCCCGCGGCCGTTGCGCACGGCGCTGGGGCCCGGGCACCTGCTGAAGATGGTGCAGCGCCTGGGTGTGCTGCAGATCGACTCGGTGAACGCTGTGGTGCGTTCCCATTACCTGCCGCTGTTCTCGCGACTGGGCCCTTACTCCCACGGCATGCTCGATGACATGGCCTGGGGCCGTGGGCGCCAGCGCAAACTGTTCGAATACTGGGGCCACGAAGCCTCGCTGCTGCCCCTGGAGCTTTACCCGGCCATGGCCTGGCGCATGGCCAGGGCTGCCCAGGGCAAGGGCATCTACAAGCAGCTGGCGCGCTTTGGCCTGGAGCAGAAGCCGGTGCTGGCGCGGGTGCTGGATGCCGTGCGCGAGCAGGGCGCCTTGGGCGCTGGCAGCCTGTCCACCCGCCAGGAGCGCGCCGGGCCCTGGTGGGACTGGAGCGCGGAAAAACATGCGCTGGAATGGCTGTTTGCCGCCGGCGAGCTGACGGTGGCGGGGCGGCGTGGCTTCGAGCGTCTTTACGACTTGCCCGAACGGGTGATCCCGGCGGCGGTGCTGGCAGCGCCTGCGCCCGACCTGGCCCAGGCCCAGCGCCAGCTATTGCTGCACGCGGCCACCGCGTTGGGCGTGGCCACCGAGAAAGACCTGCGTGATTACTTTCGCCTGGAGCCTGGCGACACCCGCGCGCGCCTGGCCGAGCTGGTGGAAGACCGCCAGCTGCAGCGTTGCAGCGTAGAGGGCTGGGCGCAGCCGGCGTACCTGCTGCGTCAGGTGCGCATCCCGCGCCAGGTCACGGCCAGCGCCTTGCTGTCGCCTTTCGATTCGCTGGTGTGGGAGCGCGACCGCACCGAGCGGCTGTTCGATTTCCGCTACCGGCTGGAGATCTACACGCCGTCGCACAAGCGCGTGTACGGCTATTACGTGCTGCCGTTCCTGCACAACGAGCAGATCGTGGCGCGGGTGGACGTGCGGGCGGCACGCGCCACGGGTGAGCTGCGCGTGCTGGCGGTGCACGATGAACAGGGGCGCCTGGACGCCGAAGGCCTGGCGGCCCTGGCCGGGCAGTTGAAGGCGATGGCAGGGTGGCTGGGGCTGGCGTCGGTCACCCTGGAGTGCCAGCGCCATACGCCATTTCTGTAGCCGCTGCCGCAGGCTGCGCTGGACCTGAGCCACACCGAAAATCTTCAGTGTACCCAAGGGCCAGCGCAGCCTGGCGGCAGCGGCTACGGGGCTGCGGTGGCGGTAATCTAGCGGCGGACCTGCTTCAGCGTCTCGGCAATCATGAACGCCAGTTCCAGCGACTGGTCGGCGTTCATCCGTGGGTCGCAGTGGGTGTGGTAGCGGTCCGACAGGCCATCTTCGGTGATCGGCCGGGCGCCGCCGATGCATTCGGTGACGTTCTGCCCGGTCATCTCGATGTGGATGCCGCCAGCGTAGGTGCCCTCGGCCTCGTGGGCCTGGAAGAACTGCTTCACCTCGCTGAGGATCTGTGCGAAGTCACGGGTCTTGTAGCCGCTGCTGGCCTTGATGGTGTTGCCGTGCATGGGGTCGGAACTCCACAGCACCTGGCGGCCCTCGGCCTTCACCGTGCGCAGCAGGCGGGGCAGGTGGTCGGCGACCTTGCCGGCGCCCATGCGCGCGATCAGGTTCAGGCGGCCGGGGTCGTTGTCCGGGTTGAGGGCGTCGATCAGGCGGATCAGCTCGTCTGGCTGCATGCTCGGGCCGACCTTGACGCCGATGGGGTTGTTCACCCCGCGCAGGAACTCCACGTGGGCGCCGTCGAGCTGGCGGGTGCGGTCGCCGATCCAGAGCATGTGCGCCGAGCAGTCGTAGTAGTCGTTGGTCAGGCTGTCACGGCGCACGAAGGCTTCTTCGTAGTTGAGCAGCAGCGCCTCGTGGGCGGTGAAGAAGCTGGTCTCGCGCAGTTGCGGTGCGCTGTCCAGGCCGCAGGCGCGCATGAACGCCAGGGTCTCGTCAATGCGGTCGGCCAGCTGGTGGTACTTGTGCGCCAGCGCCGATTCGGCGATGAAGTCCAGGTTCCACTTGTGCACCTGGTGCAGGTCGGCGAAACCGCCCTGGGCGAAGGCGCGCAGCAGGTTGAGGCTGGCCGTGGACTGGTGGTAGGCCTGCAGCAGGCGCTCCGGGTCGGGGGTGCGGCTTTTCTCGTCGAAGCCGATGCCGTTGACGATGTCGCCGCGGTAGGCGGGCAGGGTGACGCCGTCGATGGTTTCGTCATTGGCCGAACGCGGCTTGGCGAACTGCCCGGCCATGCGCCCGACTTTCACCACCGGGCAGCCGGCGGCGAAGGTCATGACAATGGCCATCTGCAGCAGCACCTTGAAGGTGTCGCGGATCTTCGCCGCCGAGAACTCGGCGAAGCTTTCCGCGCAGTCGCCGCCCTGCAGCAGGAACGCGCGGCCCTGGGTGACCTCGGCGAACTGCCGGCGCAGCTCGCGGGCCTCGCCGGCGAACACCAGCGGCGGGTAGCTGGCCAAGGTCTGCTCCACGTGGGCCAGGCGCCTGGCGTCGGGGTAGAAGGGTTGTTGCTGGATCGGCAAGGCGCGCCAGCTGTCGGGGCTCCACGGAAGGCTCATGACAGGCTCTTATTCAAGGTGTTGATAGGTGAGTCGATGGTACCACCACGCACCTCCCGTAGCAGCGGCCGCAAGGCCGCGTCCATGGCCTGCGCGGTGCCTGTGACGCGGCCTGGGGCCGCTGCTACGGTGTGCGCTGGGCCAATAAATGCGACAATCGCATTTTTCCAGGCTTGATGAGCGCCCGTGGTGCAAGACAACGAACCCGAAGTAACCCGTGAGCGCGTCGAGCGTCTGCTGGCCGAAGTGCATGATCAGTTCGGCATGATCCGTGTGCTGGAAGTGGAGGATTACCGCTTCCTGGAGTTTGGCGATGCCATCGAGCAGAGCTGCGTGTTCACCGCCGACCCCAGCTGGCTGGAGTACGACTACACCCGCGCCATGCTGATTGGCGCGCTGTGCCACGAACAGCCCGAGAGCGCGCTGTTCCTGGGCCTGGGCGCCGGTACCCTGACCCAGGCGTGCCTGAAGTTCCTGCCGCTGGAGGACGTCGAGGCCATCGAGCTGCGCCCCGACGTGCCGCGCCTGGCCATCGAGTTCCTGGGCCTGGACGACGACCCGCGGCTGTACATCCGCACTGGCGACGCCATCGAGCTGTTGCCCACCGCGGAGCCTGCGGACCTGATTTTCGTCGACCTGTACACCGATCACGGCCCGGGCGTGGGCCACCTGGCCTGGCGTTTCCTGGAAGACTGCCAGAAGCGCCTGAACCCGGGCGGCTGGCTGGTCATCAACCAGTGGGCGGGCGATGACGGCAAGCCGTTGGGCGCGGCGCTGCTGCGCGGCCTGTACCACCGCCACTATTGGGAGCTGCCGGTGACCGAGGGCAACGTGATCCTGATCATTCCCGCCGAACTGGACCAGGACCTCGACTTCGACGGCCTGAAAGCCCGCGCCGATGCCCTGGCGCCGCGCCTGGGCTACTCGCTGCAGGCGCTGATCGCGCAGCTGCGCCCGGCCTCCTGAGTCACTGCCCGGTAAAGGTGCCGGGCCGGCGCTCGTGAAACGCCGCCAGCCCCTCGCGGGCGTCGTCGCTGCCCAGCAGCAGGTGCGCCTGGGCGTGCAGGGTGGCGACGCTGGCCGCCTCGCCCTCCAGCACCGCCAGCCGTGCCGAGGCCAGGGTGGCCTTGACGCCCAGCGGCGCCTGGGCGGCAATCCGTTCGGCCAGGTGCAGGGCGTTGGGCAGCAGGTCCTCGCTGGCCATCACTTCCTGCACCAGCCCCAGGCGCAGGGCCTCGTGGGCATCGAATTCGTCACCGGTCAGCAACCAGCGCATGGCGTTGCCCCAGCCGGCTATCTGTTGCAGGCGCACGGTGGCGCCGCCGAAGGGAAACAGGCCGCGCTGCACCTCCATCTGCGCGAAGCGCGTGTTGCTGGCGCACAGGTTGATGTCGGCGGCCAGCATCAGCTCGATGCCGATGGTCAGGCAATAGCCTTGGGCGGCGACGATCAGCGGTTTGCTCAAGGTCGGCCCCAGGCCCACGCGCCACGGGTCCAGGCCGCCTTCCGGCAGCTTCCAGCCCTGCACAAAGGCGGTGTTCACCGCCGCCAGGTCGAGGCCGGCGCTGAAGTGCTCGCCGTGGCCGTACAGCACCGCGGCGCGGGCGGCCGGCTCGCGCTCGTACTCGCCGTAGGCCAGGCTCAATTGTTCCAGCAGGGGCAGGTCGAAGGCGTTGCGCTTGGCGGCGCGGTCCAGGCCGATCAACATCACGTTGCCACGCAGTTCGCGGCTGACGTGGCCGGGGCAGGGTTGGCTCATATCGGCATCCTCGGGGGCAAGGGGTGAAACGATTAAGCCAGGGCGCCGGGCGCGCAGGTCTCTAGCAAAATAGACGCGCGGCCGATGTTGCGCAAAGCCTGTGACAATCGTGGGTTCAGCCGTCTGATAACGATAAAAAACTCTCACGTGCACGGCGATTTCAGGTATAGTGCGCGCCGGTCTTTAATCAGGCCACGTTTAGGTAGCGCAATCCCCCGAAGACAACTTCGACTGCACGTCCGTTCCGCGGACTCTTCCTAACGTTTCTTTTTTTTCATTCAATCGTTTTCGCAAATCCCCGCCGACAAAGCTGCCAGGGTGACTCTCGAGTCTTACAAGGCATGCGCAGCTTTGGAGCATGGGTCTTTGCGGATGCACTTAGAGGCAGACCCATGACCCAGGAAACCGGCGGCTTCGCCGCTCTCGGACTTAACCCGAACATTGTTGCAGCCGTCATCGCGACTGGCTACGAAGAGCCGTCGGCTATTCAGCAGCAATCGATCCCAATCATCCTGGAAGGTCATGACATGATCGGCCAGGCGCAGACTGGTACCGGTAAAACCGCTGCCTTCGCACTGCCGATTCTGAATCGCATCGACCCGAGCAAGCGCGAGCCGCAAGCCCTGATCCTGGCGCCAACCCGTGAGTTGGCGCTGCAAGTAGCCACTGCATTCGAAACCTACGCCAAGCAGATGCCTGGCGTAACCGTAGTGGCCGTGTATGGCGGTGCCCCGATGGGCCCGCAACTGAAAGCTATCCGCAACGGCGCGCAAATCGTCGTGGCAACCCCTGGCCGTCTGTGCGACCACCTGCGTCGTGACGAGAAGGTCCTGGCCACCGTGAACCACCTGGTTCTCGACGAAGCCGACGAAATGCTCAAGCTGGGCTTCATGGACGACCTGGAAGTCATCTTCAAGGCCATGCCCGAGTCGCGTCAGACCGTACTGTTCTCGGCTACCCTGCCGCAGTCGATCCGCGCAATCGCCGAGCGTCACCTGAAAGACCCGAAACACGTCAAGATCCAGAGCAAGACCCAGACCGTTACCGCGATCGAGCAGGCTCACCTGCTGGTTCACGCTGACCAGAAGACTTCCGCTGTCCTGCGCCTGCTGGAAGTGGAAGAGTTCGACGCCCTGATCGCCTTCGTGCGTACCAAGCAAGCCACCCTGGACCTGGCCAGCGCCCTTGAAGCCAAAGGCTACAAGGCTGCCGCCCTGAACGGCGACATTGCCCAGAACCAGCGTGAGCGCGTCATCGACTCGCTGAAGGATGGCCGCCTGGACATCGTCGTCGCTACCGACGTCGCTGCCCGTGGCCTGGACGTACCGCGCATCACTCACGTGTTCAACGTCGACATGCCGTACGACCCGGAGTCCTACGTTCACCGTATCGGCCGTACTGGCCGTGCCGGTCGCGAAGGCCGTGCCCTGCTGCTGGTCACCCCGCGTGAGCGCCGCATGCTGCAGGTTATCGAGCGTGTAACTGGTCAGAAGGTTGCCGAAGTTCGCCTGCCGAACGCCCAGGCTGTGCTTGATGCCCGCATCAAGAAGCTGACCAACGGCCTGGCGCCGCTGGTTGCCGACGCAGAAGCCACTCATGGCGACCTGCTGGACCGCCTGACCGCTGACATCGGCTGCACTCCACGTGCCCTGGCCGCTGCCCTGCTGCGCAAGGCCACCAATGGCCAGGCGCTGACCCTGGAAGCGGTAGAGCGCGAGCAGCCACTGGTGCCGACCAGCGCGCCGCGTGAGCGTACCGGTGGTGACCGTCCTGAGCGTGGTGACCGCGAGCGTCGCGCGCCAATGCCGCTGGGCGAAGGCCGTGCACGCTGCCGTACTGCCCTGGGTGCTCGCGACGGTATCGCCGCGAAGAACCTGCTGGGCGCTATCCTCAACGAAGGCGGCCTGGCCCGCGAAGCGATCGGCCGTATCCAGGTACGCGACAGCTTCAGCCTGGTCGAGCTGCCTGAGGAAGGCCTGGAGAAGCTGCTGGCCAAGCTCAAGGACACTCGCGTTGCCGGCAAGCAGCTGAAGCTGCGTCGTTATCGCGAAGACTGATCCTGCCTTGCGGCTGATCTGAAATGAAAAATCCCCGGCCTGGTGCCGGGGATTTTTTTTTGCCTGTGGTTGGAGTGGGACGCGGCCTGCGGCCGCTGCTACAGCGTTTGCCTGAAACCATGATGCCGTAGCAGCTGCCGCAGGCTGCGTCTTGCATGCGCGGTGGGTCAGGCTCACTGCGGCGCCCATGACGCGGCCTGCGGCCGCTGCTACAGCGTTTGCCTGAAACCATGATGCCGTAGCAGCTGC
Organism: Pseudomonas sp. GYB4201; assembly: GCF_056312595.1. NCBI lineage: Bacteria > Pseudomonadati > Pseudomonadota > Gammaproteobacteria > Pseudomonadales > Pseudomonadaceae > Pseudomonas > Pseudomonas sp. GYB4201. The sequence goes on along the minus strand of NZ_JBWGIG010000011.1, from coordinate 78,044 downwards.
CGCAGGCTGCGTCTTGCATGCGCGGCGGGTCAGGCTCACCGCGGCGCCCATGACGCGGCCTGCGGCCGCTGCTACAGCGTTTGCCTGAAACCATGATGCCGTAGCAGCTGCCGCAGGCTGCGTCTTGCATGCGCAGTGGGTCAGGCTCACTGCGGCGCCCATGACGCGGCCTGCGGCCGCTGCTACAGCGTTTGCCTGAAACCATGATGACGTAGCAGCTGCCGCAGGCTGCGTCTTGCATGCGCGGTGGGTCAGGCTCACTGCGGCGCCCATGACGCGGCCTGCGGCCGCTGCTACAGAGGCCCTGTGTAGCAGCTGCCGCCAGGCGGCGTCTGTCAATCGAAGCGGTAGATGTCCATGCCCAGCGCGCCCAGGGTCCACCCTGCGTGGGCGAGGCCGAAGGTGTCGCCAGCGCCGCGGGCGAAGTACAGCGGCAGCAGGTGCTCGTCGCTGGGGTGGTTCTTCGCGGCGAAGGGCGCTTGCTGGCGGTAGTCGAACAGCGCGGCCTGGTCGTCGGCCTGCAGTTTTTCCAGCATCCAGTCGCGGAAGGCCTTGGCCCACGGCGTGGCGCTTTCCGGGCCGGCGTGCCAGTCCAGTTCGCGCAGGTTGTGGGTGATGCTGCCCGAGCCGATCAGCAGCACGCCTTCGCCGCGCAAGCCGGCCAGGGCCTGGCCCACCAGGTGTTGCAGTTGCGGCCCGAGGCGGCTGGGCAGCGACACCTGCACCACCGGAATGTCGGCCGCTGGGTACATCAGCGACAACGGCACCCAGGCACCGTGGTCGAACGGCCGCTGTGGGTCCAGGCGCGCCGGCAGGCCGGCGTCGGTCAGGCGCTGGGCAATGTCGGCGGCCAGGGCGGGTTCGCCGGGGGCGGGGTATTGCACGGCAAACAGCTCGGGCGGAAAGCCGCCGAAGTCGTGCCAGGTTTCCGGGGCCGGGCTGCTGGCCACCAGCAGCTCGCGGCTTTCCCAGTGCGCCGACACCACCACGATGGCTTTTGGGCGCGGCAGTTCGGCGGCCAGCCTGGCCAGTGCCGGGCCGCTGGCGCCGGGCTGCAGGGCGAGCATGGGCGAACCGTGGGAGATGAACAGGCTGGGCAGCATGATTGAAGTCCTGAGCGTTGAGATGGGATTATCATCGGCCAGTGATTGATCTAAATCTAATATAAGTTTTAGTGCCGTTTGATCGAATTGATGGGGTAAAGCATGCAGGCTGATTTTTGGCAGGAGCGCTGGCAGCGCAACCAGATCGGTTTTCACCAGGCGCAGGTCAATCCGTACCTGCAGCGCCATTGGCCGGCCCTGGGCGTAGCGCCTGGCGCCCAGGTGCTGGTGCCCTTGTGCGGCAAGAGCCTGGACCTGGCGTGGCTGGCGGGGCAGGGTGTGCGGGTGCTGGGCGTGGAGCTGGCGGAGAAGGCCGTGCAGGCGTTTTTCCATGAGCAGCAGCTGCTGCCCCAAGTACACGCGGAGGGCGCGTTCACGCGCTACCAGGCGGGTGATGTGCAGCTGTGGTGCGGGGATTTCTTCGCGCTGACGGCGCAGGACGTGGCCGGTTGTACGGCGCTGTACGACCGCGCGGCCCTGATTGCCTTGCCGCCGGACATGCGTCGCCGCTACGTGCAGCACCTGACGGCGATTCTGCCCAAAGGCTGCGCGGGGCTGCTGGTGACGCTGGATTACGACCAGGACGTGCTCCCCGGGCCGCCGTTCGCGGTGCCGGATGATGAAGTGCAGGCGTTGTGGGGCGGCCAGTGGCAGGTCGAGCAGCTGGAGTGCCGGGACATTCTGGGTGAGGGCGGCAAGTTCGCCGATGCCGGCGCCCAGCGCCTGCACGAGCGCGCTTACCACCTCACCTCGTAGCCGCTGCCGCAGGCTGCGCTGGCCCTTGTGTACGCTGGAGATCTCCAGTGTGGCTCAGGGCCAGCGTAGCCTACGGCAGCGGCTACAGGTGGTGTTGCGCCTCCATCAACCGCGGCGGCGCAACGCCTCGATGCGGTCTTCCAGCGGCGGGTGGCTCATGAACAGGCCAGCCAGGCCGTGCTTGAGGCCACCGTTGATGCCGAAGGCGGTCAGGGTGTCCGGCATGTGCACCGGCACGCCCTGTTCCGAGCGCAGGCGCTGCAGGGCGCCGATCATTGCCCCGGTGCCCGCCAGGCGAGCACCGGCCTCGTCGGCGCGGAACTCGCGCTTGCGCGAGAACCACATGACGATGACGCTGGCCAGGATGCCCAGCACCAGTTCGGCGAAGATGGTCGCGATGTAGTAGGCCATGCCCTGGCCTTCCTCGTTCTTGAAGATGACCTTGTCGACGAAGTTGCCGATGATGCGCGCGAAGAACATCACGAAGGTGTTCACCACGCCCTGCACCAGCGCCAGGGTGACCATGTCGCCGTTGGCCACGTGGCCGATCTCGTGGGCCAGCACCGCTTTCACCTCGTCGGGCGAGAAGCGCTCCAGCAGGCCCTGGCTGACCGCCACCAGGGCGTCGTTCTTGTTCCAGCCGGTGGCGAAGGCGTTGGCCTCGTAGGCCGGGAAGATACCCACCTCGGGCATCTTGATGCCGGCTTCGCGGGACAGCTGTTCAACGGTCGCCAGCAGCCACTGTTCGTGGCGGGTGCGTGGCTGGCTGATGATTTGCGTGCTGGTGCTCATTTTCGCCATCCACTTGGAGATGAACAGCGAGAACAGCGAGCCGGCGAAGCCGAACACGGCGCAGAAGACCAGCAGTTGTTTGAGGTTCAGATCCACGCCGTTGGCTGCCATGAACCCGTTGAAGCCAAAAAGGCTCAGGGTGATGCTGGCAATCAGCACGACCGCAAGGTTGGTGGCTAGGAACAGCAAGATGCGCATCATGGTTGTTACGTACTCCTGACGGAAGAAATTGTCGCGTTGACGGGTATATAAGGGGAGGGCCCCGGCGATTCAACAACGCGACTATTTCAAACTGTGTCACAACCATGATTCTAGACAGCAGGGCGCTACCGCCGTGGGGTGGCGGGATCAGTGGTTGTTCGGAGAAGTGTTACCAAATGCGTAGCAGCTGCCGCCAGGCTGCGTCAGGGCTCCACGCGGTGGCCTGACGCAGCCTGGCGGCAGCTGCTACGGGGAGGGGAGTTACTGCTTGTAGTTCTTCAGGAAGCCGCCGATGCGGCCGATGGCCTGTTCCAGGTCGTCCACGCGCGGCAGGGTGACCACGCGGAAGTGGTCAGGCCATGGCCAGTTGAACGCGGTGCCCTGCACCACCAGCAGTTTTTCCGACAGCAGCAGGTCCAACACGAACTTCTCGTCGTTGTGGATCGGGCACACCTTCGGGTCGATGCGCGGGAACGCGTACAGCGCGCCCATGGGCTTCACGCAGCTCACGCCAGGGATGTCGTTGAGCAGTTCCCAGGTGCGGTTGCGCTGCTCCAGCAGGCGGCCGTTGGGCAGTACCAGGTCGTTGATGCTCTGGTAGCCGCCCAGGGCGGTCTGAATGGCGTGCTGGCTTGGCACGTTGGCACACAGGCGCATGTTGGCCAGGATGTCGATGCCTTCAATGTAGCTCTGGGCGTTGTGCTTGGGCCCGGAGATGGCGATCCAGCCCGAACGGAAGCCGGCCACGCGGTACGACTTGGACAGGCCGTTGAAGGTCAGGCACAGCAGGTCCGGGGCCAGGGAGGCGGTGCACACGTGCACGGCGTCGTCGTAGAGGATCTTGTCGTAGATCTCGTCGGAGAACACCACCAGGTTGTGCTGGCGGGCGATTTCCAGCATGCCCAGCAGCACTTCCTTCGAATACACGGCGCCGGTGGGGTTGTTCGGGTTGATGATCACCATGGCCTTGGTGTTAGGGGTGATCTTGGCCTTGATGTCGTCCAGGTCAGGCCACCAGTTGGCCTGCTCGTCGCACAGGTAGTGCACGGCGTGGCCGCCGGCCAGGCTCACCGAGGCGGTCCACAGCGGGTAATCGGGCGCCGGTACCAGCACCTCGTCGCCGTTGTTGAGCAGGGCCTGCAGGGCCATCACGATCAGCTCGGAGACGCCGTTGCCCAGGTAGATGTCCTCGATGCCGATGCCTTCCACCTGCTTCTGCTGGTAGTACTGCATCACGGCCTTGCGCGCGCTGAACAGGCCCTTGGAGTCGCTGTAGCCTTGGGCGGTGGGCAGGTTGCGGATCACGTCCTGGAGGATTTCGTCCGGCGCCTCGAAGCCAAACGGCGCCGGGTTGCCGATGTTCAGCTTGAGGATGCGGTGGCCTTCCTCCTCCAGGCGTTTGGCGTGCTTGAGCACCGGCCCGCGAATGTCATAGCAGACGTTGGCGAGCTTGTTCGATTTGCTGACCTGCATGATGGAATCCCAAGGAAAAAAAGTGCCGCGAGATGGCGCGGTGAAAATGAAATTGAATGCGCCTGGCGTGGGTGACAGACTGGGGTCTGAACAAGGCGCAATCATACGTGCCACCCGATCCCCGGAAAAGGGACAGATCGGGGTTTTTCAGCTGCCGAGGTAACCCGATGACCAAGTTCACCAAGACCGAGGAAGAATGGAAGGCGATGCTCGACCCCGAGCAATACAACGTCTGCCGCCTCAAGGCCACCGAGCGCCCCTTCACGGGCAAGTACAACAGCACCAAGACCGATGGCGTGTACCATTGCGTGTGCTGTAATGCCGCACTGTTCGATTCGACCACCAAGTTCGATTCCGGTTGCGGCTGGCCGAGCTTCTACGCGCCGATCGAAGACAGTGCGATGATCGAGATCCGTGATACCAGCCACGGCATGATCCGCACCGAAGTCACCTGCGCGACCTGTGACGCCCACCTGGGCCACGTGTTCCCCGACGGCCCGCCGCCGACCGGCCTGCGCTACTGCATCAACTCGGTGTGCCTGGACCTGGTACCCCGCGAGTAACCCCCGCCCGTAGCAGCGGCCAAAGGCCGCGTCCCCAGGCGCCGCGCATTACTGGCCAGGACGCGGCCTGTGGCCGCTGCTACGGGGTGTTATTTAAATTGTGTGCAATTGAATTGCACGCTATGGTTATCCTTCCACCCACGGAGGACCTGCCATGAGCGACGCCCTGCTGAACATTCCTTGCGCCACCATCACCGGTGAGCAGAAAACCCTGGCCGATTTCGCCGGCAAGGCCATCCTGGTGGTCAACACCGCCAGCAAGTGCGGCTTCACCCCGCAATACAAGGGGCTGGAGCAGCTGTGGCAGGACTACAAGGACCAGGGCCTGGTGGTGCTGGGCTTTCCTTGCAACCAGTTCGGCAAGCAGGAGCCTGGCAGTGAAGACCAGATCTCGCAGTTCTGCGAGCTGAACTTCGGCGTTACCTTTCCTTTATTCAAGAAGATCGACGTCAATGGCGCCCACGCCCACCCGCTGTTCGTGCAGTTGAAAAAGCGCGCGCCGGGGCTGCTGGGGTCCCAGGGCATCAAGTGGAACTTCACCAAGTTCCTGATCGGCAAGGACGGCAAGCTGGTCAAGCGCTTCGGCCCCACCACCAAGCCCCAGGAGCTGGACGGCGAGATCCAAGCGTTGCTGAAATGACCGGCCTGCTGCTGGACGACCAGTTGTGCTTCAAACTGTACGCCGCCTCCCGCGCCGTGACCCGTGGCTACAAGCCGATGCTCGACGCCTTGGGCCTCACCTACCCGCAGTACCTGGCCATGCTGGTGCTGTGGGAGTGGCACGCCAGCGCGCCGGAACAGCCCACGGTGAAGGCCCTCGGCGAGCGGCTGATGCTGGATTCAGGCACCCTCACGCCGTTGCTCAAGCGCATCGAACAGCTGGGCCTGGTGGTGCGCCGCCGTGCCGTGCTCGACGAACGTGAAGTGCACCTGGGCCTGACCGATCAAGGCCTGGCGCTGCGCGGCCAGGCCGCTGCGTTGCGCGAGCGGCTGATCTGCGCCAGTGGCCTGGACCTCAACCAGTTGCAGCCCTTGCAGCAGGGGCTCGAGCACCTGCTGGCGCAGCTCACGGCGCGAGGTTGAGCGGTATCCAGTGGTCGATCAGGGTGATCAGCTCTTCGCGACGGAACGGCTTGGCCAGGTAATCGCTCATGCCCGCCGCACGGCAGCGCTCGCGCTCCTCGGGCATGGCGTTGGCGGTCAGCGCCACGATGGGCAGCTGCGGCCAGCGTCCGCTCTGGCGAATGCGCCGGCTGGCCTCGTAGCCGTCCATCACCGGCATGTTGCAGTCCATCAGCACCAGGTCGTATTCCTTGTCTTCCAGCGCCGCCAGGGCCTCGCCGCCGTGGGCGGCCACCGTCACCTCGCAGCCCAGCTTGCTGAGCATGCCCTTGGCCACCAGCTGGTTCACCGGGTTGTCCTCCACCAGCAAAATGCGCGCGCGGCGGGGCGGTGCCTCGCCGCGCTCCAGCGCCAGTTGCTGGCTGGGCTCGTCACCCAGCAGGGTGCGCCGCAGGGTCTGGTACAGCGCGTTGCGCGCCAGTGGCCGGGCCTGTTGTTGCAGCGGGCTGAGGGCCGTGGCCTGTTCGCTGGGGAGGAAATTGCCGTAGGCGGTCACCAGCAGGATCGGCGCGGTAATGGCCGGGCGCAGGCCGAACAGGCAGTCCAGGCAGTCGGTAATCAGCAGGTCGGGGTTCAGGCCTTCCAGCGGCGCGTCGGTGCTCAGCCGCTGGTAGTCCAGGCCCCAGCCGGGCAGCAGGCTCTGCAGCAGTTCGGCGAGGCCGCTGCTGGCCGGGCTGATGGCAATGACCTTGCCCTTCAATAAAGGTGGGGCGACGGCCGGCGTATGGGTCAGCAGTGGCAGGTCGGCGCTGAAGCGGCTGCCGAAACCGGCCTCGGAGCTGATGCTCAGGCGCCCCTGCATGGCCTCGCACAGGTTGTTGGTCAGCGCCAGGCCCAGGCCGGTGCCGCCGTACTGGCGGGTGATGCCAGCGCCGGCCTGGGTGAACGGCTGGAAGATCTTGACCTGGGCTTCCTGGGGAATGCCGATGCCGGTGTCGCACACCTCGATGCTGACGCCACCGGGGTAGGTGCTCAGGCGCACGTCCACGCGGCCGAAGCGAGTGAACTTCAGGGCGTTGGACAGCAGGTTGCTGACGATCTGCCGCACGCGGGTCGGGTCGCCCAGCACCATGGCGGGGAACCGGGGGTCGATCAGGCAGGCCAGCTCGACGCTGGGCGCAGCGTTCTGCGACAGCAGGTTGGCGGTGTCTTCCACCAGCGCGCCGAGGTCGAAGGGAATGCGCTCCAGCTCCAGCTGGCCGGCGTCGAATTTCGACAGGTCGAGAATGTCGTTCAGCAGTTCCACCAGCACCTTGCCCGAGTCATGGGCGATGGACAGCTGCTGGCGCTGCTCGGCGTTCAGCGGGCTGTCCAGCGACAGCGCGATCATGCCCAGCAGGCCGTTGAGCGGGGTGCGGATCTCGTGGCTCATGTTGGCCAGGAACGCTGCCCGGGCCTGGGCCATTTCCATGGCGGTGCGCCGGGCGTTCTCCAGCTCTTCGTTGGACAGGCTCAGGCGGATGTTGCTGGCCTTGAGCTCGGTGGTGCGCGCCGAAACGATATTTTCCAGCTCGGCCAGGTAGTCGGTGAGGCGGTTTTCGGCCGTGCGCCGCTGCTGGATCTCGGTGCTCATGCTGACGAACTGCTGGTTGGCCGCGCGCACCAGCACGCCGATTTCATCGTTCTCGTGGCCGGGCGGGTAGTCGAGCTTGGTGGGCTTGGCCGCGTGGGGGTTGGAGTTGCTCAGGGCACTGATCACCCGCACCAGCGGCTTGGTCAGCATGGTGTAGAACAGCGCCAGCATGATGGCCGCCAGCAGCAGGCTGCGCAGGAAGCCGGAAAACAGGGTGATCTCGGCGCGGCGCAGGAAGCGCGTGCCGAAGGCCAGGGTGTCGACGTCCAGGTGCAGGGTGCCCAGGCGCTCGGTGGGCATGTGGCTAAGGAACAGGGCATCGTCGTAGGTACGGCGCTCGCCGAACAGGAAGTCGCTGACGAAGCGGTAGCGGCTTTCCAGGCGCGGCCGGTTGACATTGGCCAGCACGGTATCGTTGTTATCGGACAGGCGTGCGCCGACAATCGATTCGGAATGCAGCAGCCCTGCGGCCAGTTCCTTGGCCAGCTCGGCGTCGATGTTGTAGGCGATGCGTGAAGCGGGGTTGTGGCTGATCTCGAGCAGCGAGACCATTTCGCGGTTGATGGCCGCGTCGACGTTGGCATAATCGATGCCGATCTGCACAATGCTCAGCAATGTCCCGATAATGAAACCGACCACTACTGTCAGTCGAGCCTGCTTGTATGACAGTCTGTGGGTGAACTTTATATCCATATATACCGGGCCAAGGGTTCGTTCCGTGCGCGCTGGGCAAGCATAGCTGATGTCGTGTCCTTATCGGCGCTGTGATTTCAGTATATCGACAGTGTTCGCGCGCGTTTTACTGTGAAAATGTGCAAAGGAGAAGTCATGGATTCGCGTCTGGAGGCATTCCTGCAACGCGCCGAATCGGTGCTGGCGCGCCTGGAGCCGTTATTGCCCGCCGTGCGCCCGGCGCTCGACTGGGACCAATGCCTGGCCGCGCGCTGGCAGCGCGACGGCCGCACGGGCTACCTGCTGCCGTTGCAGGTCAGCCTGAGCACGCGGCTCACCGACCTGATCGGCGTGGACCGCCAGCGCGACCAGCTGGGCGGCAATACCCGCCAGTTCCTCCAGGGCTTGCCGGCCAACCACGCCTTGCTGTGGGGCTCGCGGGGCACCGGCAAATCGTCGCTGGTGCGCGCGCTGCTGGCCGAATACGCCGGGCAGGGGCTGCGGCTGATCGAAATCGAGCGCGACCATTTGGCCGACCTGCCACGCGTGGTGGAGCAACTGGCGGGCCTGCCCCAGCGCTTCGTGCTGTTCTGCGACGATTTGTCCTTCGAGGCGGGGGAGGGTGATTACCGTATCCTCAAGAGCGTGCTCGACGGCTCATTGGAATCGGCACCGGACAACGTGCTGCTGTACGCTACCTCCAACCGCCGGCATCTGGTGCCGGAGAAGGAAAGCGACAACGCCCACTGGCAGAACGTCGATGGCGAGATCCACCCCAGCGAGGCGGTGGAAGACAAGATCGCCCTGTCGGACCGGTTTGGCCTGTGGCTGTCGTTCTATCCATTCAGCCAGGAGCATTATCTCAACGTGGTCGAGCACTGGATCGGCGAATTCGCCCGCCAGGCCGGCCTGCAGTGGCAGCGCACCGCGGAGCTGGACATCCTGGCGGCACGCTGGGCCACCGGCCGTGGCAACCGCAACGGCCGCTGCGCCTATCAATTTGCCCGTTACTGGGTAGGTCTCACATTACTGGAGCAACCGCAATGATCGATTTGAACAGCACCGGCCAGGGCCTCGAAGGCTACGCGATGCTGACCGCGCAACTGGAATCGCTGCTCGCCGACGAGCGCGACTTCATTGCCAATGCCTCGCAGTTCTCGGCGTTCCTCTACAACTATGTGGACGACCTGAACTGGGCCGGCTTCTATATCAACCGCAATGAAGAGCTGGTGCTGGGGCCGTTCCAGGGCCAGGTGGCCTGCGTGCGCATTCCGTTCAGCAAGGGCGTGTGTGGCGCCGCGGCGGCCACCCGCCAGACCCAGCGCGTGGAGGACGTGCACGCGTTCCCCGGCCATATCGCCTGCGACAGTGCCTCGAACAGTGAGCTGGTGATTCCGCTGGTAAAGGATGGCCGCCTGATTGGCGTATTGGACCTGGACAGCCCCCAGCTGGCACGCTTCAGCGAAGCGGACCAGGCGGGGATGGAAAGGATGGTGGAGATTTTCCTGCGTTCCACCGATTGCTGATTCGGTGACGCAACCCCTGTAGCAGCTGCCGAAGGCGGCGTCGGCAGCGACGCGGCCGTGGGGCCGCTGCTACAGGTCAATCGTAGATGACTTTCTTCTTCCACTCGGGCTCGACTTCCTTCAGGCCCTCGGTCAATTCGTTGTGGTCGTCTTCGCTCGGTGCATTGCTGTCCAGCACCAGGGCGTTGGCCCGCGCCAGCAATTTCTCCATGTACTTGAGCTGTTCCTGGTAAACCGCCGGCTCCGGCTGCTTGCGCAGGTACTGGGCGCCGCGCTCGAAGGCCAGGCGCGCCTGGCCCGGTTGTTCGGCCTGCAGTGCCGCCTGCCCCAGGTTGTTGAAGAACTCGATGTGCAGCAGCACCAATATATGACGAATCTCGCGGATCCAGTGCTTGGCCTCGTTGGCCGGCAGGAAGCCGTCCTGGGCCGCGCGGGTCACCTGGGCGTGCAGGGCTTCGAGCAGAAAGCGCACGTCCTTGGCCTTGACCTCGGTCTGGATAGGGATAGGTGCATTCTTTACCGCAATGCCTTCGCCCTTGGCGATTTCCGCTTCCAGCTCCACCAGGCGCGCCTTGATGGCGGCGTTGCCCTTGTCCTGGGCCAGGATGCGTTGGTTGAGGTTGAGTTCCAGGCGGGTCAGCAGCAGCTTCAATGCCGGCGTCATGAATTGCCCGGGGAAGGTCTCGGTGATCTCGCCACAGCGGCGCAAGCGGTCGGCCAGCTCATGCTTGAGCTTGGTCTTCTCCAGCTTGTTGGTCTCCACCACGTTATTGAGATAACCGATGGCGATCAATGCAACGATCCCCGCTACTATAATCAGGGTGATCATGAGTGGTGTCACCGTGTAAGCCTCGTCAGATTGTCGTCCATTTGAGTGTAGTGGCTAAGCCACGGCCCGGATAGAGGCTATCGCCCGAAGGCCGCCACGCCGGGCCGGTGAACGCCGCTCCCGGTCAGGCTATCGGCAGGGAAGTCATTGATTTAAATAAATTTATCATTGGGGGTTGACGACTTCCCAAACCACCCCTAGAATGCGCGCCACTTGCAGCGTAAAGCACACAGCGAAACGCAGCAGGGAGTGAATGTTGTAGCGTGTCCCCTTCGTCTAGTGGCCTAGGACACCGCCCTTTCACGGCGGTAACAGGGGTTCGAGTCCCCTAGGGGACGCCAATGCGGGAATAGCTCAGTTGGTAGAGCACGACCTTGCCAAGGTCGGGGTCGCGAGTTCGAGTCTCGTTTCCCGCTCCATTTTTAAACAGCTTCGCTTTCGGGCGGGGTTGAGTGAAACCAGAACCAAGCCTCAGGGTGCGGATCTGGGCACCGAAACACACACCATGTGTTCCGGGCAGCGTGTCCCCTTCGTCTAGTGGCCTAGGACACCGCCCTTTCACGGCGGTAACAGGGGTTCGAGTCCCCTAGGGGACGCCATTTGCGGGAATAGCTCAGTTGGTAGAGCACGACCTTGCCAAGGTCGGGGTCGCGAGTTCGAGTCTCGTTTCCCGCTCCATATTCATCAAGAACGCCGCTCATTGAGCGGCGTTTTTGTTTGTGCGAAAACAATAGTCATTGTTATGGGGGCGGACCGTAGCAGCTGCCGAAGGCTGCGTCCCGGGCGCGGACGGTGAACCTGACGCGGCCGAGACGCAGCCTTCGGCAGCTGCTACGGGGGCTTTTCACCGGCTATTTCGCTAACCCTGTGAAAAAAAACGATTTTTTTGAAAAAAGTGCTTGCCAAGATCTTCAAATAGCTTCAAAATCTGCCCCATCGAAACGCTGATGAACATCAACGGTTCGAACAAGATGGCTGATACACAAAGTTGTCTTCTGCGGGAATAGCTCAGTTGGTAGAGCACGACCTTGCCAAGGTCGGGGTCGCGAGTTCGAGTCTCGTTTCCCGCTCCAAATTAAATCAAGAACGCCGCTCACTGAGCGGCGTTTTTGTTTGCCTCGAGAAAATATCGCCGTCGCAGGCAAAAAAAAGCCGCTCATCGAGCGGCTTTTTCGTGAGCGGTGGCAATCAGTGCTTGCTGCTGTCCTGCAGCGACAGGGCCAGCAATTGCTTCTCCTGGTTCCAGTCGAACGGTTCCTCGTTCTCCTCCGCTTCGAAGCGGCGCTCTTCCAGGGCCTGGTACAGGTCGATCTCTTCGTCGGGCATGTAGTGCAGGCAGTCGCCGCCGAAGAACCACAGCAGGTCGCGGGGGATCAGGTGGGCGATCTGCGGGTAGCGCTGGATGATCTGGCACATCAGGTCCTGGCCCAGGTAGGCGCTGGCGACCGGATCGATAGGCAGTTCCATGCGCAGTTCGTCATAGCGCTCCAGGAACAGGGCGTGGCTTTCGTCGGGTACCTGTTCGGCTTCACCCAGGGCGACCAGGATGCCGCGCAGGTGATCGAGCAGCACAAGCTGGTGGTCGATGTAGGGGGTGGCCATGTTGAAGGTCCTCTTGGGTAAAACGGGCGCGGGAGTATACGCGCCCGGGAGGAGGTGTGTCATCGAACCAGGCCGTCGCCCGGCTTGAGTTGCGCCTTGTCGAAGTCGTCCACGTCGATAACCTTGCGCCGCGCGGCTTCGGCCTGGCGCAGGGTCTCGGCTTCGCCTGCCTGCAGCACGCCTGCCTGCAGGGCAGCGTCTATCAGGGTTTCTTCCGGGGCGGGGGTGAACTGGCCGGCCTTGTAGGCGGTGTGCAGTTTTTTCTGCAGGGGGTGGCTGGCGGCCAGCAGATCGCAGGCCGTCTGCAACGCGGCTACCGGGTCGCCTTCGGCGGTAGGGCGGTAGCAACCCGCCAGCAGTTCTTCCAGCGCCGGGTCACCCTTGGCGCGGCCGATCACTTCGGCTACTTCGGCGTCCAGGCGGTCGGAAGGCCCGGTGGGGCGGCGGCCGAACGGGAACACCACCACGCGCAGCAGGCAGCCGAGCACCCGGCTGGGGAAGTTCTTCAGTAGCTCATCCAGCGCGCGCTCGGCCTGGCCCAGGCTTTCTTCCATGGCCCAGTGCAACAGTGGTTGCAGGTATTCCGGCGAGCCTTGGTCGTGGTAGCGCTTGAGCGCCGCCGAGCCCAGGTAGAGATTGCTGAGCACGTCGCCCAGGCGCGCCGACAGGCGTTCGCGGCGTTTGAGCTCGCCGCCCAGCAGCATCATGCTCAGGTCGGCCAGCAGGGCGAATGCGGCGGCCTGGCGGTTCAGCGCGCGGAAATAGCCCTGGCTGATGGCGTCGCCGGGGGCGTGTTCGAAATGCCCCAGGCCCAGGTTGAGCACCCAGGTGCTGGCGGCATTGCCGATGGCGAAGCCGATGTGCTTGAGCAGCAGGGCGTCGAACTCCACCAGTGCCTGGGCCTTGTCTTCGCGGGCGGCCAGGGCCATTTCCTTGAGCACGAAGGGGTGGCAGCGAATGGCGCCCTGGCCGAAGATCATCAGGTTGCGCGAAAGGATGTTGGCGCCTTCCACGGTGATGAAGATAGGCGCCCCTTGCCAGTTGCGGCCCAGGTAGTTGTTGGGCCCCATGATGATGCCCTTGCCGCCGTGCACGTCCATGGCGTGGCTGATGCACTCGCGGCCACGCTCGGTGAGGTGGTACTTGAGGATCGCCGACAATACCGAGGGTTTTTCCCCAAGATCCACGGCGTTGGCGGTGAGCATGCGCGCCGCGTCCATCAGCCAGGCGTTGCCGCCGATGCGCGCCATGGCGGCCTGGATGCCTTCGAAAGCAGCCAACGGCACGTTGAACTGCTCGCGCACCTGGGTGTACTGGCCGGTGACCAGGCTGGTGTACTTGGCCGCACCGGTGCCCACCGCCGGCAGCGAGATGGAACGGCCCACCGACAGGCAGTTCATCAGCATCATCCAGCCCTTGCCGAGCATGGCCTGGCCGCCGATCAGGTAGTCCAGCGGCACGAACACGTCCTTGCCGGCGTTGGGGCCGTTCATGAAGGCGGCGCCCAGGGGCAGGTGGCGGCGGCCGATGGTCACGCCGGGGGTATCGGTGGGAATCAACGCCAGGGTGATGCCCAGGTCGGTTTCCTCACCCAGCAGGTGGTCGGGGTCGTGGGCCTTGAAGGCCAAACCCAGCAGGGTCGCGACCGGCCCCAGCGTGATGTAACGCTTTTCCCAGTTCAGGCGCAGGCCGATGACTTCCTCGCCCTGCCATTGCCCTTTGCAGATGACCCCGGTGTCAGGCATGGCGCCGGCGTCGGAGCCGGCCAGTGGGCCGGTGAGGGCGAAGCAGGGGATGTCGTCACCGCGGGCCAGGCGCGGCAGGTAATGGTTGCGTTGTTCGTCGGTGCCGTAGTGCAGCAGCAGTTCGGCCGGGCCCAGGGAGTTGGGGACCATGACCGTGGACGCCAGGTCGCCGCTGCGGGTGGCCAGTTTCATCGCCACCTGGGAGTGGGCGTAGGCGGAGAAGCCCTTGCCGCCGTACTCCTTGGGAATGATCAGGGCGAAGAAGCCGTGTTCCTTTATATGCGCCCAGGCTTCGGGCGGCAGGTCGAGGTCCTGGCCGATCTGCCAGTCGCTGACCATGGCACACAGCGCTTCGGTAGGGCCGTCGATGAAGGCCTGTTCCTCGGCGGTCAGTTGCGCCTTGGGGTAGCCCAGCAAGGTATGCCAGTCGGGGCGACCGCTGAACAGCTGGCCGTCCCACCACACGGTGCCGGCGTCGATGGCTTCGCGCTCGGTCTGCGACATGGGCGGCAGCGTGCGCTGGAACCAATTGAACAGCGGGGCGGTGAACAGCTTGCGGCGCAGGTCGGGCAACAGCAGGGGCAGGGCGCTGGCAATGAGCAGCACCCAGAATATCGCCAGCAGCCAGCCCGGCGCGTGGCTGAACATGCCCATGGCCAGCAGGTACACGGCAATGATGCCCAGGGCAGGCAGGGGCGCCACGCGCCGATGGAACAGCCAGGCCTTGCCGATGACCAGTACCACGATCCACAACAACAGCATATTCAGTCCTCCATGATGACGGGGCGGCGCACTGAGGAAGCGTAGACCGCTTGCCAGACTAGTGACCCCCGCATTGCCGGGGAGTTCGTTGCCAGCTGTTGCCGCCACGGGGTGGAAAAAATCATGGGGGGCGCTCGCCGACCGGTAGTAGACTCCTCGGACTATTCAGCCGGGAGACACAGAATGCTCAAGGTGTGGGGACGCAAGAACTCGTCCAACGTGCGCAAGGTGCTGTGGTGCGCAGAAGAATTGCAGCTGCCGTACCAGGCCATCGATGCCGGCGGTGCGTTTGGCCTGGTCAACGAGGCGCAGTACCGCAGCAAGAACCCCAACGGCCGGGTGCCGATGATCGAGGATGGGGCGCTGGTGCTGTGGGAGTCCAACGCCATCGTTCGCTACCTGTGCGCGCAGTATGGCGGTGAATCGACGTGGTTCAACGCCGATCCCGCCGCGCGCGCCAGCGCCGACAAGTGGATGGACTGGACCACCTCGACCCTGGCAGACCCCTTCAAGCCGCTGTTCTGGGGCGTGCTGCGCACCCCTGCCGAGCAGCAGGACTGGGTGCAGATCAACGCCGCGTTCAAGGCCGTGGTCGAGGTGCTGGCCGTGGCGAACGAGGCGCTGGCGCAGCAGCCCTACCTGTCGGGCAGCGAAGTGGGCATGGGCGACATACCCCTGGGCTGCTTCATCTATGCCTGGTTCGAGATGCCCATCGAACGGCCGCCCATGCCGCACCTGGAAGCCTGGTACGAGCGCCTGAAACAGCGCCCGGCCTACCGCAAGGCGGTGATGACCGCGTTGACCTGATAAGTATTATCGATGTTGATCACTGTACATGTGCGCCGCGTGCTAGCACCATTGGTCATGCCCGCCGCACCTTGTGACGGTGATCGGCGTCTTTATTAAGGTTTATCGACCCTTCCTTTCTTTTTTCGGTGCATGGTTCAACTATGAGTTCTGCTCTGTCCATCCGGCAGCTGACCAAGACCTACGGCAACGGTTTCCAGGCCCTCAAGGGCATTGACCTGGACGTGGCCGAAGGCGACTTCTTCGCCTTGCTGGGCCCCAACGGCGCTGGCAAGTCCACCACCATCGGCATTCTCTCCACCCTGGTGAACAAGACCAGTGGCACGGTGAATATCTTCGGCCACGACCTGGATCGCGACCCGGCGGCGCTCAAGCGCAGCATCGGCGTGGTGCCCCAGGAGTTCAACTTCAACCAGTTCGAGAAGACCTTCGACATCGTCGTGACCCAGGCGGGCTACTACGGCATCCCGCCGCGCATCGCCAAGGAACGCTCGGAGCAATACCTGACCCAGTTGGGCCTGTGGGACAAACGCGACGTGCCCTCGCGGTCGCTGTCGGGCGGCATGAAGCGCCGGCTGATGATCGCCCGCGCACTCATCCACAACCCGCGCCTGCTGATTCTCGACGAACCCACCGCGGGCGTGGATATCGAGCTGCGCCGGTCGATGTGGAGCTTCCTCACCGAGCTGAACCAGCAGGGCACCACCATCATCCTCACCACGCATTACCTGGAAGAGGCCGAGCAGCTGTGCCGCAACATCGGCATCATCGACCACGGCACCATCGTCGAGAACACCAGCATGCGCAACCTGCTGGGCAAGCTGCACGTGGAGACCTTCCTGCTGGACCTCAAGGCCGACCTGGCCGAGGCGCCCGTGCTCGAGGGTTACCCTTGCCGGTTGATTGACCCGCACACCCTGGAGGTGCAGGTGGACAAGGAAGTGGGCATTACCGCGCTGTTCGGCCAGCTGGCCTTGAAACACATCGAGGTGCTGAGCCTGCGCAACAAAACCAACCGGCTGGAGGAGCTGTTCGTGTCCCTGGTGGAGAAAAACCTGGCGAAGGTGGCCGTATGAGTTTCGAAGTCAAAGCCAACTGGGTCGCGCTGAACACCATCGTCTACCGCGAGGTGCGCCGTTTCATGCGCATCTGGCCGCAGACCCTGCTGCCCCCGGCCATCACTATGGTCCTGTATTTCGTGATCTTCGGTAACCTGATCGGCCGACAGATCGGCGGCATGGGTGGCTTCACCTACATGGAGTACATCGTGCCGGGGCTGATCATGATGTCGGTGATCACCAACTCCTATGGCAACGTGGTGTCGAGCTTCTTCGGCAGCAAGTTCCAGCGCTCCATCGAGGAGCTGATGGTGTCGCCGGTGTCGCCGCACATCATTCTGACCGGCTACGTGATCGGTGGCGTGCTGCGCGGGTTGATGGTGGGCATCATCGTCACCCTGCTGTCGCTGTTCTTCACCCACCTGCAGGTGCACCACCTGGGCATCACCCTATTGGTGGTGATCCTGACGGCGACGATTTTCTCGCTGCTGGGCTTCATCAACGCAGTGTTTGCGCGCAACTTCGATGATATTTCCATCATCCCGACCTTCGTGCTGACGCCGCTGACCTACCTGGGCGGGGTGTTCTACTCCATTACCCTGCTGCCGCCGTTCTGGCAGACCGTGTCGCTGGTGAACCCGGTGCTGCACATGGTCAACGCCTTCCGCTACGGCATCCTGGGCGTGTCGGACATTCGTATCAGCATCGCGGTGGCGTTCATGCTGGTGGCCACGGTGGTGTTGTACATTGGTTGCGCACGCTTGCTGGTGAGCGGCCGCGGCATGCGCAGTTAAGCACCACTCCCCCGGAGCAGCGGCCAAAGGCCGCGTCCCCCGGCGCCGCGCATCATCAGGCGCCGCGCCGACCCCGGACGCCGCCTGCGGCAGCTGCTACGGGGTGGTGTGGCGGCGGCGCCATTGGCGGGCCACCCACCAGCGCCAGTAGCCTTGGGTGGCCATGTACCCCAGGGCGCCCATTACCAGCCCCGTCACTACTGAACCCAGCACGAACGGCTGCCACAAGGTGGCCAGCTGGCTGCTCACCCATTCCCAGCTCAGGTCGTCCGGCAGGCTGCGCGGCGGCGTGCCCATCAGCCATGCACCCACCTGGTAGGTGACGAAGAACACCGGCGCCATGGTCAGCGGGTTGGTCAGCCACACCAGGCTCACCGCAATGGCCAGGTTGCCACGCACCAGCGCCGCCAGCGCGGCCGCCACCAGCATCTGCAAGGGGATGGGCAGGAAGGCAGCGAACAGCCCTACCGCCATGGCCCTGGACACGCCCCGGCGGTTCAGGTGCCACAGGTTCGGGTCATGCAACAGGCGCCCAAGAAAGCGTAGCGACTTGTTGCCGCGCAAGCGCTCGGGGTCGGGCATGTAGCGTTTGAACAGGCGGCGTGGCATCCAGGTTCTCGCGGCGCGGGCAGGGAGGGTGGCCCTCAGTATGCCCGGCTTTGCTGACAGCTCCGTTCAGACTTTGTGACAAATATTGAGCAGCGCTTCCCCGGGTTTGCGCGGATGCTGGTCGCCCTGCTGCTCAAGGATGAGTGTATGCGTACTGCGATGCTGGCACTGGCCACGGGCCTGGTGGCGCTGCGTTTTCTCCCGGTGCTGCCAGGCACCCCGCTGTTGCTGGGGCTCGTGGCGCTGGGCATGGCGCTGTGCTGGTGGCGTTGGGCGCGCCTGGGGCTGCTGGTGCTGGGCCTGGCCTGGGCGGCCTGGCAAGGGCAGCGCGCGCTGGATGACCGTTTGTCGCCCGCCTTGGATGGGCAGACCCTGTGGCTGGAGGGGCGAGTCAGCGGGCTGCCGGACAACCAGGGCGCCTCCGTGCGTTTCGAGGTGAGCGACCCGCAGGCGCGGCGCCATGGCTTGCCAGCCACGGTGCGCCTGTCGTGGTTCAACGGGCCGGTGGTCAATGCCGGCGAGCGCTGGCGCCTGGCCGTGACGTTGAAGCGGCCGCGGGGCCTGGTCAACCCGGCGGGCCTGGACGCCGAAGCCTGGATGCTGGCCCGGCGCATCGGCGCCACCGGCAGCGTCAAGGACGGCCAGCTGCTGGCCCCGGCGCAAGGAGCCTGGCGCGACGGCCTGCGCCAACGCCTGCTGGCGGTCGATGCCCAGGGCTACCAGGGCGTGCTGGTGGCGCTGGTGATGGGCGACGGTTCGGGCATCAGTCGCGAGCAATGGAACGTGCTGCAAGCCACCGGCACCGTGCACCTGCTGGTGATTTCCGGCACGCACATCGGCCTGCTGGCCGGCCTGGTCTACGGCCTGGTCGCAGGGCTGGCGCGCTTCGGGCTGTGGCCGCGGGCGCTGCCCTGGCTGCCCTGGGCGTGTGGCCTGGCCTTTGCCGCAGCACTGGGCTACGGGCTGCTGGCCGGGTTTCAGGTGCCGGTGCGGCGGGCGTGCATCATGCTTGGCCTGGTGCTGTTATGGCGCCTGCGTTTCCGCCACTTGGGGGTGTGGCTGCCGCTGCTGGTGGCGTTGAACGCGGTGTTGCTGAGCGACCCGCTGGTGAGCCTGCTGCCCGGGTTCTGGCTGTCGTTCGCGGCGGTCGCGGTGCTGATGCTGGTGTTTTCCGGCAGGCTGGGTGCCTGGCCGTGGTGGCGCGCCTGGACCCGCGCGCAATGGCTGATGGCCGTGGGTTTGCTGCCGGCGATGCTGGCGCTGGGGCTGCCCGTGAGCCTCGGCGGCCCGCTGGCCAATCTGCTGGCAGTGCCGTGGGTGAGCCTGGCGGTGTTGCCCACGGCGCTGCTGGGCGCCCTGTTGCTGCCGCTGCCATGGGTGGGGGAAGGGCTGCTGTGGCTGGCGGGCGGCCTGCTGGCCGTGTTGTTCGATGCCCTGGGCTGGCTGGCGGCGCGGGTGCCGGCGTGGCTGCCGCCGGCGTTGCCCCTGGGCGTGTGGCTGCTGGTGCTGGCCGGCACGTTGCTGTTGTTGCTGCCCGCGGGCATGCCCTTGCGCCCGCTGGGCTGGCCGCTGGTGCTGCTGGCGGCGCTCCCGCCCCAGGCGTCAGTGCCCCATGCCCAGGCCCAGGTGACTCAACTGGACGTGGGGCAAGGCCTGGCGGTGCTGGTGCGTACCCGCAATCACGCGCTGTTGTACGACGCCGGCCCGCGCACGCCGGGGCAGGACGCCGGTGAGCGGGTAGTGCTGCCCAACCTGCATGGTCTGGGCGTGCGGCGCCTGGACCTGATGCTGATCAGCCACGCGCACATGGACCACGCCGGTGGCGCCCCGGCGGTGATGCGCGGCGTGCCGGTGGCCGCCGTATGGAGCGGCGAGCCTGGGCAATTGCCGGCGCAGCTGGGCGCGCAGCCCTGCGAGGCCGGGCACCAGTGGCAGTGGGATGGGGTGCATTTCACCGTGTGGCGCTGGGCGGCGGCACGAGAGAGCAATCCGTCCTCCTGCGTGCTGCTGGTGGAGGCGAATGGCGAGAAGCTGCTGTTGGGTGGGGACATCGACGCCGCTGCCGAGCGTGCGCTGGTGGCCAGTGGCCTGGACCTGGCCGGGCACTGGTTGCAGTCGCCCCACCACGGCAGCCGCACCTCGTCATCGCAACTGCTGCTGACGGCCATGAAACCGCGCGGCGCGCTGATTTCCCGCGGCCATAACAACTCGTTCGGGCATCCGCACCCGCTGGTGGTCGAGCGTTACCGCGCCAACGGCATCGAAGTCCACGACAACGCCGTGCACGGTGCGCTGCACCTGCGCCTGGGGCGCTTCGACGGGGTGCGTGGCGAGCGCGAGCGGCGGCGCTTCTGGCGTGACCCGACATGACGGTCTACGACCCTCGGCCCCCCTATGTTAGAGTGGCGAACTTTTTCGAGGGGGTCCTTACTGTGTGGGAATTGGTCAAATCCGGCGGCTGGATGATGTTGCCGATCATTCTGAGTTCCATCGCCGCGCTGGGCATCACCGCCGAGCGCCTGTGGACCTTGCGTGCCAGCCGCGTGACCCCGCCGCACCTGCTGGGTCAGGTCTGGCGCTGGATCCGCGACAAGCAGTTGGACAAGGAAAAGCTAAAGGAGCTGCGCGCCGATTCGCCGCTGGGTGAAATCCTCGCCGCGGGCCTGGCCAACTCGCGCCATGGCCGCGAAATCATGAAGGAATGCATCGAAGAGGCCGCGGCCCGCGTCATTCACGAAATGGAACGCTACATCAGCACCCTGGGCACCATCGCCGCCATGGCGCCGCTGCTGGGCCTGCTGGGTACCGTGCTGGGCATGATCGAAATCTTCAGCTCGTTCATGGGCACCAACATGGCGACCAACCCGGCGGTGCTGGCCGGTGGTATCTCCAAGGCGCTGGTGACCACCGCCTCGGGCCTGATGGTGGGTATTCCGGCGGTGTTCTTCCACCGTTTCCTGCAACGTCGCATCGACGAGCTGGTAGTGGGCATGGAGCAGGAAGCGATCAAGCTGGTGGAAATGGTGCAGGGTGACCGCGAGGTCGATCTGGCCGAGGACAAAGCGTGAAGTTCCGCCGCAAGCAACGAGAGCAGATCGACATCAACCTGGTGTCGCTGATCGACGTGGTGTTTGTGCTGCTGCTGTTCTTCGTGGTCACCACCACCTTCACCAAACAGACGCAGTTGCGCGTGGACCTGCCCGAAGCTGTCAGTGGCAGCCCCGAGCAGGACGCCGGCAAGACCCTGGACATTGCCATCAGCGCCGACGGCGTCTACTCGGTGAACAACAAGCTGCTGCCCAAGAGTGACCTGAACACCCTGATGGATGCGCTGCAGGCCGAGTCCGGCGGCGACAGCAAGTTGCCGCTGTCGATCAGCGCCGACGGCAAGACCCCGCACCAGGCGGTGATCACCGCCATGGACGCCGCCGGCAAGCTGGGCTTCAGCCACCTGAGCATGACCACGGTCGAGGCGCAGGCGAACAACTGATGGCCTTTTCCGATCGCTTGTTGGCGGCCTGGTACACCGGTCATCCGGCGCTGGCGCTGCTGCGCCCGCTGGAATGCTTGTACCGCCGCGTCGTGGCTGGCAAGCGCCAGCGTTTCCTGCGCGGGGAGGGCACTATCTACCGTTCCCCGGTGCCGGTGCTGGTGGTGGGCAACGTCACCGTCGGTGGCACCGGCAAGACGCCGATGATCCTCTGGCTGATCGAGCACTGCCGGCGCCAGGGCCTCAAGGTCGGCGTGGTCAGCCGTGGCTACGGTGCCAAGCCGCCGCAGCTGCCGTGGCGCGTTGGCGCCAGCGACAGCGCGGCGGTGGCCGGTGACGAGCCGCTGCTGATCGTGCAGCGCAGCGGCGTGCCCCTGATGATCGACCCCGACCGCAGCCGTGCCGTGCAGGCGCTGACGGCGGCCGAGCCGCTGGACCTGATCCTCTCCGACGATGGCCTGCAGCATTACCGCCTGGCCCGTGACCTGGAGCTGGTGCTGATCGACGCCGCCCGCGGCCTGGGCAACCAGCGCTGCCTGCCCGCCGGCCCGCTGCGCGAACCCGTCGAGCGCTTGCAGACGGTTGATGCCGTGCTGTTCAACGGTGCCGAGCAGGACCGCGACCAGGGTTTCGCCTTCACCCTGCAACCTACCGCGCTGGTCAACGTGCTGACCGGCGAGCGTCGCGGCCTCGACCTGTTCGCCCCCGGCCAGGCCGTGCATGCGGTAGCCGGCATCGGCAACCCGCAACGTTTCTTCAATACCCTGCAGGCGCTACACTGGCGGCCACAGGCTCACGCGTTCGCCGACCACGCCGAGTACAGCCTGGCGGCACTGACTTTTTCACCGCCGCTGCCGCTGGTCATGACCGAGAAGGACGCCGTCAAATGCCGTGCCTTCGCCCGGGACGACTGGTGGTACCTGGCCGTCGACGCACAGCCCTCGCCGGGCTTCGTCGCCTGGTTCGACGCCCGCTTGCCCAGCCTGCTGGCGCGTACCTGACCCTTTTCGCTTCACGCTTGCTCTTTTGCCAAGGACCTAACATGGACACCAAACTGCTCGACATCCTCGCCTGCCCGATCTGCAAGGGCCCGCTGAAACTCAGCGCCGACAAGACCGAGCTGATCAGCAAGGGCGCCGGCCTGGCCTACCCGATCCGCGACGGCATCCCGGTGATGCTGGAAAGCGAAGCGCGCACCCTGACCGACGAAGAGCGCCTGGATAAATGAGCCAGGCGTTCACGGTTGTCATTCCGGCGCGTTTCTCTTCGACGCGCCTGCCGGGCAAGCCACTGCAGCTGATCGCCGGCAAGCCGATGGTCCAGCACGTCTGGGAACAGGCGCGCAAGAGCGCGGCCCAGCGCGTGGTGGTGGCGACTGACGATGCGCGCATCGTCGAGGCCTGCCAGGCCTTCGGCGCCGAAGTGCTGCTGACTCGCGCCGACCATGAGTCGGGCACCGACCGCCTGGCCGAAGTGGCCCAGGCCCTGGGCCTGGCTGCCGATGCCATCGTGGTCAACGTCCAGGGCGACGAGCCGCTGATCCCGCCAGCGGTGATCAACCAGGTGGCCGCCAACCTGGCCGCCCACGCCGAAGCAGGCATGGCCACCCTGGCCGAGCCCATCGAGGACGTCGAATCGCTGTTCAACCCCAACGTGGTGAAAGTGGTCGCCGACCTCAATGGCCTGGCGCTGACCTTCAGCCGCGCCACGCTGCCGTGGGCCCGCGACCAGTTCGCCAACGACCGTGACAGCCTGCCTGCCGGCGTGCCGTTCCGTCGCCACATCGGCATCTATGCCTACCGCGCCGGCTTCCTGCAGGACTTCGTGGCCTGGGGCCCGTGCTGGCTGGAAGAGACCGAGCGCCTGGAGCAGCTGCGTG
The DNA here is from genome assembly GCF_056312595.1 of Pseudomonas sp. GYB4201. NCBI lineage: Bacteria > Pseudomonadati > Pseudomonadota > Gammaproteobacteria > Pseudomonadales > Pseudomonadaceae > Pseudomonas > Pseudomonas sp. GYB4201. The sequence continues at coordinate 54,688 of NZ_JBWGIG010000011.1, read as the reverse complement.
CCCTGTGGCACGGCGTGCGCATCCATGTCGCCGACGCTGTCGAAGCACCGCCTGCCGGTGTCGACACCCCGCAGGACCTGGAGCGCGTACGGCGCCTGCTGGAGGCCTGATGCGCGTCCTGTTCGTGTGCCTAGGCAATATCTGCCGCTCGCCCACCGCCGAAGGCGTGCTGCGCCATCAGTTGCGCGCGGCCGGCCTGGCCGAGCAGGTGCAGGTGGCGTCGGCCGGCACCGGCGACTGGCACGTGGGCAAGCCGCCGGACAGTCGCACCCGTGCCGCGGCCCTGCGCCGCGGCTACGACCTGTCGGCCCAGCGCGCCCAGCAGGTCAGTGCTGCCGATTTCGGCCGCTACGACCTGATCCTGGCGATGGACCACAGCAACCTGGGCAACCTCAAGCGCCTGCAGCCGGCCAACGGCCGTGCCGAACTGGACCTGTTCCTGCGCCGTTACGACGGCGCGGTGGACGAGGTGCCCGACCCGTATTACGGCGGCGAGCAGGGCTTCGAGCAGGTATTGGACCTGATCGAGCTGGCGTGCGCCGGCCTGGTCAATGAATTGAAGGGGCGGCTATGAGCCTGCAGATCCGTGAGCAGGTATCGCTCAAGCCGTTCAACACCTTTGGTATCGACGTCAAGGCACGCTGGTTCGTCGAGGTCGACAGCGACGACCAGGTGCGCCAGGCGCTGGCCTGGGCCCAGGAGTGCCAGGTGCCGGTGCTGCCCATTGGCGGGGGCAGCAACCTGCTGCTGACCGCCGACGTGCAGCAGTTGGTGATGCGCATGGCCAGCACCGGCGTGCGCGTGCTTGCCGATGATGGCCAGCAGCTGGTGATCGAGGCCGAGGCCGGTGAGTCGTGGCACCCGTTTGTCCTGCAAACCCTGGCCATGGGCCTGGCCGGGCTGGAGAACCTCAGCCTGATCCCCGGCACTGTGGGCGCGGCGCCCATGCAGAATATCGGCGCCTATGGCGTCGAGATCAAGGACGTGTTCCACGGCCTGACTGCCCTGGACCGCCATACCGGCGCGCTGCGCGACTTCAGCCTGGCCGAGTGCGCCTTTGGCTACCGTGACAGCCTGTTCAAGCGCGAGCCTGGGCGTTGGCTGATCCTGCGCGTGCGCTTCACCCTGGCCCGCGCGGCGCAGCTGCACCTGGACTACGGCCCGGTGCGCCAGCGCCTGGCCGAGCAAGGCATCGAGGCGCCGACGCCCACTGATGTGAGCGCGGCGATCTGCAGCATTCGTCGGGAAAAGCTGCCCGACCCGGCCGAGCTGGGCAATGCCGGCAGTTTCTTCAAGAATCCGGTGGTGCCGGCAGCGCTGGCCGAGCGGATCAAGGCCGAGCACCCGGACCTGGTGGGCTATCCCCAGGCCGATGGCCAGGTCAAGCTGGCTGCGGGTTGGCTGATCGAGCGCGCAGGCTGGAAAGGCTTCCGCGACGGTGATGCCGGCGTGCATCGCCTGCAATCGCTGGTGCTGGTCAACTATGGCGCGGCCACCGGGCAGCAACTGCATGGCCTGGCCATGCGTATCCAGGCCGATATCCTCCAGCGCTTCGGTGTGGCGCTGGAGATGGAGCCGAACCTCTACTGAAGCCAACCTGGAGGCGCCAGCGTGACACCGTGCATCGTGGTATTGGCAGCGGGGCAGGGCGCGCGCTTCCAGGCGCAGGCGGGGGCGGGGCAGAGCAAGCTGCTGGCGCCATGTCCTGGCCTGGACGGGGTCGAGCGCCCCGTGCTGGCGCAGACCCTGCGCAGCCTCGATGGGTTGCCCGGTGAGCGGGTGCTGGTCACGCGCCCGGATCGTCCGGAAATCGCCGAACTGGGTCGCCTGCATGGCTTCCAGGTCATCCTTGCTCCCTCTCCCGGCATGGGTGACAGCCTGGCGGCTGCCGTCGCGGCGGCGCCATTGGCGGCTGGCTGGCTAGTGGTGCTGGGCGACATGCCGTTCATTCGGCCCGATACCTACCGACAGGTGTCGATGGCTGTTCACGATCGAATCATCTGCGTGCCTGTGGCGGGGCAGGGCTATGGGCACCCAGTGGCCTTTGGCAGCGCTTTTTCGGCTGGCTTGATGGGCCTGAGTGGCGACCAGGGGGCGCGGCGGTTGTTTGCGGGCGCGACGGTCGTCGAGATCGCGGTTGCCGATCCTGGGATCTATTGCGATATCGACTTGCCTTCGGATCTTTTGCGGCGCCTGTGACGCGGCCTGCGGCCGCTGCTACAGGTGTAATCGATAGGCTTTTTAACGCTTCAAGGTCAGACGGCTCTTCTGCCGCGTGTGCAGCTTCGGCCCGCCTCGTAGCAGCTGCCGCCAGGCGGCGTCTGCTTCATGCGGTGAACCAGGCACACCGCAGGGTCCGTGACGCGGCCTGCGGCCGCTGCTACGGGTCAGACGGCTTTTCTACCGCGTAGCAGCTGCCGCCAGGCGGCGTCTGGTTCATGCGGTGAACCGGGCGCACCGCAGGGGCCATGACGCGGCCTGCGGCCGCTGCTACGGGGGGCAATCGATAGGCGAAAAAAAGCCCCCGGTGCATTGCTGCAGCGGGGGCTTTTTTAACGCTTCAAGGTCAGACGAACGGCTTGTGCTCGTGCTGCTCTTCTACTGCGTGTGGCGCGTGTGCAGCTTCGGCGGCCTGGGCGGCAGCGGCGGCTGCAGCGGCGGCGGCTTCGGCTTCACGCTTGCGGCGACGCACTTCACGTGGGTCGTTCGGGGCGCGGCCGTTGCTGGCCAGTACCACGGCCGGGGCTTCCACTACAGGCTCGGCAACCACTTCGGGCTGGGCTTCGACAACCGGCTCAACCGCAGCTTCAACCACAGGGGCAGCTTCGACCACTGGCGCAGGGGCGGCTTCCACCACCTCGGCAACCGGCTCAGGCTGGATGTCGACCACAGGGGCGGCAGCTTCTTCGACGGTCTTTGGCGCTGGCGCCTCGAACACGAAGGAAGGCTGCTCGACTACCGGGGCGGCGAACACTTCAGGCTCCGGCTTGGCTTCGACCACCGGGGCAGCTTCAACCACTGGGGTGACTTCAACCGGTGCTTCGCTGGCTGGGGTCTCAACCACTGGGGTTACTTCGACCGGCTGGTCGGCCACCACTTCGGCGTGAACCACTGGAGCAGCAGCTTCTTCAGCAGCTTCGACAATCGGGGCCGGGGCCTCGATCACTTCAGCGGCAGCTTGCACAGCTACTTCAGCAGGGGCTTCAACAGGTGCTTCGACAGGTGCTTCAACAGCAACCGGCGCTTCTACCGCAGCAGTGGCGCGCTCGGCTTGAACGGCGGCTTCGGCTTCGGCCGGAGCGCTGATCTCGCTGTGGGCGACGGCTTCGGTCACGGCCAGGCCGGCAGCCAGTTCAACGCCCGATGGCTCGGTGCCTTCTTCCTGGCCTTCTTCGCTGCCTTCAACCACGTTGCCGTTGGCGTCACGCTGGCGCTCACGACGGTTGCTGCGGCGACGCTGGCCACGGGAGCGGCGGCGAGGGCGTTCGCCGTCGGTGCCTTCCTGGTTCTCGTCCTGCAGCAGCTCTTCGTTGGTCGGCAGCGCCTCGTCGGCTTCGGCTGCAGCCACGGTGGCGGCAACGGCGGCCACGGCTACGGCTTCACCTTCAACCTGCTCGGGACGCAGCACGCGCTCGCGCGGTGCACGTTCTTCGCGAGGAGCACGCTCTTCGCGTGGCGCACGCTCTTCACGTGGTGCACGCTCTTCGCGTGGCGCACGCTCTTCACGAGGAGCACGTTCTTCGCGTGGTGCACGCTCTTCACGTGGCGCACGTTCTTCGCGTGGGGCGCGTTCTTCACGCGGTGCACGCTCTTCGCGTGGGGCACGTTCTTCACGTGGCGCGCGCTCAGGGCGCTCTTCACGTACGGCCGGGGCTACGGCGTCCAGCGGCTCGCGCAGTTCGCGGACCGGGCGGTCTTCACGGCTGCGACGGTCTTCACGCGGTGCACGCGGCTCGCGCGGCTGGCGTGGAGCACGTTCTTCACGGGCGGCCGGGGCGTCCTCGCGGGCTTCGCGCGGTGCACGTTCTTCACGTGGCGCACGCTCTTCGCGCGGCTTGCGGTCTTCGTCGCGGCGGCCGTTACGGCTGCGGCTCTGCTGGCGGCCGTTGCGGCGCTCTTCGTTGCGCTGTGGGCGCTCTGGAGCAGCTGGTTTTTCAACCACGACCGGGGCAGCAGGCTCTTCCTTGGTAGCGAACAGGCTGACCAGCGACTTCACCAGGCCCTTGAACAGGCTTGGCTCAGGCACGACTGGCGCCGGCGCAACCGGGGCGGCAGGTGCAACCGGGGCTTCAACCGGCACCGGCGCGGAAGTGCGCGGCGGGGCGGTCTTGACCGCGGCTTCCTGGCGTACCAGGGTGCGGGTGGCGGCCACTGGCTGGGCTTCTTCGACTTCGGCTGCAGCGATCTCGTAGCTCGACTGGGCGCTCTGGGCTTCCGGGCTGTCGTCGCGCAGGCGCTGCACTTCGAAATGCGGGGTTTCCAGGTGGTCGTTCGGCAGGATCACGATGCGGGCGCGGGTGCGTAGTTCGATCTTGGTGATCGAGTTGCGCTTTTCGTTCAGCAGGAACGCAGCGACCGGGATCGGCACCTGGGCGCGGACCTCGGCGGTGCGGTCCTTCAGGGCTTCTTCTTCGATCAGGCGCAGGATGGCCAGCGACAGCGATTCGACGTCACGGATGATGCCGGTGCCGTTGCAGCGTGGGCAGACGATGCCGCTGCTTTCGCCCAGGGATGGACGCAGGCGCTGACGGGACATTTCCAGCAGGCCGAAGCGCGAGATGCGGCCGATCTGCACGCGGGCGCGGTCGGCTTCCAGGCATTCGCGGACTTTTTCTTCCACGGCGCGCTGGTTCTTGGCCGGGGTCATGTCGATGAAGTCGATCACGATCAGGCCGCCGATGTCACGCAGGCGCAGCTGGCGAGCGATCTCTTCGGCCGCTTCCAGGTTGGTCTGCAGGGCGGTTTCTTCGATGTCGCTGCCTTTGGTGGCACGCGCCGAGTTGATGTCGATGGACACCAGGGCTTCGGTCGGGTCGATCACGATCGAACCGCCCGACGGCAGTTCGACCACGCGCTGGAAGGCGGTCTCGATCTGGCTTTCGATCTGGAAACGGTTGAACAGCGGCACGCTGTCTTCGTACAACTTGATCTTGCTGGCGTACTGCGGCATCACCTGGCGGATGAAGGTCAGGGCTTCTTCCTGGGCCTCGACGCTGTCGATCAGCACTTCGCCGATGTCCTGGCGCAGGTAGTCGCGGATGGCGCGGATGATGACGTTGCTTTCCTGGTAGATCAGGAAAGGCGCGGAACGGTCCAGGGAGGCTTCCTTGATCGCGGTCCACAGTTGCAGCAGGTAGTCCAGGTCCCACTGCATCTCTTCGCTGCTGCGGCCAAGGCCGGCAGTGCGCACGATCAGGCCCATGTCGGCCGGGGCTACCAGGCCGTTCAGCGCTTCACGCAGCTCGTTGCGCTCTTCGCCTTCGATGCGGCGCGAGATGCCGCCGGCACGTGGGTTGTTGGGCATCAGCACCAGGTAACGACCGGCCAGGCTGATGAAGGTGGTCAGGGCGGCGCCCTTGTTGCCACGCTCTTCTTTTTCGACCTGGACGATGACTTCCTGGCCTTCGCTCAGGACGTCCTTGATGTTGACGCGGCCTTCAGGGGATTTCTTGAAGTATTCGCGGGAGATTTCTTTGAGTGGCAGGAAGCCGTGACGCTCGGAGCCGAAGTCGACGAAGGCGGCTTCCAGGCTCGGTTCGATGCGAGTGATCCGGCCCTTGTAGATGTTGGCCTTCTTCTGCTCGCGGGCGCCGGACTCGATGTCCAGGTCGTAGAGGCGCTGGCCGTCTACCAGTGCAACGCGCAACTCTTCAGGTTGGGTTGCGTTAATCAGCATTCTTTTCATGTAGTACCGTCGGTTTCCGGGCTGCCGGAAACGGCGTTCGGCACACACGACTTCTCACGGTCGGTGTCAGGTGCGTCAGCAGGGGCGAGGCCACTGCAGTGTCCAGCGAGGTTCATCCAACGGGGATGAAGTCGCGACGACGCGTCCTGCTTGCTGTGGTGTCAAAAGCACTCAGTCAGGAGGAGGAATCAATTGTCCTGCGTGGACGCCGGTAGGCGTCTGAATCAAGCCCGGGTCGTGTCGTGAGGCGCCTGTGGCAGTACTCGACATGACGCGGTGCTACACGGTCCGACGATTGTGCATCTCCACCCTACACGTATCCCTGATAATTCGGGTGCTGCCGCGCGCTGAATCCGCAACGGGTTGGCATTTATCGCAAGCACCGATGGGGTGCTGGCGCATTTATGGCTAAGGCTTTGTGTTTCCGAAGCATTCGCCGTTACCGGATGACAACGACCGCGTGGGATGAGAGTGGCATCGAAAAAAAACTGAAAATGAGTGCAAAAACACCGCTCTTTTTGGCTTTCTCTCGGTCTTCTCACATCTGCGCCGGTTACGTTGCGTACCACCCCGTAATCAAGCAAAAACCCCGTCGGACGGCCTCGCGTCCTCATGAATTGCGTTGGCAAGGGCCGGTCTACTACCGCATATCCGCTTGCCCGCCACTTTTGGCGGCGTTCGCGACTATAGCAGCAATCATTAAGTGCTTCAAATCCATAAAAAATTGTTATTATGGAGGAATGACGACTACAACCCCTCCAACCTCCGGCGTCCAGCTGCTCGAGGTTGCGCCGGAATATGCCGGCCAAAGAATCGACAATTTCCTCATCACTGCACTCAAGGGCGTGCCCAAAACCTTGGTCTACCGCATCCTTCGCAAAGGCGAAGTGCGGGTGAACAAGGGGCGCATCAAGCCCGAATACAAGTTGCAGGCCGGGGACATTATCCGTATTCCACCTGTGCGCCTGCCCGAGCGCGACGAGCCCGTGCCGCTGGCCCAGGGCCTGTTGCAGCGCCTGGAAGCCTCGATCGTGTACGAGGACAAGGGCCTGCTGGTGATCAACAAACCGGCCGGCATTGCCGTGCACGGCGGCAGCGGCCTTAACTACGGGGTGATCGAAGCCTTCCGTCAGCTGCGCCCCGACGCCAAGGAGCTGGAGCTGGTGCACCGCCTGGACCGCGACACCTCCGGGCTGCTGATGATCGCCAAGAAGCGCAGCATGCTGCGCCACCTGCACGCCGCCCTGCGTGGCGATGGCGTCGACAAGCGCTACATGGCGCTGGTACGCGGCCGCTGGGATTCGGCGCGCAAGCAGGTCAACGCGCCGCTGCAGAAGAGCAACCTGCGTTCGGGCGAGCGCATGGTCGAGATCGACGAAGAGGGCAAAGAAGCCCTGACCCTGTTCAAGGTGCTGCGCCGCTTCGGCGACTTCGCCACCATGGTCGAGGCCCGGCCGATCACCGGTCGTACCCACCAGATTCGCGTGCATGCCCTGCACGCCGGCCACAGCATTGCGGGTGACAGCAAGTACGGCGACGAGGAGTTCAGCAAGGAAATCCGCGACCTGGGCGGCAAGCGCCTGTTCCTGCACGCCTACGCCCTGACCGTGCCGCTGCCCGATGGCGGCGCGCTGAAGCTCGAGGCGTCGGTGGACGAAATGTGGGCCAAGACCGTGGAGCGCCTCGCCAGTGCGCCGTGACTATGACCTGCTGATCTTCGACTGGGACGGCACTCTGTCCGATTCCATTGGTCGGATTGTCGAGGCCATGAAAGTGGCGGCGCGCGCCGCGGGTTATGCCGAGCGCAGCGACGAAGCGATCAAGGGCATCATCGGCCTGGCGTTGCCAGAGGCAATTCTTACGCTGTATCCGGAAATGGATGACAGCCAAGTCGTAGCTTTTCGTCAACACTATGCCGATTGCTACATGGCCATGGATGCTGAGCCGTCGGCGCTGTTCCCTGGCGTGCCTGAGGCGCTGGAAGCCTTCCGTGCCCAGGGTTACCGCCTGGCGGTGGCCACGGGCAAGGCGCGTCGCGGCCTGGACCGGGTGCTCAAGGCGCACGGCTGGGAGGCGTACTTCGACATTACCCGGGCCGCCGATGAAACCCGCAGCAAGCCGCACCCGCTGATGCTGGAAGAAATCCTCGCCCACTGCCAGGTGCCGCGCGAACGCGCGCTGATGGTGGGGGATGCGGCGTTCGACCTGCTGATGGCGCGCAACGCGGGCATGGACGCCGTGGCCGTGGGTTACGGGGCGATGCCGCTGGAGGCGCTGTTGGTGCATGAGCCGGTGCTGGCCATCGAGCGTTTCAGCCAATTGCATGAGTGGTTGGCCAGTTCGACGAATTGAATTTTTCCCGAGGGAGCTGAACGATGTCTGATGAATGGAAAGCGCCCGACGCCGAAAAGCGCGGTGATGACAAGAGCTGGCAATTGCTGGAAAGGACGTTGCAAGCCAATGTCATCGAGCATCGGCGGACCCGGCGCTGGGGGATTTTCTTCAAGCTGCTGACCTTCGTTTATCTGTTCCTGGCCTTCGCCGCGTTCACGCCGCTGCTGGACATGGAAAAAAGCGCCACGCGCGGCTCCCATTACACCGCGCTGATCGAGGTGCGCGGGGTGATCGCCGATCAGGAGGCCGCCAGTGCCGACAACATCATCGGCAGCCTGCGCGCCGCCTTCGAAGACCCCAAGGTCAAGGCCGTGGTGCTGCGCATCAACAGCCCTGGCGGCAGCCCGGTGCAGGCCGGCTACGTGGTGGACGAGATTCATCGGCTGCGCAAGGAACATCCGGACACCAAGCTGTACGCGGTGATCAGTGATCTGGGTGCCTCGGGCGCCTACTACATTGCCAGTGCCGCCGACCAGATCTACGCCGACAAGGCCAGCCTGGTGGGTTCCATTGGCGTGACGGCGGCTGGCTACGGCTTCGTCGGCACCATGGAGAAGCTGGGCGTGGAGCGTCGCGCCTACACCTCGGGTGAGCACAAGTCGTTCCTCGATCCGTTCCAGCCGGCCAAGCCGGACGAGACCAAGTTCTGGCAGGGCGTGCTGGATACCACGCACAACCAGTTCATCTCGGTGGTGAAGCAGGGGCGTGGCGACCGCCTGAAGGATAAGGAGCATCCGGAGATGTTCTCCGGCCTGATCTGGTCGGGCGAGCAGGCGCTGCCGCTGGGGCTGATCGACGGCCTGGGCAACGCCAGCTACGTGGCACGCGAGGTGGTGGGCGAGAAGGAGCTGGTCGACTTCACCGTCGAGGATTCGGCCCTGGACCGCTTCTCCAAGAAGCTGGGCGCCAGCGTGGCCGAGAAGCTGGCGCTGTACATGGGCTTCAGCGGTCCTTCGTTGCGCTGATAGCAACCGCTTCATCGCCAGAATCGCGTCGCCTGCATCGCGACCAAGGCCGGCTCCTACGCCATTCCCGTAGGAGCCGACCTTGGTCGCGATGCAGGCGACACGGTTCCATTGCGGTTGTCATTGCCTTCAGGGCACCTGCACCCCTTCCTGCAACAACATATCCACCAGCCGGATCAGCGGCAGCCCTACCAGGCTGGTCGCGTCCGGCCCGTGGGTGCGCTTGAACAAGCTCACCCCCAGCCCCTCGGCCTTGAAGCTGCCCGCGCAATCGTAGGGCTGCTCGGCCCGCAGGTAGCGCTGGATGGTCGCCAGGTCCAGCTCGCGCATCTCCACGGTAAACGGCACGCAATCCACCTGGCAGTGCCCTGTGGTGCTGTTGAGCAGCGCCAGGCCGGTGAGGAAGGTGACGCTGGTGCCGCTGGCTTCCAGCAGTTGCGCGCAGGCGCGGTCGAAATCGTGGGGCTTGCCCAGGATCTGCTCGCCCAGCACCGCCACCTGGTCGGAGCCAATGATCAGGTGGTCGGGGTGGCTGGCCGCCAGGGCGCGGGCTTTCTGCTCGGCCAGGCGCTTGACCAGGGCTTCGGCGGGCTCGTCCGCCAGGCGGCTCTCGTCGATATCAGGGCTGGCGCAGGTGAAGGGCAGGCGCAGGCGGCCCAGCAATTCCCGGCGGTAGGGCGAGCTCGAGGCAAGTAACAAGGGCAGCATGGCGGTCTCCTGTGGATGAATGGTCATTCTATCATTGGGTTAGGGCCTAATTTCCTTTGACAGGGGAGGGGGTCGTCCCTAGAATGCTGCGCCTATGTTGAATGACCCGATTCCACCTCACGTTGACCCGCGCAAATTGGCCGATCGTGGCGTAACCCTTGAAGGTTCGCTGCCATTATCCGATTTGGAGAGACTCTGCGACCCGCTTTCCGACAATGTCGGTACGGTGCAGGCTAAATTCGTTTTCGAACGAGACGAGCGAAAGGCCGTGGTTATCCACAGCCATCTCGACGTCGAAGTCAAGATGGTATGCCAGCGTTGTCTTGAGCTGGTCACCCTGCCGATCCACAGCGAATGCAGTTATGCTGTGGTGAAGGAGGGTGCAAATACCCAGTCGTTACCGAAAGGTTATGACGTGCTGGAACTGGGCGAAGATCCTTTGGATCTGCAGGCATTGATCGAGGAGGAGCTTCTGCTCGCCTTGCCCATTGTGCCTGCTCATCATCCGGAAGAATGCCAGCAGCCGGCGGGCGCAGATGAGCCCGAGCCGAGCGAGGACGAGGTAACGCGGTCCAACCCGTTCAGTGTATTGGCGCAGTTAAAGCGTGACCCAAACGTTTAGGAGTTAATCAATTATGGCTGTTCAGCAGAACAAAAAATCCCGCTCTGCCCGTGACATGCGCCGTTCGCACGACGCCCTGTCGGCTAGCACCCTGTCGGTCGAGAAGACCACTGGCGAAGTACACCTGCGCCACCACGTTTCGCCAGAAGGCGTATACCGTGGCCGTAAAGTGATCGACAAGGGCGCTGACGAGTAATCCTTGTCCGCTCAAGTCATCGCGATTGACGCAATGGGCGGGGACTTCGGTCCCCGCAACATTGTCCAGGCCAGCCTTGCCTGCCTGTCTGCTACCCCCTCGCTGTACCTGACCCTCGTCGGTCACCCCCTACTCCTTGAAGAATTGATCGCCAGCCAACCCGGTGTGGATCGCGCGCGCCTGCAGATTGCTGCGGCCAGCGAAGTCATCGGCATGGACGAGCGGCCGTCCCAGGCCTTGCGTGGCAAGCCGGACTCTTCGATGCGGGTGGCGCTGGAGTTGCTGCGTGACGGCAAGGTGCAGGCGTGCGTGAGTGCAGGCAACACCGGTGCGCTGATGGCCTTGTCGCGCCACGTGCTCAAGACCTTGCCCGGCGTCGATCGCCCGGCGATGGTGGCCGCCATTCCCACGCAAACCGGCTCGTGCCAGTTGCTGGACCTGGGTGCCAACGTCGATTGCAGTGCCGAACACCTGTTCCAGTTCGCCGTGATGGGTTCGGTGGCCGCCGAGGCGCTGGGCGTGGTGCGCCCGCGGGTGGCGCTGCTCAACGTGGGCACCGAGGACATCAAGGGCAACCAGCAGGTGAAGCTGGCCGCCAGCCTGTTGCAGGGCGCGCGCGGGTTGAACTACATCGGCTTCATCGAAGGCGATGGCGTGTACCGCGGCGAGGCGGACGTAGTGGTGTGCGACGGCTTTGTCGGCAACGTGCTGCTCAAGTCCAGCGAAGGCCTGGCGACCATGATCAGCGGGCGCATCGAGGCATTGTTTCGACACAATTTGCTGTCGCGGGCCGTCGGTGCCCTGGCCATGCCGCTGCTCAAGCGCTTGCAGGCCGACCTGGCGCCCGCGCGGCACAACGGCGCGAGCTTCCTGGGCCTGCAGGGCATCGTGGTGAAAAGCCACGGTTCGGCCGGTGTGCAGGGCTTCCAGAGCGCGATTTCGCGGGCGTTGGCCGAAATTCAGGAAAATCTTCCCCAGCGCCTGCACGGGCAGCTGGAAAATCTGTTGCTTTAGGCATATCCGCCAAGGAGTGCTTAAATGTGACCACCCGGTTCTCTCTGTCATCCAACTGTCAGTTTCTTGCGTTCAACTCCGGTTGCACGTCAATTCTCCGACGACAAGATCAATAAGGGCTTGTTAAATGTCTGCATCCCTCGCATTTGTCTTTCCAGGGCAAGGTTCCCAGTCCCTGGGCATGCTCGCCGAGCTGGGCGCCCAATACCCGCTGGTGCTGGAAACGTTCAAGGAAGCTTCCGACGCGCTGGGTTACGACCTGTGGGCGTTGATCCAGGAAGGTCCGGTAGAAAGCCTCAACCAGACTGACAAGACCCAGCCTGCCATCCTGGCAGCCTCGGTGGCCTTGTGGCGCCTGTGGCTGGCCGAAGGTGGCGAGCGCCCGGCATTCGTCGCCGGCCACAGCCTGGGCGAATACAGCGCCCTGGTGGCCGCTGGCTGCCTGAGCCTGGCTGACGCGGTCAAGCTGGTGGAGCGCCGTGGCCAACTGATGCAGGAAGCCGTGCCGGCCGGGCAGGGGGCCATGGCGGCCATCCTGGGCCTGGACGACGCCGTAGTGGTCAACGCCTGCGCCGAAGCGGCCCAGGGCGAGGTGGTCAGCGCGGTGAACTTCAACTCCCCGGGCCAGGTGGTGATTGCCGGCTCTGCAGCTGCCGTGGAGCGTGCCATCGAGCTGCTCAAGGCAGCCGGTGCCAAGCGCGCCCTGCCGCTGCCGGTCAGCGTGCCGTCGCACTGCGCGCTGATGAAGCCGGCTGCCGAGCGCTTCGCCGAGTCGATCAACGCCATCGACTGGCAGGCCCCGCAGATCCCGGTGGTGCAGAACGTCAGCGCCGCCGTGCCGGCCGACCTGGACACCCTCAAGCGCGACCTGCTGGAGCAGCTGTACAAGCCGGTCCGCTGGGTCGAGTCGGTGCAGTACCTGGCTGCCAACGGCGCCCCGCGCCTGGTCGAATGCGGCCCGGGCAAGGTCCTGGCTGGCCTGAACAAGCGCTGCGCCGATGGCGTCAGCACTGAAAACCTGAATACCCCAGACGCGTTCGCTGCCGCTGTTGCGGCGGCGAAGGCCTGAAATAGGAGAAGCCTGCATGAGCCTGCAAGGTAAAGTTGCACTGGTTACCGGCGCCAGCCGTGGCATTGGCCAGGCTATCGCCCTGGAACTGGGCCGTATGGGCGCTACCGTCATCGGTACCGCCACGTCGGCCTCGGGCGCCGAGCGCATCGCCGCCACCCTCAAGGAAAACGGCGTGCAGGGCACCGGCCTCGAGCTGAACGTGACCAGCGACGAATCCGTCGCCGCCGTACTGGCGACCATCACCGAACAGTTCGGTGCCCCCACCATCCTGGTCAACAACGCCGGCATCACCCGCGACAATTTGATGCTGCGCATGAAGGATGATGAGTGGCATGATGTCATCGATACCAACCTCAACAGCCTGTACCGGCTGTCCAAGGGCGTGCTGCGCGGCATGACCAAGGCACGCTGGGGTCGTATCATCAGCATTGGTTCGGTTGTCGGTGCCATGGGCAACGTCGGCCAGGTGAACTACGCTGCTGCCAAGGCGGGCCTCGAGGGCTTCAGCCGCGCGCTGGCCCGTGAAGTGGGCTCGCGTGCAATCACGGTCAACTCGGTGGCCCCTGGCTTCATCGACACCGACATGACCCGTGAGCTGCCTGAAGCGCAGCGTGAAGCCTTGCAGACCCAGATCCCTCTGGGTCGCCTGGGCCAGGCCGAAGAAATCGCGAAAGTGGTGGCTTTCCTGGCCTCGGAAGGTGCAGCCTATGTGACCGGTGCTACTATCCCGGTCAACGGCGGCATGTACATGTAAGTGAAATGTGACGGATTGCTTCAAAAAAATGTCATACGTGTCGTTCAAAATCCGTTATAAAGCTGCATCCAAATTCTAGGTGGCGGGTGAGTGTGATCGGGAGCCGACGCTTTCAGCTTGAAATGCCGAAGCCTTCCTATAAACTTGCACACTGGCCAGCTGCCTGACTTATGTCCATTAGGAGTGAAAACAAGGTATGAGCACCATCGAAGAACGCGTCAAGAAAATCGTCGCCGAGCAACTGGGCGTTAAAGAAGAAGAAGTCGTGAACACTGCTTCCTTCGTAGAAGATCTGGGTGCCGATTCCCTTGACACCGTTGAGCTGGTGATGGCTCTGGAAGAGGAATTCGAGACCGAAATCCCTGACGAAGAAGCTGAGAAGATCACTACTGTTCAAGCCGCTATCGATTACGTCACTGCCCACCAGGCTTAAGACTTTGTAATCGCAGCTTCTTGTCATGGAAAAACCGCACTGCCTTTGCTGGCGTGCGGTTTTTTCTTTAGATGAGATGTAAAGGTTGTTCCTAGAATAAGGAGAGCGCTGTGTCGCGTAGACGCGTCGTGGTCACCGGTATGGGTATGCTGTCGCCACTGGGCACGGATGTGCCGAGCACCTGGCAGGGCATTCTGGCTGGCCGCAGTGGCATTGGTCTGATCGAGCATACCGACCTTTCTGCCTACTCCACCCGTTTTGGCGGCTCGGTCAAAGGCTTCAACGTCGAGGAGTACCTGTCGGTCAAGGAAGCCCGCAAGCTCGACCTGTTCATTCAGTACGGCCTGGCGGCCGGTTTCCAGGCAGTGCGTAACGCCGGCCTGGAAGTGACCGATGCCAACCGTGAGCGCATTGGCGTGGCCATGGGCTCGGGTATCGGTGGCCTGACCAACATCGAGGAAACCTGCAAGATCCTGCACGCCTCCGGGCCGCGTCGGATTTCGCCGTTCTTCGTGCCGGGTTCGATCATCAACATGATTTCCGGTTTCCTGTCCATCCACCTGGGCGTGCAGGGGCCCAACTACGCCATCGCCACGGCGTGTACCACCGGTACGCACTGCATCGGCATGGCGGCGCGCAACATCGCCTACGGCGAAGCCGACGTGATGATTGCCGGTGGCGCCGAAATGGCTGCCTGTGGCCTGGGCATGGGCGGCTTCGGTGCCTCCCGCGCGCTGTCCACCCGCAACGACGAGCCAACCCGGGCCAGCCGCCCGTGGGACAAGGGCCGTGATGGCTTCGTGCTGTCCGACGGCGCCGGTGCCCTGGTGCTCGAAGAGCTGGAGCACGCCAAGGCGCGTGGCGCCACCATCTACGCCGAGCTCGTGGGCTTTGGCATGAGCGGTGACGCCTACCACATGACCTCGCCGCCCGAAGACGGCGCGGGTGCCGCCCGCTGCATGGCCAACGCCCTGCGCGATGCTGGCGTGAACGGCAGCGATGTGCAGTACATCAACGCCCACGGTACCTCCACCTCGGCGGGTGACCTGGCGGAAGCCTCGGCCATCAAGTCGGTGTTCGGTGACCATGCCTACCAGCTGGCGGTCAGCTCGACCAAGTCCATGACCGGTCACCTGCTGGGTGCCGCGGGCGCGGTGGAAGCGATCTTCAGCGTCCTGGCCATCAACAGCCAGGTGGCGCCGCCCACCATCAACCTGGACGAGCCTGACGAAGGCTGCGACCTGGACTTCGTCCCGCATCAGGCGCGCAACATGCCGATCGACGTGGTGCTGTCCAACTCGTTCGGCTTTGGTGGCACCAACGGCTCGCTGGTGTTCCGCCGGTTCAACGGCTGATGCTCAGCTGGGTCGACGGCGTGCCGGCGGACACGCTGGCGCTGAAGAACCGCGGCCTGGCCTATGGCGATGGGGTGTTCGAGACCATCGCCGTCAAGGCCGGCCAGCCGCTGTTGCTGGCGCGCCACCTGCAGCGTCTGCTGCAGGGTTGCCAGCGCCTGGCAATCAGCCTTGACGCGGCCCTGGTCGAGGCGGAACTGGCGGCCTGTGCCGCGCAGCTGGGCGAGGGTGTGCTCAAGCTCATCGTCACCCGTGGCGACAGCCAGCGCGGCTACGCCGCCGACCCCCTGGCGCCGGCCCGGCGCCTGGTTCAGGGCAACCCGCCCGCCGCTTACCCCGCTGCCCATGCCGAGCAAGGCGTGCGCCTGTTCGACTGTGCCACGCGCCTGGCCGAACAGCCGCTGCTGGCTGGCCTCAAGCACCTCAACCGCCTGGAGCAGGTGCTGGCCCGCGCCGAATGGTCCGGCCCGGACTTTGCCGAAGGTTTGATGCGGGATATGTCCGGGCGCCTGGTCGAAGGCGTGTTCAGCAACCTGTTCCTGGTGCGTGACGGTCAGTTGCTGACCGCTGATCTGGCGCGCTGTGGCGTCGCCGGGGTCATGCGCGCCGAGCTGTTGGCCCAGGCTGCTGCCCTGGGCATTCCCGTGCAGGTCCGCGACCTGTGGCCTGAAGACCTGTGGCAGGCCGATGAAGTGTTCGTCTGCAACAGCGTGTATGGCATCTGGCCCGTTCGCGCTTTCGCGTCACTGAACTGGTCGCCGGGGCCGCTCACCCGTAAACTGCAGAGCCTTGCCCGCGCACTATTGGATGTGTGATTCGTGAGACGTAAATTCTTGGTGCTGCTGGAGACCCTGGTTATCCTGGCAGGCCTGACGCTGGGCGTTGCCGCCTGGAAAGTGCACAGTGCACTGGACCAAACCCTTAATGTCGCCCAGGAAGACCTCCTGGACGTGCCCAATGGCTCCACGCCCACCGGCACCTTCATGCGCATGCAGGCCAAGGGCACGCTGCGCGATGCCTTCTGGCTGCGCCTGTACTGGCGCTTCAACCTGGCCGGCACGCCGCTGCACAGCGGCGAGTACCGCCTGACCCCGGGCATGACCCTCAAGGACCTGCTGGGCGTGTGGCAGCGCGGTGAGGTGGTGCAGTACAACCTGACCCTGGTGGAAGGCTGGAACTTCCGCCAGGTGCGCGCTGCCCTCGACAAGCAGGAGAAGCTCAAGCACACCCTGGCCGGGCTGAGCGACGCCGAGGTCATGACCCGCCTGGGCCATGAAGGCGTGTTCCCCGAAGGCCGGTTCTTCCCCGACACCTACAAGTACGTGCGCGGCATGACCGACGCCGAGCTGCTGGGCCAGGCCTACAGCCGCCTGGACGAGGTGCTGGCCAAGGAGTGGACCGACCGTGCCCCTGATGTGCCGTATGACCAGCCCTATCAGGCGCTGATCATGGCCTCGCTGGTGGAGAAGGAAACCGGCGTGCCCCAGGAGCGCTCGCAGATCGCCGGCGTGTTCGTGCGCCGCCTGGCCACCGGCATGCTGCTGCAGACCGACCCCACGGTGATCTACGGCATGGGCGAGCGCTACACCGGCAAGTTGACGCGCGCCGACCTGCACGAGCCAACGCCGTACAACACCTATACCAACGCCGGCCTGCCGCCCACGCCGATCGCCATGGTCGGCCGCGAGGCGCTGCATGCCGCATTGAACCCAGCCAGTGGTACCAGCCTGTATTTCGTCGCCCGCGGCGACGGCAGCCATGTGTTCTCCGACGACCTCGACGAGCACAACAACGCCGTGCGCGAGTTCCAGCTCAAGCGCCGCGCCGACTACCGGTCCAGCCCTGCGCCCGCCCCGGTGCCGGCACCCGCGCCAGGCCAGGACGCGGCCACGCAGCCGCCGACGGTACCGGCGGCAAGCCCCGACACGGCCACCGACAGCAAAGCCGGTGCGCCCCAAGACACTCAGAAGGACAGCCAGTGAGCGGTTTATTCATTACCCTTGAAGGCCCCGAAGGCGCGGGCAAGAGCACCAATCGCGAGTACCTGGCCGAGCGCCTGCGCGCCGCCGGCCTGGACGTGGTGCTGACCCGCGAACCGGGCGGCACGCCGCTGGCCGAGGGCATCCGCGAACTGCTGCTGGCCCCCAGCGACGAAGCCATGCACGCCGACACCGAGCTGCTGCTGGTGTTCGCCGCCCGCGCCCAGCACCTGAGCGAAGTGATTCGCCCGGCGCTGGCCCGTGGCGCGGTGGTGCTGTGCGATCGCTTCACCGACGCCACCTACGCCTACCAGGGCGGCGGCCGCGGCCTCAGCCACGCGCGCATCGCCAGCCTGGAAGCCTTCGTCCAGGGTGACCTGCGCCCCGACCTGACCCTGGTGTTCGACCTGCCGGTGGAAGTGGGCCTGGCCCGCGCCACCGCCCGTGGCCGCCTGGACCGCTTCGAGCAGGAAGGCCGGGCCTTCTTCGACGCGGTGCGCAACACCTACCTGCAACGGGCCGCCGCGGCGCCCGAGCGCTACACCCTGGTCAACGCCGCCCTGACCCTGGGCGAGGTGCAGCAGCAGCTTGACAGCCTGCTGCCCGGCATCGAGGCGCGCGCCCGTGGCTGAGGCCTACCCGTGGCAGGACAGCCTCTGGCAGCACCTGGCCGGCCGTAGCCAGCACGCCCACGCGTACCTGCTGCATGGCCCCCAGGGCATCGGCAAGCGTGCCCTGGCCGAGCGCCTGATGGCCTTGCTGCTGTGCCAGCAGCCCCAGGGCCTGGCCGCCTGCGGGCAGTGCAAGTCGTGCCACCTGCTGGCAGCGGGCAGCCACCCGGACAACTACATCCTGGAACCCGAGGAGGCCGACAAGGCCATCAAGGTCGACCAGGTGCGCGACCTGGTCGGCTTCGTGGTGCAGACCGCCCAGCTGGGCGGGCGCAAGGTGGTGCTGATCGAGCCGGTGGAGGCCATGAACATCAACGCTGCCAACGCCTTGCTCAAAAGCCTTGAGGAACCATCGGGCAATACCGTGCTGCTGCTGGTCAGCCACCAGCCCAGCCGCCTGCTGCCCACCATCAAGAGCCGTTGCGTGCAGCAGGCCTGCCCGCTGCCCAGCCAGGCCATGAGCCTGGACTGGCTGGCCGGCGCCTTGCCCGAGTGCACGCCCGAGCAGCGCGAAGAGCTGCTGACCCTGGCCGCCGGCTCGCCGCTGGTGGCGGTGCGCCTGCAGGCCCAGGGCGTGGTCGAACAGCGCGCGCTGGTGGTGGACGGGGTGAAGAAGCTGCTCAAGCAGCAGGCCTCGCCCACGCAGTTGGCGGAAAGCTGGAACGCCATCCCGTTGCTGCTGCTGTTCGACTGGTTCTGCGACTGGTCCAACCTGATCCTGCGCTACCAGTTGACGCAGGACGAGGAGGGGTTAGGCTTGGGGGACATGCGCAAGGTGGTGCAGTACCTGGCGCAAAAGAGTGGGCAGGGCAAGGTCCTGGCCGCGCAGGACTGGATTCTGGCGCAGCGCCAGAAGGTGCTGGCCAAGGCCAACCTCAACCGGGTGTTGTTGCTCGAAGCGTTGCTGGTGTCCTGGGCAGGCTTGCCCGGCCAGGCTTGAAGAGCGTAGTGGGGCCCACCGTGGTGGGCCCTCAGTAGTTGGCGCAATCGAGGAATTTCAATGAATCAGCCAGTCAATCCCGGCCCGCGCAACGGCATCCTGTCCCTGACCATCAAGGACAAGTCGGTGCTGTACGCCGCCTACATGCCGTTCATCAAGAACGGCGGGCTGTTCATCCCCACCAGCAAGAGCTACAAGCTGGGCGATGAGCTGTTCATGCTGCTGAACCTGATGGACGAGCCGGAGAAGATCCCGGTCGCCGGCCGTGTCGCCTGGATCACCCCCAAGGGCGCCCAGGGCAACCGCGCCGCCGGCGTTGGCGTGCAGTTCAATGACGGTGACAACACCGCCCGTAACAAGATCGAAACCTACCTGGCCGGCGCCATCAAGTCCGACCGCCCCACTCATACGATGTAAGTTGCCCCAATGCCCATGCTTGTCGATTCCCACTGCCACCTCGATCGTCTGGACCTGGCCCAGCACGACGGTTCCCTCGATGCCGCCCTGCAGGCGGCCCGTGACCGCGGGGTAGGGCACTTCCTGTGCATCGGCGTCAGCGCCGACAACGCCGGCGCGGTCAAGGCCGTGGCCGAGCAATACGCCGACGTCGACTGTTCGGTGGGCATCCACCCGCTGGACCTCAAGCCCGGTGAAGCGCCAGCCCTGAAGTGGCTGCTCGAAGAGCTGGACCACCCGCGCGTGGTGGCCATCGGCGAGACCGGCCTGGACTACCACTACGAGCCCGAGGCGGCTGAACTGCAGCAGGCCTCGTTCCGCCTGCACCTGGAAGCGGCCAGCATCACCGGCAAGCCGGTGATCATCCACACCCGCGGCGCCCGCGCCGACACCCTCGACCTGTTGCGCGAGGCCAAACTGCCCCAGGCTGGCGTGCTGCACTGCTTCACCGAGGACTGGGAAATGGCCAAGGCGGCCCTGGACATGGGCTATTACATCTCCCTGTCGGGCATCGTCACCTTCCGCAACGCCGACGCCCTGCGCGACGTCGCCCGCCAGATGCCGGCCGACCGCCTGCTGGTGGAGACCGACTCGCCATACCTGGCGCCGATACCGCACCGCGGCAAGCCCAACCTGCCGCAGTACGTGCGCGAAGTCGCCGAATTCCTGGCGCTGGTGCGTGGCGAAAGCTACGAGCAACTGGCCGAGCAGACCACCGCCAACTTCAAGCGGCTGTTCCCGCTGGCCCACGTCGCCGGCTGAGGCAAATCCGGGGCAAAAAAAACCCGGGTTCTGGGGGGTGAATCCGGGTTAAGACCATTAGGAGTAAAACAAAGGCGTGCGATCCATTGACACCTTTATCGGCGTCTCACTTGGGGGGTATGAGCACGTCGACACTTCAAGTATTGGCTAGCCTGCGCACTATGCCACCGGTGATTGAGCGTTTTTTAAACAGATTTGGAATACGTCCGCGTCCATTGAGTGCTCTTGGCTTGGTTGGGCCCTGAAAGCGTCAAAAAACAGGTGGTAAAATTGTACCGGCACGTGTCGGCAACCGCTGTCATGGTTGGAACTTCCGTGCAATTTGCTGCAAGTTAGGCATAATACCGGCCTTCGATTTTGATCCAGTCCTTCTTATGCAGAAAGAACCTCGTAAGGTCCGTGAGTTTCGTCGCCGGGAGCAAGAGATCCTCGACACCGCGCTCAAACTGTTCCTGGAACAGGGTGAAGACAGCGTCACCGTCGAGATGATCGCGGATGCCGTGGGCATCGGCAAAGGCACGATTTACAAGCACTTCAAGTCCAAGGCGGAGATCTACCTGCGCCTGATGCTCGACTACGAGCGTGACTTGAACGAACTGCTGCATTCGGCGGACGTCGACCGCGACAAGGAAGCCCTGTCGCGCGCCTACTTCGAATTCCGCATGCGTGACCCGCAGCGCTACCGCCTGTTCGACCGCCTGGAAGAGAAGGTGGTGAAGGGCAACCAGGTGCCGGAGATGGTCGAGGAACTGCACAAGATCCGCGCCTCCAACTTCGACCGCCTGACGCTGCTGATCAAGGGCCGCATCACCGAGGGCAAGCTCGAGGACGTGCCGCCGTACTTCCACTACTGCGCCTCCTGGGCCCTGGTGCACGGCGCCGTGGCGCTGTACCACTCGCCGTTCTGGAGCAACGTGCTGGAAGACCAGGAAGGCTTCTTCCAGTTCCTGATGGACATCGGCGTGCGCATGGGCAACAAGCGCAAGCGCGACAGCGAACCTTCCGCCTGATTCGTCGCCGGTCAGGCGTATACTGATTCGATGGGGGCTTGCAAAAACCTGACTTTTCGGTCAGATTTTTGCAGTCCGCTTCCCCCATGCCGGAGTCATCATGATCGTCGATCGTCAAGGCAGGTCCTTTCGCAACCTGCGCGTCAGCCTGACGGCGGCCTGCAACTACGCCTGCACCTACTGCGTGCCCGACGGCAAGCGCCTGGTGGCCGCGCAGGACGAGCTGTCCGCCGCCGCCCTGGTGCGCGGCGTGCAGTACCTGATCGAAGCCGCCGGCATCGAGCGGCTGCGCATCACCGGCGGCGAACCGCTGGTCAGCCCACGCCTTGAAGAGTTCCTGCACGGCGTCGCGCCGCTGGGCCTTGCGGACATCAGCCTCACCACCAACGGCCAGTTGCTGTCGCGCAAGCTGCCGTTGCTGCTGGACACCGGCATCCGCCGCCTCAACGTCTCCCTCGACACCCTGGACCCCGACGCCTTCCGCGGCATCGCCCGTGGCGGCGACCTGCGCACCGTGCTCGATGGCCTGGAGCGGGCGCGGGCGGCGGGCTTGCGCATCAAGGTCAATATGGTGCCGCTGCGCGGGCGCAACGTCGACCAGGTGCTGCCGCTGCTGGACTATTGCCTGGACCGCGGCTTCGAGCTGCGCTTCATCGAACTGATGCGCATGGGCCACCTGGCCCGCGACAGCGCCGGCTTCCACGCCCAGTTCATTGGCCTTGACGCCTTGCTGGCGCTGATCGGCGAACATTACGAGTACCAACAGGCCAGCGCGCCGGTGGACGCCACCGCGTTGCGCTACGAGGTGCCGGGGCGTGGTTATTTTGGCGTGATCGCCAACGAGAGCGTGCCGTTCTGTCGTACCTGCTCGCGCTTGCGCCTGTCGTCCACCGGGTGGCTGCACGGCTGCCTGTCGTCCAGCAACCGCCACTACGTCGGCGACCTGCTGGAACTGCCCCGCGAACAGGCACTGCCGGCCCTGCAGGGCCTGCTGCAGAAGGCCTTGGGCGATAAGCAGGAGGTGGCGTTTTCAGGCGGCGCCACGGTGATGAAGATCATCGGCGGCTAAACCTTGCGGGGCGGATACGCAGACTGGCGCAAAAGCTGCATCACGCGGCTATTCGCCGGTTTTCCGTCACCGGCCTCTGGAGGAAAGATGCGTAGCCTGGTCTTGCTGCTCGCGCTGTTGGCGCTGGGCGGCTGCATGAGTGTGAGCGACATGGGTGAAGCCACCCGCGAACAATTGAGCGACGCCGGTGTGCTGAACCACAGCAACACCCGCCGCCTGAACAACTTCCGCCTGCAGCCGGATTCGTTCATCTACATCGGCCAGGGCGCCTTCGCCCCGCCGGGCAGCGCCTACCCCAAGCCTAACGTGGTGGCCGAGGCGGCGTTCAACGGCTTCATCGACTACTTCCCCATGGTCCGCCGCGCCCGCGCGCCGCTGGGCCTGGAGCAGGCCCTGGGCGAGGCCCGCAGCGCCGGCGCCAGCTACCTGCTGTACACCCGCTTCGCCAATGCCGATGACCGCATCGGCAACGCCGACGAGTGGGCCGACCAGGAAGCCGTCGACCGCCTGGGCGTGGACAACGGCACCATCCAGGTGATGCTGATCGAAACCAACACCCGCTACCTGATCGACAGCGCCACCATTCGCATGCGCGGCGGCCTGCTGAGCATCCACAACCAGAAGCCGGAAGATTTGCTAGAGCCGCCGCTGGAGGATTACGCTCGTATCCTGTTGGGCATGAGTCGCCCGTAAAGCGGTTACAGGAGCAAGGCATGAGTGGTGCAGGCAAGGCGAACGATCTGCTGGCGCAGATCCCCAGCAGCGGCAAGGGCCTGCCGCCCGTGCACCTGTGGAACCCGGACTTCTGCGGCCACATCGACATGCGCATCGCCCGGGACGGTACCTGGTACTACCTGGGCACGCCCATTGGCCGCAAGCCCATGGTGCGCCTGTTCTCCACCATCCTGCGCCGCGATGGCGACGACTACGTGCTGGTGACCCCGGTGGAGAAGGTCGGCATCACCGTCGACGATGCGCCCTTCGTCGCCGTGACCCTGGACGTGGAAGGGCAGGGCGAGGCCCAGGTGCTGCGCTTCACCACCAACGTCGACGACAGCGTGGTGGCCGACGCCGCCCACCCCCTGCGCGTGGAGACCGACCCCGCCACCCAGGAGCCGGCGCCGTACCTGCTGGTGCGCAGCAACCTCGAGGCCCTGGTGCACCGCAACGTCTTCTACCAGTTGGTCGAACTGGCCAGCGTGCGCGAAATCGACGGCCAGCGCTGGCTGGGCGTGTGGAGCAGCGGCGAGTTCTTTCCCATCGGCCTGGAGCCCTGACAATACGGGACGCCGCCTTCGGCAGCTGCTACAGGGGGGGCGCGGAACCCGCCGATCGCGTCGCCTGCATCGCGGCCAAGGCCGGCTCCTACCCCGAACGCTGTAGGAGCCGACTTTAGTCGCGATGCAGACGACGCCATTTCAAGACATTTGCTGCTACAGAGAGCCCCGTAGCAGCGGCCGCCAGGCCGCGTCCCGTTCATTGGCCCCCCAATCTTCCCGCCCATTGGCACTGTAGCCAGCGAACGAACGCGCCTATCTTCATCTCATCCCATCACGAGGCCACGAAGATGAACCTGCGCATCCTGCTCGCCACCGCCCTGCTGTCCACCAGCGCCTTCGCCCACGACAACGTGAAGATCCTGCAACAGCAGAGCCCACCCAACGCCCCGGGCCAGCAGGCCATCATGCTCACCGTCGACTACGCCCCCGGCCAGGCCTCCGACGCCCACAGCCACCCCGGCTCCGTGATGGCCTACGTGCTCGAAGGCAGCGTGGTGTCGCAGCTCAAGGGCCAGGCGCCGGTGACCTACAAGCAAGGACAGTACTGGTACGAGCCGGCCGGCACCGTGCACCTGGTGTCGCGCAACGCCAGCAAGACCCAGCCGGCGAAGTTGTTGGTGTGGGTGTTGAAAGGGCAGGACCAGCAGGTGCTGGAGCCGTACAAGCCCTAAAACCCTGCAGCCATGGCACGATCCCGACTCACCGTTCGTCGGGATCCCCACCCCTGCTCGATAGACCGCCGAACGCATTCTCCGTACACTGCCGCGTGATGGCGGTTTGCTATTCGTTTGCGTGATAACCCCGGCAATCGGGGGGTTCAGCCGAAACACAGCCGCCGTTGAACCACCCGTTTCACGATGACTCCCGACTCTCCCGTATTCCGCATCGAGCCTCGTTCCGTGGCTGGCCCTTTCCTGTGGCTGTCCTCCCGGCGCGCGCCCATGCCGGGGGTGAGTGCGTGGGCAATAAACGACCTTCACTAGGCTAACCCAGATTGACCAACCCTCTGCAGCATTCGCGCCCTGGCACCTCTTCGCTTGACCACCCCGTTGTTGCTTCCCCTGGTATCACCACTGCGCCCCTGTCCCGTGGGCAGCGCGCCATGTGGTTCTTGTGGAGCCTGAACCCCGACGGCGCACAGTACGGCCTGCCCATGGCCTGGACCATTCGCAGTGCCCTGGACCTTGCGGCCTTCGCCGGTGCCCTGCAGGATCTGGTCGATCGTCACCCGGTGTTGCGCACCACCTACGCAGCCCCCCAGGGCGAGCCGCTGCAGATGATTCATGCCCAAGCGCCGGTGGACTTCCAGCACCACGACGCCAGCCAGTGGAGCGCCAAGGCGCTGCACGCACGCCTGGCCCAAGAGGCCGACCAGGGTTTCGACCTGCAGCATGGCCCGGTGTTTCGCGCCCGGCTGTTCTCGGCCCGTGCCGATGAGCAGGTGCTGTTCCTGAACTGCCATCACATCGCCGCCGACACCTGGTCGCTGATCGTGCTGATGGAAGAGCTGGGCCTGCTGTACCGGGCGCGAGTGCTGGGCGAGGCGGCGGTGCTGCCGGACATGGGCCTGCCGTTCGAGGCCTATGTAGGCTGGCAGCAGCAACTGCTGGAGTCGCCTGCCGGCGAGCAGCATTGGGCCTACTGGCAGCAGGTGCTGCAGCGCCCGCCGGTGCTGGACCTGCCCACCGACCGCCCGCGCCCGCGGGTGCAGACCCACGTCGGCGCCGGGCATGCCTTCGAGTTCGACCAGGCCTTCACCCAGCAGATCCGGGCCCTGGCCCGCGAGCAGGACGTGACCTTCTACACCGTGCTGATGGCGGCCTTCTACGTGCTGCTGTACCGCTACACCGGGCAGGATGACATTGTCGTCGGTTCGCCGCGCTTCGGCCGCCCGCCCGAGGGCCATGCGCGTACGGTCGGCTATTTCGCCAGCCCGTGCGCCTTGCGTGCGCAGCTGGACGGCGAGCAGCCGTTCAGTGACTTCCTGGGCCATGTGCGCAGCGTGCTGGTGGGCGCCAAGGCGCACCAGGACTACCCGTTCCCGCTGCTGGTGGAAAAACTCAACGTGGCCCGCGATAGCAGCCGCAGCCCGGTGTTCCAGGTGTCCTTCACCTACCAGAAATCCCACCTGGCGCACCTGAGCGGCGTGGCGGCGGCGCGCATGGGCCTGGGCGGCGCGGTGGTGGACCTCAGCGGGCTGGCGCTGGAGTCCTACCCGCTGGAACAGCATGGGGTGAAATTCGACCTCGACTTCGTGGTCGAGGAGGTGGACGGCTGCCTGCGCGCAGTGTGCTGGTACAACACCGACCTGTGGGACGCCCGCAGCATCGGCTACCTGGTGGCCCACTACCAGGCGCTGCTGGCCAGCGCCGTGCAGGCGCCGGCCCAGGCCATTGCCCGCCTGCCGATGCTGACGGACGGCGAGCGCGCCAACTTTGCCGCCTGGAACGCCACCGACGCGCGCTTCCCCCAGGAGCCGGTGCACCACTGGGTGGAAGGCTGGGCCCAGCGCACGCCGGACCGCGTGGCCCTGCTCCATGAAGACCAGGCCATCAGCTACGCCGAGCTCAACGACCGGGCCAACCGCCTGGCCCATTACCTGCGCCGCAATGGCCTGCAGCCGGGGCAGCCGGTGGGCGTGAGCATGGAGCGCAGCCCCGAGCTGGTGGTGGGTATCCTTGCCATCGTCAAGGCCGGTGGCGCCTACCTGCCCCTGGACCCCGGCTACCCGGCGGACCGCCTGGCCTACATGCAGGAGGACTCGGGCCTGAGCCTGCTGCTGACCCGCGCAGGCGCGGGCGCCGAGCCAGCGTCGGCCAAGGTGCAACAGCTGTGCGTGGATACCCACGGTGCGGCCATCGCCCAGGAGCCTGCCAGCAACCCCGAGCGGGTGTCGCGGCCCGACGACCTTGCGTACATCATCTACACCTCCGGCTCCACCGGCCGGCCCAAGGGGGTGATGCTGGAGCACTACGGCCTGTCGAACATGGTCCATGCCCAGATCGAGGGCTTCGCCATCAGCGAGCAGAGCCGCGTGCTGCAGTTCGCCTCGGTGAGCTTCGATGCCTCGGTGTCGGAGATCTTCACCGCCCTGTGCGCCGGCGCGGCGCTGTGCCTGGCGGCCAAGGCGGACATCATGCCCGGCTCGGCGCTGATCAACACCATCGCCCGCCACGCCGTCACGGTGGTCACCCTGCCGCCGTCGGTGCTGGCGCTGCTGCAGCCCGAAGAGGTGCCCACCCTGCGCACCGTGGCGGCGGCGGGGGAGGCCTGCAGCCTGGACATCGTCAAGCGCTGGGCTCCTGGTCGGCGCTTCCTCAACGCCTACGGCCCCACCGAAGCCACCGTGTGCGCGACCATGGCCGTGCTGGGTGCCGAGACCACGCGGGTCACCCTCGGCCAGCCGCTGGCCAACACCCGCCTGTACCTGCTCGACTCGCGTCTGCAACAGGTGCCGGTGGGCATCGCCGGCGAGATCCACATCGCCGGCGTGGGCCTGGCCCGTGGCTACCTCAACCGCCCGGACCTGACCGCCGAACGCTTTATCGCCAACCCGTTCGAGGGCGGTGAGGCGCGCCTGTACAAGACCGGCGACCTGGCCCGCTACCTGCCCGATGGCAGCCTGGAGTACCTGGGCCGCCTGGATCACCAGGTGAAAATTCGCGGTTTCCGCATCGAACTGGGCGAAGTGGAAGCGGTGATTGCCGCCTGTGCCGGCGTGCGCGAAGCACTGGTGATCGCCGGTGGCAGCACGCCGTCGCTGCTGGCCTACGCCATTGCCGACGCGGCCACCGTGACCGCCGCCGACATCCGTGCCCACGCCCAGGGCACCTTGCCGGATTTCATGGTGCCGGCGGCGATCATGCTGCTCGACGCCTGGCCCCTGACCCCCAACGGCAAGATCGACCGCGCCGCCTTGCCAAGCCCGGCCGAGCAGCGGGCCAGCAGCCACCTGGTCGCCCCCCGGGACCTGCTGGAACAGCAGATCGCTGCGGCCTGGACCACGGTGCTCAAGCTTGAGGCCGTGGGCATCGACGACAACTTCTTCGAGGTGGGGGGCAACTCCCTGGACCTGGTGCGGGTAGAACTCGAGCTGGAGAAGGTGCTGGGCTACCGCGTGGCGACCATGGACCTGTTCCGCTTCGCCAACATCCGTACCCTGGCCGAACACCTGCGCGGCGCCCCCCAAGGCACCCGCCCCGCACCCCAGGCGCCGAGCCTGAGCAGCGTGGGCGTGGACACCGATATCGCCATCATCGGCATGGCCGGGCGCTTCCCCGGCGCGGCCAACGTCGAGGCGTTCTGGTGCAACCTGGCCGCCGGCGTCGAGTCGGTGGGCGAGCTGAGCGACGAACAGCTGCTGGCCGCTGGCGTCGACCCCGCGCTGCTGGCCGACCCGCGCTACGTGAAGCGCAAGGGCGTGCTCGATCAGGTCGAGCAGTTCGACGCCGCGTTCTTCGGCTACCCGCCACGCGAAGCGCTGTTGATGGACCCCCAGCAGCGGCTGTTCCTGGAAACCGGCTGGCACGCCCTGGAGCACGCCGGTTATGCCAATGCCGACTATCGCGGGCGCATTGGCGTGTACGGCGGTACCGGGCGCTCGGGTTACCTGTTGCACTACCTGGAGACCAACCCGGGCAGTGCCGCCGAGCTGTTCCAGACCACCATCCTCAATGAAAAGGATTTCCTCTCCACGCGCCTGGCCTACAAGCTCAACCTGCGCGGCCCGGCGCTGACGGTGCAGACCGCGTGCTCCACCTCGTTGGTGGCGGTGCACCTGGCCTGCCAGCAGCTGATCCTGGGCGAGTGCGACATTGCCCTGGCTGGCGGGGTGTCGATCGAGGTGCCCCATGGCACCGGCTACCTGCACCAGGACGGCCACATTCTGTCCGGTGACGGCCGCTGCCGGCCGTTCGACAGCCAGGCCCAGGGCACCGTGCGCGGCAGCGGCGGGGCGCTGGTGGTGTTGAAGCGCCTCTCGGCGGCGGTGGCCGACGGCGACCACGTGTGGGCAGTGATCAAGGGCTCGGCCATCAACAACGACGGCAACGCCAAGGTCGGCTTTACCGCCCCGGCGGTGGACGGCCAGGCCGACGTGATCGAACAGGCGCTGCAGCGCGCCAAGGTCGACCCGGCCACCATTGGCCTGGTGGAAGCCCACGGCACTGCCACGTCCCTGGGCGACCCTATCGAAGTGCAGGCATTGACCCAAGCCTGGCGGCGTCACACCGACGCCACGCAGTTCTGCGTGCTGGGTTCGGCCAAGGCCAACGTCGGCCACCTGGATGCGGCGGCGGGCGTCACCGGCCTGATCAAGGCGGCCCTGGCGCTGCACCACGGGCAAATTCCCGGCACCCTGCATTTCCAGGCGCCCAACCCCAAGCTCGAGCTGGCGCAGAGCCCGTTCAGGGTCAGCGCCGCGCTCAGCGATTGGCCGGCCACGGCCACGCCACGCCGCGCGGCCGTCAGCTCGTTCGGGATTGGCGGCACCAACGCCCACATGATCCTCGAACAGGCGCCGGCAGTTGCCGTGGCGCCGCCAGCGGGCGGTTGCCAGGTGCTGGCGCTTTCGGCAAAAACCGAGGCGGCCCTGGCGCGCATGACCAAGCAGCTGGCCAGCCACCTGCAGGCCAATCCCGGTGTCGACCTGGCGGATGTCGCCTACACCCTGCAACAGGGCCGCAGCCACTTCCAGCACCGCCGCGCGGTGGTTTGCGACACCCCTGCCGCAGCCGTCGAGGCGCTCACGGCGCTGCCCGCCGCGCGCAGCAGCACCGGCCTGGCCGGCCCTGGCGCCGGGGTGACGTTCCTGTTCCCCGGGCAAGGCTTGCAGCAGGTCAACATGGGTCGTGAGCTGTACGACAGCGAAGCGGTGTTCCGCGCTTGCATCGATGACTGCGCACAGCTGCTGCAGCCGGTGATGGGCCTGGACATTCGCACCGTGCTGTACCCGCCAGCGGCGGCCACGGACGCGGCGCGCGAGCAACTGATGCAGACCGCCATCACCCAGCCGGCGCTGTTCGTGGTCGAGTACGCGCTGGCGCAGCAGCTGCAACACTGGGGTGTGCGCCCTGCGGCCATGATGGGGCACAGCCTGGGCGAGTACGTGGCCGCCTGCCTGGCCGGGGTCATGGCGCTGCCTGATGCGTTGCAGTTGGTGGCCCGGCGCGGCCAATTGATCCAGGCGCTGCCCGGCGGCGCAATGCTCGCCGTGGAGGCGTCGGCCCAGGAGCTGCAGGTGTATGCCGTCAACGGCGTCGACCTGGCCGTGGTCAACGCTGCGCGCGCCTGCGTGCTGGCCGGGCCCCTCGCGGCCATCGATGCGGTGCAGGCGCAAGTCGCAGCCGCCGGCCTGCGCTGCAAGCGCGTGGCCACCTCCCATGCCTTCCATTCGGCCATGCTCGACCCGGTGCTGGAGCAGTTCATGGCCGAGGTCAGTGCCGTGCCGCTGCACGCGCCGACCACGCCTTACCTCACCAACGTCACGGGTGACTGGGTGACTGCCGAGCAAGCCACCGACCCGGCGCACTGGGTGCGCCACCTGCGCCAGGCAGTACGCTTTGCCGAGGGCCTGGAGCGCTTGCTGCAGGTGCCCGGTGGGTTGTTCCTGGAAGTGGGGCCGGGGCAGACCTTCACCTCGATCATCCGCAAGCACGCCCTGGCCGCCCATGCCCGCGTGGCCAGCGCGACCCTGGCCAGCAGCGCTGGCGGCGCTGATAGTGCCAGCCTGGCCATGGGCCTTGGCCGCCTGTGGGTGGCGGGCGTGGCGCCGCAGTGGACGGCCTTGCACCAGGGCGCGGCCCGTCGCCGCGTGGCGTTGCCCGGCTACCCCTTCGAGCGTCAGCGCTTCTGGCCCGGCAACACTGCGGCGCCGGCTCGGCAAGTGCCGGCGCCGCAGGTCGAGCCGCGGGCCCAGGGCAATTCCATCGAAGCGCAGTTGGTCGAGATCTTCGAGCAGGTGCTGGGCATGGACGCCATCAGCGTCAGCGACGATTTCTTCGAATTGGGCGGCAGTTCGCTGTCCGCCCTGAGCGTGATCATGCAGGCGCGGCAACGCTTCGGCCAGGCCCTGTCGCCCGCCGCGCTGCTGGAAAACCCCACGGCCAAGGCCCTGGCGGCCACGCTGCAGCGCCAGCAGGCGCCGCGCAGCCCGCAACTGGTGGGCATGCACACCGGCGGCGAACTGCCGCCGCTGTTCTGCATCCACCCCTATGGCGGCCACACCACCAACTACCTGGAACTGACGCGGATGCTGGGCAACGACCAGCCGGTGTATGGCATCCAGGCCGCGGGCCTGCAAGGGGAGGCCACGCCGCTGCGGCGGATCGAGGCCATGGCCACGGCCTATATCGCGCTGGTCAAGACGGTGCAGGCCGAAGGGCCGTATCACCTGGTGGGGCATTCCATGGGCGGCTGCATCGCCTACGAGATGGCCCAGCAGCTCACCGCGCGCGGTGAACGCGTGGCGCTGTTGGCGCTGCTGGATTCGCGCGCGCAGAACGCCAGCGCCCAGCCGCTGTACCGCAACGGCACCTACGGGCAGATGGCCAAGCGGCACTGGCTGAGCGACGACGCGGTGATGCTTGGCATCCTCATGCCCAAGCTGGCCTTCGACTGGGACAGCCTGCAAGGCGTGCCGGCCCAGGCGCAGTGGCTGCAGGTGCTGGCAGCCGCCACCGGCCAGGGTCTGCTACCCGCTGGCTCCAGCGAAGCGCAGCTGCGCCATGTGCTGACGGTGACCGATGCCAACGACGAAGCGCTGCGCAGCTACCAGCCGGCCCCCTACGCCGGCACCGTGCTGCTGTGCTGCGGCGAGCAGGGCTTTGCCCGGCAGTTCGCCGAGCCCGACCTGGGCTGGGGCGTACTGGCCGCGCAACTGGACCTGGCCTGGGTGCCTGGCGACCACCACAGCATCATGGCCAGGGACAACGTCGCGGCCATCGTGGCGCAGCTGCAACGCCACTTGGAAGGTCGCGGCTGACCCGCCGTCAACGCCCTGCAGGCCTGGCTTGCAGGGCAACCCCTGGACGTTATTAAGGATGGGCTGTGTCCACATCAACGCAAATTCGTTTCACCGGCGACGAGCTGAAAATCGTCGCCATGGTCACCGTGCTGCTGTTCATCGGCTTGCTGGGCACCGACATTCACCTGTCCTCGCTGCCGGAAATCATGAGCGTCATGCAGGTGTCGCGTGCCACCTTGCAGGCCTCGATCTCGATCTTCCTGTTCGGCACTGGCGTGGGAGCGCTGGTGTACGGGCCGCTGAGCGACAAATACGGGCGCAAGCCGGTGATCCTCATCGGCATCGCCGTGGCCATCGCCGGCAACCTGTGGGCGGTGTATGCCGCCAAGGCTTCGGTGTTCCTGGCAGCCCGCTTTGTCCAGGGCATTGGCAGCGGGGTGTGCCTGGCGCTGTCGCGGGTGGTGCTGTCGGACATCGTCCAGGGCCCGCGCTACGCCATCGCCAGTTCCTACATCACCTTGTTCACGGGCCTGTCGTTCGTGCTCGGGCCCTTGCTGGGCAGCCTGGTGCAGGCCTGGTTCGGCTGGCGGGCCAACTTCGTGCTCATGGCCCTGTTGCTGGCGGTGATTTTCCTGGCCTACGGCCGTAGCCGGGAAACCAATACCCACAAGGACCCGTCCATCAGCGTGGCCGGCGTGTTCGCCAGCTACGCCGTGGTGCTGGGCGACGCGACCTTCCTGGCCACCACGGTCATGGCCGGCATCGGCATGACCTGCTTCGTGCTGTACACCAGCTCCAGCCCCTTCGTGCTGCAGCAGCGCTTCGGCTTCAGCGCCACCGACTACGGCTGGGCCACGGCCCTGGTGGGCAGCGGCCTGATCATCAGCCGCCTGGCGTTCCCCTGGCTGGTGCGCACCCTGGGCATGCACGCCGCCATGGCGGTGGGTTTTGCCATCACCCTGCTGTGCGGCGCGGCGCTGCTGATCGTGGCGCAACTGGGGCTCATGTCGGCGTGGGTGTTCCTGGCCTGCGTGGCGGGCATCTCGTTCAGCTACTCCTTCATCGTCCTGTGCGCCTCGGCGCTGGCGATCAACCGCTTCCCCACCCGGCGCGGGGCGGCGGGGGCGCTGTATTGCTGCTCGCAGATGGGGTTGGCGTTCGGCGTCAACAGCCTGGTGTCGGCGGCGGGGAATGACGTGGTGACGCTGCTGGGAGTGAGCTACGTGGTGCTTCCGGTGCTGGGGTTGGCCTTGTGCCTGCGGATGAGAACGGCGGCGGCCTGACCCGCAATAGCGGCAAACACAATCCCGTAGCAGCGGCCGCCAGGCCGCGTCCCAGGCGCCGCTACTCATTTCCAAACCCCAGAAACGACAAAGCCCCTCTAAAAGAGGGGCTTCGTTATGTTTTGGCTCCACGACCTGGACTCGAACCAGGGACCCAATGATTAACAGTCATTTGCTCTACCAACTGAGCTATCGCGGAATCTGGTGCCTATGTTACTGATTCAAAAGGAGAAGTCAACACCTTTTGTTAACTTCTCCCGCTGAACGGCATCACAGCACGGCAACGATCGCCTTGATCACGCGGTCGATGTTGCTCTGGTTCAGGGCTGCCACGCAGATGCGGCCGGTGTCCAGGGCGTAGATGCCGAAGTCGCTGCGCAGGCGCTGGGCCTGGGCGGCGGTCAGGCCCGAGTAGGAGAACATGCCGCGCTGCAGGCCGACGAAACCGAAGTCGCGGTTGGCGCCGGCGGCGGCCAGGCCTTCGACCATCTGGTTGCGCATGCCACGGATGCGCAGGCGCATCTCGGCCAGTTCGGCTTCCCACATGGCGCGCAGCTCAGGGCTGTTCAGCACGGTGGCGACGATCATGGCGCCGTGGGTAGGCGGGTTGGAGTAGTTGGTGCGGATCACGCGCTTGACCTGGGACAGCACGCGGGTGCTTTCTTCCTTGGACTCGGTGACGATCGACAGCGCGCCAACGCGTTCGCCGTACAGCGAGAACGACTTGGAGAACGAGCTGGAGACGAAGAAGGTCAGGCCCGACTCGGCGAACAGGCGCACGGCGGCGGCGTCTTCGTCGATGCCGTCGCCAAAGCCCTGGTAGGCCATGTCCAGGAACGGCACGTGGCCCTTGGCCTTGACGGTTTCCAGCACTTGCTTCCAGTCTTCGGGGGTCAGGTCGACGCCGGTCGGGTTGTGGCAGCAGGCGTGCAGCACGACAATGGAGCCGTTGGGCAGGGCGTTCAGATCTTCGAACAGGCCGGCACGGTTGACGCCATTGGTGGCGGCGTCGTAGTAGCGGTAGTTCTGCACCGGGAAGCCGGCGGTTTCGAACAGGGCGCGGTGGTTTTCCCAGCTTGGGTCGCTGATGGCGACGACGGCGTTGGGCGAGAGCTGCTTGAGGAAGTCGGCACCGATTTTCAGTGCGCCGGTGCCGCCAACGGCTTGCACGGTGACCACGCGGCCTTCGGCCAGCAGTGGCGACTGGGCGCCGAACAGCAGTTTCTGCACGGCCTGGTCGTAGGCGGCGATGCCGTCGATCGGCAGGTAGCCGCGGGCGGCGTGCTGGGCAACACGTGCGGTCTCGGCTTCGACGACGGCACGCAACAGGGGAATTCGCCCTTGTTCATCACTGTAAACGCCCACGCCCAAGTTGATCTTGTCGGTGCGGGTGTCAGCGTTGAACGCTTCGTTCAGGCCCAGGATAGGATCGCGGGGTGCCAATTCGACAGCAGAAAACAGGCTCATTTTTACCGTAGCTCTGATTGGAGGGTAATGGGGGTACACCGCTCCAAAAATGCACTAGAGCGGTGCACAAACGGGGAGTCAGTATAGAGATCCTTGCTTGCACCTGCGACAGCTTGATGCAGGTTTTCCGGCCCAATTTCGCTTTTTTTTTACACCGTTAGTCATTTCGATGTGGGCGCGGTCCAATAACCTTGTAGGCCTTATCTTGAAACTGACACCGCAAAACACCACTTGGGGTATAAGATACTGTCTATAAATACAGGCGTCGGTTGCCGCCCGTGATCGTTTTCGTCTGCAGGGCGCGTCCTGCCGATGACCAAGAGGTTCGCCATGTCCGAGTTCCAGCTCGTCACCCGTTTCCAGCCTGCCGGCGACCAGCCCGAGGCCATCCGCCTGATGGTGGAGGGCATCGAAGCCGGCCTTGCGCACCAGACCCTGCTCGGCGTGACGGGCTCGGGCAAGACCTTCAGCATCGCCAACGTGATCTCCCAGGTTCAGCGGCCGACCCTGGTGCTGGCGCCGAACAAGACCCTGGCGGCGCAGCTGTACGGCGAGTTCAAGGCGTTCTTCCCCAACAACGCCGTGGAGTATTTCGTTTCCTACTACGACTACTACCAGCCGGAAGCCTACGTGCCGTCGTCCGACACCTTCATCGAGAAGGACTCGTCGATCAACGACCACATCGAGCAGATGCGCCTGTCGGCCACCAAGGCCCTGCTGGAGCGCAAGGACGCCATCATCGTCACCACGGTGTCGTGCATCTACGGCCTGGGCAGCCCCGAGACCTACCTGAAAATGGTGCTGCACGTGGACCGCGGCGACAAGCTCGACCAGCGCGCGCTGCTGCGCCGCCTGGCCGACCTGCAGTACACCCGCAACGAGATGGATTTTGCCCGCGCCACCTTCCGGGTGCGCGGCGACGTGATTGACGTGTACCCAGCGGAGTCGGACCTGGAAGCCATTCGCATCGAGCTGTTCGACGACGAGGTGGAGAGCCTGTCGGCGTTCGACCCGCTCACCGGCGAGGTCATCCGCAAGCTGCCGCGCTTCACCTTTTACCCCAAGAGCCACTACGTGACCCCGCGCGAGACCTTGCTGGAGGCCATCGAAGGCATCAAGGAAGAGCTCAAGGAGCGTCTGGACTACCTGCGCGACACCAACAAGCTGGTGGAAGCCCAGCGCCTGGAGCAGCGCACCCGTTTCGACCTGGAGATGATGCTGGAGCTGGGCTACTGCAACGGCATCGAAAACTACTCGCGCTACCTGTCGGGCCGCCCGGCGGGCGCGCCGCCGCCCACTTTGTACGATTACCTGCCGCCCGATGCGCTGCTGGTGATCGACGAATCCCACGTCAGCGTTCCCCAGGTGGGCGCGATGTACAAGGGCGACCGTTCGCGCAAGGAAACCCTGGTGGAGTATGGCTTCCGCCTGCCGTCGGCGCTGGACAACCGGCCCATGCGCTTCGACGAGTGGGAAGGGGTGAGCCCGCAGACCATCTTCGTCTCGGCCACGCCGGGCAAGTATGAAGAAGAGCACGCCGGCCGGGTGATCGAGCAGGTGGTGCGCCCCACCGGCCTGGTGGACCCGCTGGTGGAAGTGCGGCCGGCGCTGACCCAGGTGGACGACCTGCTGTCGGAGATCCGCAAGCAGGTGGCCATCGAGGAGCGGGTGCTGGTGACGGTGCTGACCAAGCGCATGGCCGAGGACCTGACCGATTACCTGGCCGACCACGACGTGAAGGTGCGTTACCTGCACTCGGACATCGACACTGTGGAGCGGGTGGAGATCATTCGCGACCTGCGCCTGGGGACCTTCGATGTGCTGGTGGGTATCAACCTGCTGCGTGAAGGCCTGGACATGCCCGAGGTGTCGCTGGTGGCGATTCTCGACGCCGACAAGGAAGGTTTCCTGCGCTCTGACCGTTCGCTGATCCAGACCATCGGCCGCGCCGCGCGGAACCTCAACGGCCGGGCGATTCTGTACGCCGACCGCATGACCGGTTCCATGGAGCGCGCCATCGGCGAGACTGAGCGCCGGCGCGAGAAGCAGGTGGCCTTCAACGAAGCCAACGGCATTGTCCCCCAGGGGGTGGTCAAGGACGTCGCCGACATCATGGAAGGCGCCACCGTGCCCGGCTCGCGCAGCAAGAAACGCAAGGGCATGGCCAAGGCCGCCGAAGAAAACGCCAAGTACGAAAACGAGTTGCGCTCGCCCAGCGAGATCAACAAGCGTATTCGCCAGCTGGAAGAGAAGATGTACCAGTTGGCCCGCGACCTGGAGTTCGAGGCGGCGGCGCAGATGCGCGACGAGATTGGCAAGTTGCGCGAGCGGTTGTTGAACGTCTGAGCCGTGGTGCCTCGGGACGCGGCCGGCGGCCGCTGCTACGTTATCGGGGTGGGGTGATATCGCGTTCCACCGGGGCCGGGTTGGGGTCGAACCCCTGGGGGTACTTGCCCTTCAAGTTCCAGGCGAAGGCGATGATTTCGGCGATGGTGCGGTACAGCGCCTCGGGGATGCTGTCGCCCAGCTCCAGCCGCGCCAGCAGCTTCACCAGCTCGGCGTTCTCGTAGATCGGCACCTCGTATTCCCGGGCGATGGCCAGGATGGCCTCGGCCAGTTCATCGTCGCCCTTGGCGGTGAGGGTCGGGGCCTGTTGGCCGTCGTAGGTCAGGGCGATGGCCTGACGGGGGGCTTTGGCAGTCATGCGGTTTCATCCACCCAGCGTTGTTCCAGTTGCGTGCTCGGGCCCTGGGGCGGCATGCCCTGGTGGCATTGCAGGTCGCTGACGGCCAGGCCTGCGGCCAACAGCTGCTGGCGCAGGTTGCCCAGCTCGCTGTCGATCAGCCGTGCGGTGGCAGGCCACTGTGCCCACAGCTGGCTGCTGAGGCTGCCGCGCAACAGCTGCGCCTGGATCTGCAAGGGGCCCAGCGGGTCCAGGTCGAAGGCCAGGTCCACGCGCCACAAGGGGTCTTTGCTTTCCCGCTGCTCCTGGGGTTGCGCGGCCTGCTCCTGGGGTTCGTCCTCACGCTGCACGCGCACCTGCAGGGGCACGATGTCCTGCTGGTTGCGCATGGGGATTTCCAACTGCCAGGTGGTCAGCACCTTGCCGTCCTCGCTCATGCCACTCTGGGCCAGGCTCGACAGCTGGTGGCTCTGCAGCCGCGACACCGCCGCCGAGGCCAGGCGCAGCAAATTCTGCAAGTCGTTTTCACCGTCGGCGCCGCCCAGCAGCCGCGCGGGCAGGGGGAAGCTGCTGGTGTCGGGCTTGTCGCCGATCTGGCCGAGCGTGCCCAGCGCAGTGCGCACGTAGCCGGGCAGGGCGTTGGCCAGCGCCTTGGCGGCGTCGGCAGGGTTGAACGGGGCATTGCCCGGCAGGTTGGGCAGAATCTGCGCCACCAGGCGCAGCAGGCTGCTTTTCAGATCGTCGGGCTGGGCGCCGTTCTGCGGGGTCAGCAACTGCGCTTCCAGGAACAGGCCGCTGGCGTTCAGGGCCTGGGCCACGCCGCGGGCGTCGGTCAGTTGGCGAATGTCCGGCAGGCTGGCCAGCAGGCGGCTGGCGCTGGCGCGCAGGTCGTCACCCACCTCGCTGCTGTCGCCCAGGTTTTGCAGCGCCGCCAGCAGGCCTTCCAGCGAGCCCTGGCGGCTTTGCTGGGTTTGCAGCTGCTGGCTGACCGCCAGCTGCTCCAGCCGCCCGCCCAGGGGCAGGAAACTCAGGCTCTGGCTGCCTTGCACCTGGGCGCTGAGCAGGCTGCCCAGCCGCAGCGGCCCGGGGCTGTCGATTTCCAGGGTGCTGCCGGCCATGGCGGTGTTGAGCAGGGTGACCAGCGAGCGGTAATTGGCCGTCTGCGGCTGGAACTGGCTGCTCAGCACCTTGCCCTGCACCAGGGTGCCCACCGGCAATTGTTGGGTATCCAATTGAGTGAGGGTGCTGACGCTGCTGGCCTTGGCCTGCTGCACCGTGACCGCCAGATTGCCCGAGGCCAGCTGCGTGACCGTCACCTGGGCGCCCTGGGCCAGGGGTTGCTGGCTGGTGGCCTGCACGGTGGCCTTGTCGCCGTTGGCAGTGACCAGCGACAGCACCACCTGGAACGGCTGGCCGGCGCCACCCTTGCTCGACAGCACCTGGCCGCTGGCGCTATCGCCCACGTCCATCAGGCCGTCGAGCGAGGTCAGCAGCTTCAGCACGTCGCCGCTGCTGACGCTGGCGCGCAACGCGCTGGCCGACGGCAGTTGGGTGGGAAGGCTGGTGATATCAGTCATGGAGGCCTGGCCTGCGGAAATTGCCATGATGGCAGTGGGGGGCGATATGTATAATGCGGCACCAACTTCTTCGAAGCTTGTATACAGTGCACGTCGAACGCTTGCAAAAAGTACGCCGATGCCAGTTTAACGGCAACGGCGGCGCGCACTTGAACGGCGCCTGTACCCTTTATCCGATTGATAAGGTCTTCGTTTGATTCCTCATCTCCAAGCCCAGGCCCTGGCGTGCGAGCGTGACTGGCGGATGCTGTTCGAGCAGCTGGAGCTGGCCGTCGGCCCCGGCGACATGCTGCAGGTCAGCGGCCCCAACGGCAGCGGCAAGACCAGCCTGCTGCGCCTGCTTGCCGGTTTGATGCAACCTACTGCCGGCCAGGTG
Source organism: Pseudomonas sp. GYB4201 (assembly GCF_056312595.1). Classification (NCBI taxonomy): domain Bacteria; kingdom Pseudomonadati; phylum Pseudomonadota; class Gammaproteobacteria; order Pseudomonadales; family Pseudomonadaceae; genus Pseudomonas; species Pseudomonas sp. GYB4201. The sequence continues at coordinate 15,754 of NZ_JBWGIG010000011.1, read as the reverse complement.
CTGCTGGGCGGCAAGCCATTGGCCGGGCAGGGCGCGGCGCTGGCGCGCATGCTGCTGTGGATCGGCCACGCGGCCGGCATCAAGGACGTGCTCAGCGCCGAGGAAAACCTTACCTGGCTGTGCGCGCTGCACCAGCCGGCCTCCCGCGCCGCCATCTGGGAAGCCCTGGCGGCAGTGGGCCTGCACGGTTTCGAAGACGTGCCATGCCACACCCTGTCGGCCGGCCAGCAGCGCCGCGTGGCCCTGGCGCGCCTGTACCTGCCGGCGCCGCCGCTGTGGATCCTCGACGAGCCCTTCACCGCCCTCGACAAGCACGGCGTGGCCCAGCTGGAGGCGCACCTGGCCGCCCACTGTGACAACGGCGGCATGGTCATCCTCACCACCCACCACACCCTGACGGTGATGCCGGCCGGCTACCGCGAGCTGGACCTGGGGCGGTGGGCAGCATGAGCGGCGTATTCCTGCAACTGCTCAAGCGCGAGGCGCGGCTGCTGGTGCGCCGGCCTGCCGAACTGATCAATCCGCTGGTATTCTTCGCCATAGTGATCGCCCTGTTTCCCCTGGCGGTAGGCCCGGAGGCGCAATTGTTGCGCACGCTGTCACCGGGGCTAGTCTGGGTAGCAGCGCTGTTGTCGGTGCTGCTGTCGCTCGATGGCCTGTTCCGCAGTGATTTCGAAGATGGCTCCCTGGAGCAGTGGGTGCTGTCGCCGCACCCGCTGCCGATGCTGGTGCTGGCCAAGGTGCTGGCCCACTGGGCGTTCTCCGGGCTGTCGCTGGTGTTGCTGTCACCCCTGCTGGCGCTGATGCTGGGCCTGCCGGTGGCGTGCCTGCCGGAGCTGCTGGCCTCGCTGTTGCTGGGCACCCCGGTGCTCAGCCTGCTGGGCGCGGTGGGTGCGGCGCTGACGGTGGGGCTCAAGCGCGGCGGCCTGTTGCTGGCGCTGGTGATCCTGCCTTTATACATACCGGTACTGATTCTCGGCAGTGGCGCCCTGCAGGCGGCCCTGCAAGGCATGCCGACCGCCGGCTACCTGCTTTGGCTGGGTAGCCTGACAGCCCTCGCTGTCACCCTCACACCCTTTGCGATAGCCGCTGGCCTGAAGATCAGCGTCGGCGAATAATGATGCCAGCCCCCATGAGGGCTGGCGAAGATTCAGGATGCACCGTGATGAATAGCAGCGTGATCAGTTGGACTTGGTTTCACAAACTCGGCTCGCCCAAATGGTTCTACGGAATCAGCGGGCGCCTGCTGCCGTGGTTGAGCATCGCCGCGGCGTTGCTGCTGGCCATTGGCGTGGTCTGGGGCCTGGCCTTCGCGCCGCCGGACTACCAGCAGGGCAACAGCTTCCGCATCATCTATATCCACGTGCCGGCGGCCATGCTGGCGCAGTCCTGCTACGTGATGATCGCCGTCGCCGGCCTGGTGGGGCTGGTGTGGAAGATGAAGATCGCCGACATCGCCCTGCAATGTGGCGCACGCATCGGCGCCTGGATGACGGCGTTGGCGCTGCTCACCGGTTCCATCTGGGGCAAGCCCACCTGGGGCACGTTCTGGGTGTGGGACGCACGCCTCACGTCGATGCTGATCCTGCTGTTCCTCTACGTGGGCCTGATTGCCCTGGGCCACGCCATCACCAACCGCGACAGCGCCGCCAAGGCCTGCGCGGTGCTGGCGCTGGTGGGCGTGGTCAATATCCCGATCATCAAGTACTCGGTGCAGTGGTGGAGCACCCTGCACCAGGGCGCCACCTTCAGCCTCACCGAAAAACCGGCCATGCCTGCGGAAATGTGGCTGCCGCTGCTATTCACCGCCCTGGGCTTCTACTGCTTCTTCGGCGCCGTGCTGCTGATGCGCATGCGCCTGGAAGTGCTCAAGCGCGAGGCACGCAGCAGCTGGGCCAAGGCCGAAGTGGCGCAGGCGCTGGAGGGTCGCGTATGAATTTCGCTTCATTCGGCGATTTTCTCGCCATGGGCCATCATGGTGCCTATGTGTGGTCGGCCTACGGCATCTGCCTGGTGGTGCTGGCCAACAACGTCGCCGCGCCGCTGCTGGCGCGCCGGCGCTATTTGCAGGAAGAGGCGCGCCGTCTGCGCCGGGAGAAAGGCAAGTGAATCCGCTGCGCAAGAAACGTCTGTTGATCATCGTCGGCCTGCTGGTGGGCCTGGGCGTGGCCGTGGGCCTGGCCCTGAGCGCGCTGCAACAGAACATCAACCTGTTCTACACCCCCACCCAGATCGCCAACGGCGAAGCGCCGGTGGACACCCGCATCCGCGCCGGCGGCATGGTGGAAAAGGGCTCGCTGGTGCGTTCGGCCGACTCGCTGGACGTGCGTTTCGTGGTCACCGACTTCAACAAGCACGTCACCATCACCTACCGCGGCATCCTGCCGGACCTGTTCCGCGAAGGGCAGGGCATCGTCGCCCTGGGTAAGCTGGACGCCAATGGCGTGGTGGTGGCCGACCAGATCCTGGCCAAGCACGACGAGAAATACATGCCGCCGGAAGTCACCAAGGCGTTGAAGGACAGCGGCCAGTCCGCTGCCGGCGCCCCGGCGCAGCCCGGCAAGGAAGGTTGAGACCATGATTCCCGAACTCGGCCACCTGGCCATGATTTTGGCCCTGTGCTTTGCCCTGGTGCAGGCCACCGTCCCCCTGTTTGGCGCCTGGCGCGGCGACCGCCAATGGATGGGCCTGGCCCAGCCAGCGGCCTGGGGGCAATTCTTCTTCCTGGCCTTTGCCTTTGGCAGCCTGACCCACAGCTTCATGACCGACGACTTTTCCGTCGGCTATGTCGCTAACAACTCCAACAGCGCCTTGCCCTGGTACTACAAGTTCAGCGCCGTGTGGGGCGCCCATGAAGGCTCGCTGCTGCTGTGGGCGCTGATCCTCGGCGGTTGGACCTTCGCCGTGTCGGTGTTCTCGCGCCAGTTGCCGCAGGTGATGCTGGCGCGGGTGCTGGCGGTGATGGGCATGATCAGCACCGGCTTCCTGCTGTTCCTGATCCTCACCTCCGACCCGTTCGCGCGCATCCTGCCGCAGGTGCCGGCCAACGGCGCCGACCTCAACCCGCTGCTGCAGGACCCCGGGCTGATCATCCACCCGCCCATGCTGTACATGGGCTACGTGGGCTTCTCGGTGGCCTTCGCCTTCGCCATCGCCGCCCTGCTCGGCGGCCGCCTGGACGCCGCCTGGGCGCGCTGGTCGCGGCCCTGGACCATCGTTGCCTGGAGCTTCCTGGGCTTCGGCATCACCCTGGGCTCCTGGTGGGCCTACTACGAATTGGGCTGGGGCGGCTGGTGGTTCTGGGACCCGGTGGAAAACGCCTCGTTCATGCCGTGGCTGGTGGGCACCGCGCTGATCCACTCGCTGGCGGTCACCGAGAAACGCGGGGTGTTCAAGAGTTGGACCGTGCTGTTGGCCATCGCCGCGTTCTCGCTGAGCCTGCTGGGGACCTTTCTGGTGCGTTCCGGCGTGCTGACCTCGGTGCACGCGTTCGCCTCGGACCCGGCGCGCGGGGTGTTCATTCTGATCTTCCTGCTGTGCGTGGTCGGCGGCTCGCTGACCCTGTTCGCCGTGCGTGCGCCGGTGGTCAAGAGCCACGTGGGCTTTGGCCTGTGGTCGCGCGAGACGCTGCTGCTGGGCAACAACCTGGTGCTGGTGGTGGCGGCCTCGATGATTTTGCTGGGCACCCTGTACCCGCTGGTGCTCGACGCCATCAGCGGCGCCAAGCTGTCGGTGGGCCCGCCGTACTTCAACGCGCTGTTCGTGCCGCTGATGGCCATCCTCATGGTGGTGATGGCGGTGGGCGTGCTGGTGCGCTGGAAGGACACGCCGCTGCAGTGGCTGCGCGGCATGCTCACCCCGGTGCTGATCGGCGCCGTGGTGCTGGCGCCGATCGGCGGCCTGCTGGTGGACAACTTCGACTGGGCCATCCTCACCGTGTTCGCCCTGGCCGCCTGGGTGCTGCTGGCCGGCGTGCGTGACCTGCTCGACAAGACCCGCCACAAAGGCCTGCTCAATGGCGCCCGCAGCCTGACCCGCAGCTACTGGGGCATGCACGTGGCGCACCTGGGCATTGCGGTGTGCGCCCTGGGCGTGGTGCTGTCCAGCAGCCACAGCGCCCAGCGCGACCTGCGCATGGCGCCCGGCGACGCCGTGGACCTGGCCGGCTACCACTTCATTTTCGACGGCGCGCAGCACTATCGCGGGCCGAACTTCACCTCTGACCGCGGCACCCTGCGCGTCAGCAAGGACGGCAAGGACGTGACCGTGTTGTACCCGGAAAAACGCCTGTACACCGTGCAGCAGTCGATGATGACCGAAGCCGGCATCGACGCAGGCTTCACCCGTGACCTCTACGTGGCCCTGGGCGAACCGCTGGAAAACGGCGCCTGGGCGGTGCGCGTGCACGTCAAGCCGTTCGTGCGCTGGATCTGGTTCGGCGGCCTGCTGACCGCCCTGGGTGGCGCGCTGGCGGCCATGGACCGGCGGTATCGGGTGAAAGTGCGCGCCAAGGTGCGTGATGTATTGGGTCTGGATGGAGCGGCCGCATGAAGCGCTGGATGTTGTTGGTGCCCCTGGCACTGTTTCTCGTGGTGGCGGTGTTCCTCTACCGCGGCCTGTACCTGGACCCTTCGGAACTGCCGTCGGCCATGATCGGCAAGCCGTTCCCGGCGTTCGCGCTGCCATCGGTACAGGATGGCAAGCCGCTGACCGAGGCTGACCTGAAAGGCAAGCCGGCACTCGTCAACGTCTGGGGCACCTGGTGCATTTCCTGCCGGGTCGAGCACCCGGTGCTGACCAAGCTGGCCCAGCAGGGGGTGGTGATCTACGGGGTCAACTACAAGGATGACAACGCCGCCGCGCTGAAGTGGCTGCAGGACTTCCACAACCCCTACCAGATCAATATCAACGACGAGCAGGGCGGCCTGGGCCTGAACCTGGGCGTGTACGGCGCGCCGGAGACCTTCCTCATCGACGCCAAGGGCGTGATCCGCTACAAGCACGTGGGCGTGATCGACGACACCGTGTGGCGCGAGCAGCTGGCCAGCCAGTACCAGGGCCTGGTCGACGAGGCCCGGCCATGAAGCGCTGGCTGGCCGCCGCCGGCCTGGCGCTGGGCCTGGCGGGCGTGGCCCAGGCGGCCATCGACACCTACCAGTTCGCCAACGACGCCGAGCGTGACCGTTACCGCGAGTTGACCCAGGAACTGCGCTGCCCCAAGTGCCAGAACCAGGACATCGCCGACTCCAACGCGCCCATCGCCGCCGACCTGCGCCGGGAAATCTTCCGCATGCTGGGCGAGGGCAAGGACAACCAGCAGATCATCGACTTCATGGTCGACCGCTACGGCGAGTTCGTGCGCTACAAGCCGGCGCTCACCGCCCGTACCTGGCTGCTGTGGTTCGGCCCCGGCGTGCTGCTGGTGGGTGGCGTGGGGGTGATCCTGCTGATCGTCCGTCGCCGCCGTGCCACCGGCACCGACGCTGAACCCGAACTGTCCCCCGAAGAGCGCGCGCGCCTCGCCACCTTGTTGGATAAAGAACACCCATGATTGATTTCTGGCTTGCCGTGGGCCTGCTGTTGCTGGTGGCCCTGGGCTTTTTGCTGATCCCCGTGGTGCGCGGCCGTCGCGCCCAGCAGGAAGAAGACCGTACCGCCCTGAACGTGGCCCTGTACCAGGAGCGCATCGCTGAACTTTCGGCGCAACAGGCCGAGGGCGTGCTCACTGCCGAACAGCTGGAGGCCGGCCGCGCCGAGGCCGCCCGCGAGCTGCTGGCCGACACCGAGGGGGCCGACGGCGCCCGCGTGTCGCGCCTGGGCCGGCCGCTGCCGCTGCTGGCGGCGCTGCTGGTGCCGGCATTGGGCCTGGGCCTGTACCTGCATTTTGGCTCCAGCGACAAGGTGGAGCTGACCCGCGAGTTCGCCACGCCGCCCACATCCATGGAACAGATGACCCAGCGCCTGGAGCGTGCGGTGGCCGCGCAGCCGGATTCGGCCCAGGGGCTGTTCTTCCTCGGCCGTACCTACATGTCGCAGAACCGTCCGGCGGACGCGGCGCGGCTGTTCCAGCGCACCCTGGCGGTGGCCGGGCGCGAGCCCGAAGTGCTGGGCCAGTTGGCCCAGGCCGAGTATTTCGCCAGCAACAAGAAGTGGTCGCCGGAGATCCAGGCGCTCACCGATGAAGCGCTGAAGGCCGACCCCAAGGAAGTCACCAGCCTGGGCCTGCGCGGCATCGCCGCCTTCGAGGGCCAGCGCTATCAGGAAGCCGTGGACTACTGGCAGCGCCTGCTGGTGCTGCTGCCGGCGGACGATCCGTCCCGCACCGCCCTGCAGGGTGGCATCCAGCGCGCCGCCGACAAGATCACCGCCGGCGGTGGCAGCGTGGCGGCGGCTCCGGTGGAGAAGGCCGCGGCGCTGCTCAAGGTGCACGTCGACCTGGGCGCCGAGCTGAAAACCAAGGTGCAGCCGGGCGACAGCGTGTTCATCTTCGCCCGCGCCGCCTCCGGGCCGCCGATGCCGCTGGCGGTGAAGCGCCTAACCGTGGCCGACTTGCCGGCCAGCGTCGAGCTCACGGATGGCGATGCAATGATGCCGCAGCTGAAACTGTCGAACTTTCCCGAGGTCCAACTTGTCGCGCGCATCTCCCGTGCCGGCCAGCCGACCAAGGGCGAGTGGGTCGGCCGCAGCCAGCCCCTGGCCAGCAGCACCACCGCGCCGCAAAACCTGACCATCGACAGCCCGGATCTCTGATCATGCACGCCATTGCCCGTGTTTCCCTGTTAACCCTGATCGCGGGCCTGAGCGCCTGCGCGGTGCAACACCCGCAGCCGCAGCCCAACGCCCCGACCATCCCGTCGCTGCCCCAGACCCGCCCGGCGCCGCAGCCTGGCCGGCCCCTGCCGGTGACCCCTGGCAACCCGGCCAGCAAGCCTGCGCCGCGTACCTCGGCCAGCTTCGCGCCGCCACCGGGCGGGGCCAGCCACTGGGAGCCGAAACTGGGCGTGTACGTGCTTGAAGGCCAGGCGGACACCTACTACCGCCAGCGCACCTACTACCGCTGGAATGGCGGCTGGACCTGGGCCACCAGCCTCGATGGCCCCTGGCAGGCCACCGACACCGGCGGCGTGCCACCCGGCCTGGGCCGCCTGCACGGCCAATAACACGCCACATTGGGCATACACCTTCCCGTAGCAGCGGCCAAAGGCCGCGTCCCCAGGCGCCGCGTCCTTCCAGCCACACCTCGTTGCCCCCAGACGCCGCCTGCGGCAGCTGCTACGCAGATCCCCGTAGCAGCGGCCAAAGGCCGCGTCCCCAAGCGCCGCGTTCTTCCAAGCACACCTCGTTGCCCCCAGACACCGCCTGCGGCAGCTGCTACGCAGATCCCCGTAGCAGCGGCCAAAGGCCGCGTCCTCAAGCACCGCGTTGTTCCAGGAAAACCCTGGATTTGTAGGAGGTTTTACCCCGCTGCGTAGGGTATTCCTGAAAATCCGCTCCCCGGCGCATTAGCGCTATCGCTCCCTCGTTACCCTTGGCACTCTGCCTCCCTGACCTTCATCTGCCGGTCAGCACCCGCCTTTTTTTCATACCTTGGGAAATGTCCTACGGATTGACCCTGCGGGTTCGGAAAACAATAAGATTTTCAGGGAGATCACCATGCGTAACCATGCAGTCGCGGTACCCCCAAGCCTGGCACCGGCACGCGCCGGCTACACCTTGGCGGGGCTTTTGCCGTTCCTGGCCTGCGTGCCCGCCGAGGCCGTGGAATTCAGTTTCCTGGAGGATGAAGTGCGCGGCTCGCTGGACACCACCCTGTCCTACGGGCAGCTGTGGCGGGTCCAGGGGCGGGACAAGGGCAACGATGACATCAACGCCAACGACGGCAATCGCAACTTCGACCCGGGGCTGGTTTCCTCGGTCTACAAGTTCACCAGTGAACTGGAAACCTCCTACAGGAACTACGGGCTGTTCCTGCGTGCCAGCGGCTTCTATGACAGCCGCATCATGGACGGCCACACCGACTACAACCGCAACAACAACCCGGTCCAGCCCAGCCAGAATTTCCCTGCTGACCGCCATTTCAGCCGCGCCACCCGCGACCACGCCGGCAGCAACGTGGAAATCCTCGACGCCTACGTGCGCGGCGACTGGGACGTGGCCGGCATGCCGGTGTCCGGGCGCCTGGGGCGGCAGGTGTTCAACTGGGGCGAGGGCATCTTCTACCGGGGCGGGGTAAACACCACCAACCCCATCGACGCCGCCAAGTTCCGCCTGCCCGGCTCGGAGCTCAAGGAAGTGCTGATGCCGGTGGAGGCCATCAACTTCAGCGTCGGCCTCACCGACAACCTGTCTGTGGAAAGCTTCTACCAGTTCAACTGGAAGGAAACCGCCATCGACCCAGTGGGCACCTACTTCGCCGAGACCGACCTGTTCGCCAAGGGCGGCCACACCGCCTACGCCGAAGTACCGGCGCTGCGCGCGGTCACCGGCCTGTACCAGGGGCTCAGCGCCCTGGGCGTTGGCGGCCTGCAGGGCGGCGGGGGCATCGACCGCTACGGCAACCTCAAGGCGGCCAGCATCGGCCCCGACATCAATGCCCGCAACGACGGCCAGTTCGGCGTGGCCTTCCGGTATACCGCCGAGCAGTTGAACAACACCGAGTTCGGCTTCTACTTCGTCAACTATCACAGCAAGGAGCCGACCATCCATGCCGACCTGGGGGCGTACAAGGGGCTGAACCTGACCCAGATCAAGGCTGCCGCGGCGCCGGCCATCCAGCAGCAGGTGGCGCAACAGATGGATATGTCCCGCGAGCAGCTGCAGGCAGCGATCGCCGCCAACCCTACCGGGCAAGTCGCCGCCGCCTACAACGCCGCCCTGACCCAGGCCGCCAACGGCGTCGCCACCCTCGACGTCGCCAACCAGGTGCGTGGCCGCCGCGAGTTCGCCGAGGACATCCGCATGTTCGGTGCAAGCTTCAACACCCGCCTGGGCGAGGCCGCGCTGTTCGGTGAATTCACCTACCGCCCCAACATGCCCATCGGCATGGCCTCCACCAGCGACCTGGTCGGCGACCTGCTGGCCCAGGCCGGCCCGCTGGCCGACGGCAAGACGGTGAACATCGGCGGCAAGCACGTGCGCCTGGGCGACGAGGTGCAGAGCAGCGAGCGGGTGCAGATGTTCAACGCCTCCCTCGGCACGCTCTACAGCTTCGGCCCGCGCTGGGGCTTCGATGGCATTAACGCCGTGGCCGAGGTGGCGTCCGAGCACCTGCGCGGCAGCAGCCTGCAGTACACCGCCTTCGACGGCAGCCGCCGCTACTACGCCAGCCGCGCCAACGCCGGCTACAGCGTTGGCTTCGGTCGCGACGCGCAGGTTACCCCGGACGCCTATGGCGCCACGCTCATGGTGATCGGCACCTGGAACAACCTGGTGGGCGGCGTCAACGTCTCGCCGTTCCTGACCTACAAGGACGATTTCAGCGGCAACTCGCACCTCACCGGCAACTTCATCGAGGGCCGCAAGGCCTACTCGGCGGGGCTACGGGCCAACTACCAGAACAGCCTGGAAGCCGAGCTGCAATACACCGAGTTCTACGGCGGCGGGCAGAAAAACGCCGTGCGCGACCGCGACAACATCGGTTTCAACGTCAAGTACTCGTTCTAAGGGAGAACCACCATGCTCACATTTTCGAGATGGCCAGGCGTGGCCGTGCTGCTCGCCTGTTTCGCCACCCCGGTGCTGGCGGCCGACCCCCAGGGCGGCGTGCAGCTGGGCGTGACCCTGACCCCGCTGGGCGCGCAAAAGGCCGGCAACGCCGCCGGCACCATTCCGCCGTGGACCGGCGGCCTGGTGGCCCCGCCTGCCGGCTACCCCGGCTCCGGCCACCCGCATGTCGACCCGTTCCCCGCCGACAAGCCGATGTTCACCATCACTGCCGCCAACCTGGCGCAGTACCGTGACCACCTCAGCCCCGGCCAGCTGGCGCTGTTCAAGACGTACCCCGACACGTTCCGCATGCCGGTGTACGTGAGCCGGCGCACTGGCGCCGCGCCCCAGTGGCTGTACGACAACACCCGCCACAACGCTGCCAACGCCGTGCTCGCGCCCGACGGCAACGGCTTCACCGGCGCCCAGGGCGGCATTCCGTTCCCCATCCCGGCCAGCGGCGTCGAGGCGCTGTGGAACCACGTTGCCCGTTACCGCGGCATTTACGTGGAGCGTCGCGCCGCCGAGGTGGCGGTGCAGCGCAACGGCAGCTACGTGCCCATCGTCGCCGAGCAGCAGGGCCTGTTCCGCTTCTACGACCCGCAGCCTGCGGCAGACACCAATGACAACATGCTGTTCTACTACCTGAACCAGATCCGCAGCCCGGCGCGCCTGGCCGGTGGCGTGGTGCTGGTGCACGAGCCCCTGGACCAGGTGCGCGAGCCGCGCCAGGCCTGGATCTACAACCCCGGCCAGCGCCGCGTGCGGCGTGCACCGAGCCTGGCCTACGACACCCCCATCAGCAGCGCCGACGGCCTGCGCACCGCCGACGACACGGACATGTTCAACGGTTCGCCCGACCGCTACGACTGGCACCTGGTGGGCAAGCAGGAGCTGTATATCCCCTACAACAACTACCGCCTGGGCCAGCGCGCGGTGAAATACGCCGACCTGATCAAGCCCGGCCACCTCAACCCCGAGTTCACCCGCTACGAGTTGCACCGCGTGTGGGTGGTGGAGGGCACCCTCAAGCCCGGCGCGCGGCACTTGTACGCCAAGCGCCGGCTGTACCTGGACGAAGACAGCTGGCAAGCCGCGGTGGTGGACCAGTACGACGGCCGTGGCGAGCTGTGGCGGGTGTCCATGGCCTACCTGAAGAACTTCTACGAGTTGCCCACCACCTGGTCGGCGCTGGACGTGTTCCATGACCTACAGGCGCGGCGCTACCACGTGCAGCACCTGGACAACGAGGAAGCCAGCACCGTGGACTTCAGCCGGCCGATACCTGCGGCGGCGGATTTCAGCCCGGCGGCGCTGCGGCGCATGGGTACGAGGTAATTAGGTACGAGGTAAATAGGTACTCGATAAAGAGGCACCCGATAACGGCGGATGATGGCCCGACATTCAGCCTTGCCTGCACAGCCCCGCCCGCTGCGGCTGGCGCCTGGCCCGGCAAGGCTCTGGCCTGCAGGTGCGGGGCCTTCTGCTAGGGTTGGGGAAGCGCCGTGCGGGCCGCCGGCGAATGAAAGAACACACCGCGCGCGTTGTCAGCCCGTTTCCGGGCTGGCTAGGATAGACCAGCTTTCGCGGGGCTCTGGCGTGCTGGTTTCAGCCAACCCCCACCCAGGCTGGTCAAATAACAATAATGGGAGTGCGCTATGAGCGAGCCGGTCAGGCGTGGTGGCAAGCACGCCACAGGGAAGGGCGCGTGGCGCCCATGGGTGGCATTGTCGATGGCCGTGGGGCTGGGGGTGGGCGGCATGGCGGGCATGGCCCGGGCTGCCGACCCCAGCGCGGATGCACAAGTGTGGTCGGTGGAGTCGGCCAAGGCCGTGCGCGGCCTGGTGCTGGACGTGGTCAGCGCCGGCAAGCGCCTGGTGGCCGTGGGCGACCGCGGCCACGTGCTGTACTCCGATGACCAGGGCGTGACCTGGGCCCAGGCCAAGGTGCCCAGCCGCCAGCTGCTGACGGCGGTGTTCTTCGTCGACCCCCAGCATGGCTGGGCCGTGGGCCATGACGCGCAGATCCTCGCCACCGCCGACGGCGGCGCCACCTGGACCAAGCAGTTCGAAGACCTCAAGCGCCAGGCGCCGCTGCTCGACCTGTGGTTCAAGGACACCAGCACCGGCTTCGCCATCGGCGCCTACGGCGCGCTGCTCACCACCACCGACGGCGGCCAGCACTGGCAGGACGTCAGCGACCGCGTCGACAACCCCGACCAATTCCACTTCAACGCCATCGGCGCGGTGAAGGACGCCGGCCTGTTCATCGTCGGCGAGCAGGGCAGCCTGTTCCGTTCCCGCGACTGGGGGCAAAGCTGGGAAAAGGTCCAGGGGCCCTACGAGGGCTCGCTGTTCGGCCTGCTGGCCACCGGCGAACCGCAGACCCTGCTGGTGTACGGCCTGCGCGGCAACCTGTTCCGCTCCACCGATTTCGGCGACACCTGGGCCAACGTGCCCCTGCAAGGCCCGCGCGGCCCGCTGGAGTTCGCCCTGTCGGGCGCCACGCGCCTGGACGACGGCACCCTGGTGCTGGTGGGCAACAGCGGCACGGTGCTGCGCAGCAAGGATGACGGCAAGACCTTCAGCCTGTTCAACCGCCCCGACCGCCTGTCGCTGTCGGCCGTTACCGGCGGTGCCGGCGGCACCCTGGTGGTGGCCGGGCAGGGCGGCGTGCGGGTCACCGCGGCCAACGGCGCCGACCTCGGCCAGCAACAGGCCAGCCTTCAGAAGGTGGGCCAACCATGACCGTCCGGGAGCAGATTTCCATGAGCAGCCACCACCAGGACAAGGCCACGTTCCTTGAACGCCTGATCTTCAACAACCGTCCTTCGGTCATCATCCTCTGCCTGCTCGCCAGCCTCTTCCTGTTCTGGCAAGCCACGCAGATCCGCCCCTCCACCAGCTTCGAGAAGATGATCCCGCTCAAGCACCCGTTCATCCAACGCATGCTCGAGCACCGCAACGACCTGGCCAACCTGGGCAACACCGTGCGCATCTCGGTGGAGGCGGTGAACGGCGATATCTTCAACAAGGACTACATGGAGACCCTGCGCCAGATCAACGACGAGGCGTTCTACATTCCCGGCGTCGACCGCTCGGGCATGAAGTCGTTGTGGAGCCCCAGCGTGCGCTGGACCGAGGTCACCGAGGAAGGCTTTGCCGGCGGCGAGGTGATTCCGCAGAGCTACAACGGCTCGGCCGACAGCCTCGAATTGCTGCGCAGCAACATCCTCAAGTCCGGCCAGGTGGGGCGCCTGGTGGCCAACGACTTCAAGTCGAGCATCGTCGAGATCCCGCTGCTGGAGTCCTACCCCGACCCCAACGACCAGGGCAAGCTGCTGAGCCTGGACTACCAGAAGTTTTCCCACAGCCTTGAGGAAAAGATCCGCGACAAATTCCAAGCGCAGAACCCCAACGTCAAGGTGCACATCGTCGGCTTCGCCAAGAAGGTCGGCGACCTGATCGACGGCCTGATCATGGTGGTGATGTTCTTCGGCGTCGCCTTCGTCATCACCCTGGTGCTGCTGTATTTCTTCACCAACTGCCTGCGCAGCACCATCGCCGTGCTCAGCACCACGCTGGTGGCGGTGGTCTGGCAGCTGGGGCTGATGCACGCCTTCGGCTTCGGCCTGGACCCGTATTCGATGCTGGTGCCATTCCTGATCTTCGCCATCGGCATCTCCCACGGCGTGCAGAAAATCAACGGCATCGCCCTGCAGTCCAGTGACGCCGACAACGCCCTGACCGCAGCGCGGCGCACCTTCCGCCAGCTGTTTTTGCCGGGCATGATCGCGATCCTGGCCGACGCCGTGGGCTTCATCACCCTGTTGATCATCGACATCGGCGTGATCCGCGAGCTGGCCATCGGCGCCTCGATCGGCGTGGCGGTGATCGTGTTCACCAACCTGATCCTGCTGCCGGTGGCGATTTCCTACGTGGGCATCAGCAAACGCGCCATCGAGCGCAGCAAGAAGGATGCGGTGCGCGAGCACCCGTTCTGGCGCGCGCTGGCGAACTTTGCCAGCCCGAAAGTGGCGCCGATTTCCGTGGCGCTGGCCGTGCTGGCCCTGGGCGGCGGCCTGTGGTACGGCCACAACCTGAAGATCGGCGACCTCGACCAGGGCGCCCCGGAGCTGCGCCCCGACTCGCGCTACAACCAGGACAACCAGTTCATCATCGACCACTACGCCACCAGCTCCGACGTGCTGGTGGTGATGGTGCAGACCGCCGCCGAAGGCTGCTCGCGCTACGAGACCATGCAGCCGATGGACGAGCTGATGTGGCAGCTGGACAACACCGCCGGGGTGCAGTCGACGGTGTCGCTGGTCACCGTGAGCAAGCAGGTGATCAAGGGCATGAACGAGGGCAACCTGAAGTGGGAAAGCCTGTCGCGCAACCCCGAGGTGCTCAACAGCTCGGTGGCCCGCGCCGACGGCCTGTACAACGGCAATTGCTCGCTGGCGCCGCTGCTGGTGTTCCTCAACGACCACAAGGCCGAGACCCTCGACCGCGCCGTGGCGGTGATCAAGCAGTTCGCCGCCAGCCATGACAGCGACGGCCTGCAGTTCCAGCTGGCGGCGGGCAATGCCGGCATCGAGGCGGCCACCAACGAGGTGATCAAGCAGGCCGAGCTGACCATCCTGATCCTGGTGTACATCTGCGTGGCGGTGATGTGCCTGATCACCTTCCGCTCGTTCGCCGCGACGCTGTGCATCGTGCTGCCGCTGGTGCTGACCTCGGTGCTGGGCAACGCGCTGATGGCGTTCATGGGCATCGGCGTCAAGGTCGCGACCCTGCCGGTGGTGGCGCTGGGGGTGGGCATCGGCGTGGACTACGGCATCTACATCTACAGCCGCCTGGAAAGCTTCCTGCGTGCCGGGCTGCCGCTGCAGGAAGCCTACTACCAGACGCTGAAATCCACCGGCAAGGCGGTGCTGTTCACCGGCCTGTGCCTGGCGATCGGCGTGTGTACCTGGATCTTCTCGGCCATCAAGTTCCAGGCCGACATGGGCCTGATGCTGACGTTCATGCTGCTGTGGAACATGTTTGGCGCGCTGTGGCTGCTGCCGGCGCTGGCGCGGTTCCTGATCAAGCCGGAGAAGATGGCGGGCAAGGCGGGCGGGTCGATATTCGCGCACTGACGCGGCCTGCGGCGGATGGCCGCCCCGCCGCTGCTACGACGGACCTCGCGTAGCAGCTGCCGCAGGCTGCGTCTGGGCGTTACGCGGTGGCAGGAGGTTACAGAGTCAACTCCGACCCCAACACCATCCCCAACGCATTGCGCGCATCATCCAGCTGCACCAGCGTCGCCTGCCGCGCTGCCAGGGCATCGCGGTTCTCGATGGCGGTCAGGATCGCCTTGTGCCGTGGCATCGCCAGTTCATGCAGGTTGGGCCGCTGGTTGGAATGCTTCAACGCCTCGCGCAGCGCCAGCGCCAGCATGTTGCACAGGTGCGCCAGCAGGTCGTTGTGGGTGGCTTCGGCAATGCGGCTGTGGAAGTCCAGGTCCGGCTGCAGCAAAGCCTCAGGCGTGGGCGCCGCTTCCATGCGCTGGTAGGCCTCGGCAATCGAGGCCACGTCTTCGGCCGTGGCATGCTGCGCCGCCAGGGCCGCCGCCGCCGGCTCGATGATCGCCCGCACGCTGGTCAGCAACGCGAAGAACTCGTTCTGCGGGCTGCTCTGCATCAGCCAGTGCAGCACGTCCGGGTCCAGCAGGTGCCACTCGCGCCGCGCCTTCACCACCGTGCCCACCCGCGGCTTGGAATACACCAGCCCCTTGGCCACCAGCACCCGCGTGGCCTCACGCAGCACCGGCCGGCTGACCGCATATTCCTCGCACAACAGCGCCTCGGCGGGCAGCTTGTCATCGGGCTTCAGCCGCCCGGAGACGATCTGCATGCCGATTTCCTGCACGATGCGCGCGTGCATGCTTTTGCGGTCGGAGGGTTTGCGGTAGTCCATGGGGGGCGGGGAGGTCCTGAGCGATGGTTGGCGCGATCATAGCATTCCCAAGGCGTATCGCCTCCCGTAGCAGCGGCCGCCAGGCC